>CALXLB010000013.1 GCA_944389085.1 uncultured Spirochaetaceae bacterium
TCAGCAAGTGATACCGGCATACCAAGAGAAGAGAAGAAAGCCTTGAAAGCCTCAATCGTCTTCTCCGCAGCTTCCTTATCATCGGTGCACTCAATTCCGAAAACATGCTTTCCAAGCTTTGCAAAGCGTGAATAGTCTGTGGAGGCCACATAGCTTGCCCATGCAGGGAATACAATCGCAAGTCCTGCACCATGTGCAATGTCAAACATACCTGAAAGCTCATGTTCAAGCTGATGGCAGGCCCAGTCACCTTTGCTTGGATTTCCAGTAGCCATAAGGCCATTATGGGAAAGACTGGAAGCCCACATGACATTCGCTCTTGCATCATAATCTGCAGGGTTCTTATGAAGAATCTTTCCATTCTCCATAACAGATCTGATCAAGGCAAATGAAAGATCATCTGTGAAATCCAGCCCCTTTCCTGCATGGAAATATCTTTCAAGGGTATGCATAATGATATCAACAGTGCCACATGATGTCTGGTAATCAGGGACAGTATATGTGAGTTCCGGATTCATGAGTGCGAATTTCACTCTGCAGTAATCGCTGTTGCAGCCTCTCTTCAGACCTCCGTCCTCATTCGTGAGAACCGAGCTGTCACTCATCTCGCTTCCAGCAGCAGCCATAGTCAGGATGACACCGACAGGAGCCGACCCGGAAGGAACTCTCTTCCCGCAGTAGAAATCCCATGGATCGCAATCGCCGAATACACCATATCCGATTGCCTTGGCCGTATCGATTACAGAGCCGCCGCCTACTGCGAGAATGAAATCAAGGCCATCCTCTCCATAGATTCTCACACCCTCACGGGCCAGACTGATTCTCGGATTAGGCTTCACCCCTCCGAGTTCGTGGAAATATATCCCATGTTCATTGAGGATACCCCTCACCTTTCCAAGAAGCCCGGATTTCTCCGCAGAGTGTCCGCCATACACAAGAAGAACTCTCTTTGCTCCGAAAGCCTCCAGCTGTGTTCCGACTTCATTTTCAGCTCCTTGGCCGAAAATCACCTTGGTAGGTACAAAATATTGACTGATCATCACAACCTCCGATTCGCGTGTTACATTTATCATATAATCTGTTCTTTATGTTCTCAATATGATAGCTCTTTTTTGCTATTTTTCACCTGGGATTCATTCGCGCTGCAGTGCTTCCATCGGTTCCAGACGGGCAGCCTTTGCAGCAGGATACCAGCCGAAGAACATACCTATTATCAGAGAGAAGGACAGCGAGACGATAACAGCCCCTGCAGAGATGTAAAGCGTCCATCCTGCGATACTGACAGCAGCGAAACTGAGAACCGTTCCGATGAAAAGCCCTATCAGCCCACCGGAAATGGAGAGTGTCACAGATTCTACAAGGAACTGGCTCCTGATCTGCTTAGGTGTTGCACCCAATGCTTTCCTGATACCGATCTCCCCAGTTCTTTCTACAACTGAAACAAGCATGATATTCATGATTCCGATACCACCGACAACGAGGGAAATCGCAGCGATTGCGGCTAGGAAAATCGAGAATGTAGACATGACACTGTCACTCATCTCCTTGATGGTCGCAGGACTGAAGATCCTGTAATAATCCTCTCCTGATATCTGATTCAGATATCTTTCAAGGTCTTCAGCGACCACAGTAGCGTCATGTCCATCCGCCACTTTGACGACATAGGTTCCAACCTGATCTGTACGGCGGAAACGCTGCGTGTAGGTATTGTATGGCATGAAGAGAGCATTGTTGTAAGAAGAACCAAGAGATTCATCCCTCTCCTTCAGCACACCGAGGACAAGAAAGCTCTTCGCCTGCCTCCTGAAAACAGAGATGTACTTCCCCACCGGATTTCCTTCCGGGAAAAGCTCTTCAGCAAGTTCCGCGCCTATTACACAGACCTGCCTTCTGTTGATATTATCCACAGCTTCAAAGAACTCACCGTCAGATGTCTCAAGTGCGTTGGAGGCAAAATAACCCGATGTCACGCCTTGGACCTGGACGCCAGAGATGATTTCCTGCCCATTTCTTACATTGGCAGATGAAGAGACCGTCGGAAGGATTTCCTTGATCCCATCAACCTCTCTGGCAATGTCATAAGCGAATTCCTCTGTGAAAATCATCGTCTCTCTGGCAACACCCATCGGCATTATATTCACTGTATCCAGTCCACCGATCTCGAATGACTCGGAGATGCTTTCAGAGACACTCCGTCCCAGATTGAGAATCGTTACGACAGAAGCAACACCGATCATGATGCCAAGAAGCGAGAGAAAGGTACGGAGTCTGTTTCCAGCCATCGAGGCAAGAGCCATCAGAATATTCTCACGAAGCATCATATTCGACTCTCCCATCCTTGATTCCGATCATCCTTGAGCACTCTGATGCGAGTTTCTGATCGTGCGTGACAAGCACTATTGTATGCCCTTCCCTGTGCAGGCTGTGGAAAATATCCATCACTTCCCTGCCTGTGGCTGAATCAAGAGCTCCTGTAGGTTCATCAGCCAGGATTATCGCAGGTTCGGTAATCAAAGCACGTGCAATAGCGACACGCTGCTTCTGCCCACCGGAAAGCTCTGAAGGCCTGTGCTTCATGCGGTCCTTCAGCCCCACCCGTTCCAGCATCTCCTCTGCCTTCTCCCTTCTTTCCCTGCTTCCGGTACCTCTGTAAAGAAGCGGAAGAGAAACATTATCCAGGGCCGACAGCTTTGGAAGAAGCGAAAAATGCTGGAATACGAAACCGATTTTCCTGTTCCTGATATAAGCAAGCTCATCATCATCCATACCGCTTGTGTCCTCACCATCGATGAGGATGCGGCCAGATGTCGGAACATCCAGACATCCGATCAGAGCCATCAGTGTCGACTTGCCTGAACCGGAGGGACCTACTATCGCGGTGAAGGATTTCTCTTCAATCGCAAGAGATACACCATCAAGAGCATGGACTGTCGTATCACCGACCTCATAAAACCTTGTAACTCCATCGAGGAGAATAGCCTCGCTCACTATCTGCCTCCCTGAGTGGCTCCATAGACAAGGATATCACCTTCTTTGAGGTTTCCAGAAAGAAGTTCTGCCAGCCCCTCGCCAAGATACGAGGTCCGTATCTCTATTGTCTCAACAGAACCATCATCGAGTTTCTTATTCACAGTCTCCATTCCACCGCGGCCACGCCTGATAGCACTCTGAGGAATGATGAGCATCTCGACCTCCCCTTCGTCCTCCAGCGTGCCTTCGAAAGTAAAGCCTGGCATGATCAGAGATGGAGGATTCTCTATCAGAAGCTCCACATCCACAACACCGATTCCCTGATCGGAATACCGGCCGAGCATAGGTATATATGAGACAACTGCTTCGACAGCCTCATCTGGGCAGGACTCAAAGATGAGCTCAGCTTTCTGTCCCTCCTCAACATACTGCATATCAATCTCATCGATTTCCACAGTAGCCTTAAGTCTGGACCTGTCAACGATGGTAATAACCTCATCGCCTCCTTCAAAATAGTCGCCTTCATCAACATCAACAGAAGCAATCTCACCAGAAAATGGGGCAACGATATTCGTGTATTCAAGTGACTTCTCTGCAGCTATCTCCCTGAGTCGGAGAAGCTCAAGGTCACGCTGTGCACCATTCAGCTCCGCCTCCTCAATCTGATTCCGTATCTCCTGCAGCGTAGCCTGCTGTGATGTATTATCGATGGAGGCAAGAAGAGCTCCCTCTTCAACCCTGTCACCCTCTTCCACATATACAGCAGTGACTGCCCCCGTTGATCTGAAACGCAGTGTCTGACTGTCATATGGTTCAACATAGCCGGAGATATCAATAACCTGCGTATATGTATTGGAAACAACTTCAGCCTCCCTCTGGACTGGAGCTGTGGTTACATTGCTTTCTTTCTTCCCGAAGAAGAGAAGAGCCACTATAAGCAGGACCAGAAACACGAGCAGGATGCAAAGAATTCTCCTTCCTGACTTCTTATTTTTCTTTTTATTCATATATCCCCCTAGAGAATCAGGGATTCAGCTTCTGCTTCCAAGGCCAACCCCTCAAGTTTCTTGATGTCATAATCAATCGCCAAAGACGAAAGCTCATTACGGCTTTCATCAAGTTCTTCTTTGGTAATCATACCACGCTCATATTTCAGCTCCTGCATCCCTGAAAGTGCTTCCTGATACCTGAGCGTCGCCTCCAGTTCTCCTTTTTCACGCTCCCAGCGAAGGATACGCCCCCAAAGATCCTGAACGTTCTCATTGAAACTGCGCCTCTGGTCAGATGCTTCTACTTCTCTCATTCTGGCTGTATTTCTCAGTGAGCGCATCTCAAGCTCATCGCTTTTACCGCTTCCACTCTGGAAGCCTGCAGAGAGAGTGAGCTGAGGAGAAAAGGAAAAGGAGGAATCCCATACCCCGCCACCGGAAACTGTAAGAGTCCAGTTCTTTCCCTCCCAGCCGATGACTCCTTCCAGCGATAAAGGATTTTCTTCACTCCTGATGCCCTCCCCGATACCAATGTAGCCACCAGCATTCACTCCAGTCACCAGATGTTCAGGATTCTGCAGGCTCTCTGCCACCAGTACTTCCTCTCTGGCAATCTCTGCCTGGATGTCTGCTTCTTTCACTGCAGAAGAAGCTGTACAGGAAAGGATATCCGGAAATGAAGGCTCCGGAATTACTTCCAGCCCATCCCATTCAAGCCCTGTAAGCGTCTGGTACCGGATCACAAGTGCCTCATGTTCCTTCTGCAATATGGCAAGACTGTCTTCAGCCCTCTGCTCTCCAAGCTCCAGTTCAAGGTAGGAAAGAGAATCCTTTGTGACAATTCCAAGCGTCAGGGCATCCTCTTTCTCTTTCACTGCATCCCGAAGAGCCTCTTCAGCTTCTTTTGCCGCTTTCTCATTGGAAAGAAGCTCTGAGAGAATCGATATCACGCTGCGTTTTATGGAAAGCATATCCTCCTGATACTCCCTGGAAACGGACATGCTAAGAACTTCCCGCTGCAGATCTTTAAGCGTCTCATCATCATGTCCCCAGTCAAAGACATGGCGGAAAGAGGCTGATGGCACCAAAAAGCCTCCGGACATATCATATGCAAAAGCAAACGGAACCGATGCAGAAATCGTTGTGTCATCATCGGGAGTAACCAGTGAGAAAGAAAGACTATCAACATTCAATCTCCTGATTCCATCATCAAGAGGAGAGACAGCAATTTCAGCAGAGAAATCATATTCATCATCCAGCTCCGCCTCCAGAAGAGAAATCAAGCCTGACTCATGATGGATCTCAGCCTGCTCTGCTGAAGGGCTATCTGAAAGCGCTGAACGCATAATCTCCTCATACTCCGCCGCATAAAGCAGAGAGAAAAGCGACAGGAAAAGAAATATCAAGAAGCGTTTCATAATCATCCTCAATCTACCAATATACCATGGTCTTCCAGCCATGCCCCGGAACGCACACGCACATTCTCTTCCAGATTCCTGAAGAAGAACTGGTAATCATAAAGATGGTAGACACCAGCGGGAAAGAGCGATGAGCTGTAATCCTCTGCATTTATATCGATAGCCTTGAGCGTGCCCCTCTCTTCATCGAGATAAGCACCTGTCAGGAACTGTTCTTCTTTTATGATTGCTCCAGAATAATCAGTGAAACAGGCTCCGATGTTCAGTTCCCGCTGCGCTATTTCAGAATCACATCTCCAGTTCAATGGATTGATTCCATATGTATAAGTATCCGCAGGCACAATAATCGAATCTTCAGTATCAGGGGATTCGGTATTGAATGAAACAATCACCCCGGTATCATCTGCACGTTCAGCCAGCTTGAGATGAGGATACGCATTCAGGTCATCATCGGTGATCTTCCATCCGATGCAATATGCAGCAACAAGCCTGTCCTGGAGCTCTGTATCATCAAAATACTCTTCCAGCAGCATGAGTACAAGCTGAGCACCCTGGGAAAATCCCGCAAGTATGAAAGGCCTCTCTTCATCAGTTCTTTCCAGGAAGAAGAGAAAAGCTTCTTCGATATCACCATATGCTACTGTCAGAGCTTCCCCATCCTCAGCCCTTCTTTCAGCATATAGCGGGAATGTCATCTGCCTGTAGAAAGGTGCATACATCACACAGACATCTTCATATATCCCCCTCTCCATATTAAGAGCTCCGACAAATGAGGCTTTTGTATCTTCATCCTCAAGAGACATATTCTCATTTCCCTTCTCCCCCATATCCACTGTGGGACAGACAAGGAAAAGATCAACAGGCTTTCCATCTCCTTCACAATAATAAGCCCAGTTCTCCTGAAGAGAATAATCAGGAGAAGCAAAGAGAGCGGAAACACATAATAACAACAGAACTGTGAAAACAATATTCCTTACATACTGCATGACACTATCCTACAGCAGAGAATGAAAGGACAAAAGCTTCAGACAAGCATTCTCCTGTATTCTGCTGTTTTTCCATCGAGGTGGAGGATAATCCCTGAAGAATGGACAAACAGCTCTATTTCCTTCTTTGTCCTGAACAGTGTCCTTTTCCCGCTGAAAAGATAAAAACCTTCTCTTGTTCCTGTCCGGGTGGAAAGCATGAAGCCACATCTGACGATATCCTCAACCTTCAGCGAGATTACAAAAGGCTCGCCGGTTCTATTCTTATAAGCATCAGATGCAACAGAGATCCAGCCAGAGTCAAACGAAGAAACCCCGGGCTCTGCTTTCCTCTGCCTTATAATCCTCACAGCATCAGCGGCATTCTCTGCCTCCGGGCAGTCCGTGGACCAGGAAACAGTCACCGGAAGCGGCCTGACAGCGACCAGAGAACAGAGGGAAATATAATTGCCATACGTCAGTTTACGGGTATCTTCCATATGAAGAATATAAGCAGAAAACCGATGGACAGGAACCGAGGGCTGCACACCACTAGCAGAAAAAGGAATTTTCAGCCCCCTGATTTTATCACTAGTTTAAATCAAAGTAGAACATAAAAGTGATTTTTCGTTCTAGTTTGATATAGTAGATTATAGCTATACCCCTCCTTTTAACTGACTATTTATATCTATTTATCGCGCACGTGGTTTATATAGTGAATTCTTTTTATTGACAAAAACCTGAATTTTGTCAAATTGTATTAGCAGCATTTGCTAAAGGAGTTCTAAACATGACAGAACAGGAAATCTTCAAAGCTATCGCAGAAACAGTTGCAGAGAGAACAGACTGCAATCCAGATGATGTAAAGATGGAGAGCACTTTCCGTGATCTCGGAATCGACTCACTTGATACAGTCGAGCTTCTGATGGAGCTTGAGGACAAGCTCGGTATCTCCATTGAGCTCGACAAGAAGATCGAGACAGTCGGAGACCTCGTCTCCTTCATTCAGAGCAAGGAGAACTAATCGATGATTGAGACCCCGATTTGTCAGATGCTGGGTATCAAATACCCGGTGTTCCAGGGCGGAATGGCCTGGATAGCTGACGGTCGTCTCGCAGCAGCCGTCTCCAATGGAGGCGGTCTGGGCATCATCGCCGCAGGCAATGCACCTGCTGATTATGTCAGAGCTGAGATCAGAACCGCCAGATCACTCACCGACAAGCCTTTCGGCGTCAACATCAAGCTTATGAGTCCGTATGCCGATGACGTGGCTCAGGTCGCAGCAGAAGGGGGCGTGGCAGTCTTCACGACAGGAGCAGGCAAACCATCAAAGTACATGGACGCATGGAAGAATGCAGGCATTAAAGTCATCCCGGTCGTAGCCTCTGTCGCCATGGCAAAGCTAATGACCAGGCTTGGAGCTTCAGCCCTGATTGCAGAAGGTGGAGAAAGCGGTGGACATGTCGGGGAACTCACGACTATGGTTCTCGTGCCGCTCGTTGTCGATGCCACAGATCTTCCAGTCATCGCGGCAGGCGGTATCGCTGACGGCCGTGGTGTCGCAGCAGCTTTCATGCTTGGAGCAGTCGGTGTCCAGATGGGAACGAGATTCCTCAGTGCTGAAGAATGCTCTATCAGCGATGTGTACAAAGAGAAAATCATCAAAGCAGGCGATTTATGCACAATGGTGACAGGAAAAAAACTTGGGCATCCTGTGCGTTCCTTAAGGACCAATTTCGCACGCGAGTATGCTAAGGCTGAATTCGGGGGCATGCCCGATGAAGAGCTTGAAGCACTCGGTGTAGGTTCCCTGAGAAAGGCAGTAAAAGACGGAGACCTGCAGAATGGCTGCTTCCTCGCGGGACAGATTGCTGCAATGGTCAACCATATCCAGCCAGCTGCTGAGATAGTCAAAGAAGTCATCGAAGGTGCTGAGCCCATCCTCAGAGGAGCAATGAAATGGGTAAAATAGCATTCGTTTTCTCCGGTCAGGGTGCTCAGGCCCCTGGCATGGGAAAGGATCTCTATGCTTCCTCTTCTGCCGCAAAAAGTGTCTCAGACAAGCTGGATGCGATCAGGAAAGGTACCCTGGAGATGTGTTTTTCAGGCAGTGCTGAGGATCTGAAGAAGACAGAGAACACACAGCCATGCATGTATCTGACGGAAAGTGCAGCAGCTGCTGCATTGAAAGAAGCAGGAATAAAACCAGATGCAGTGGCAGGTTTCTCACTTGGAGAGATAGCGGCTCTGAGTGAAGCGGGCATTGTGTCCCTTGAAGACGGATTCAGAATCGTCACAGAACGCGGACGCCTGATGCAGAAGGAAGCTGACAGCCATCCTGCTGTAATGTCTGCGGTATTGAAGCTGTCCGATGAAAAAGTAGAAGAGATTGCCTCTCTCTTTCATCAGGTCTATCCAGTGAATTACAACTCGCCAGGACAGGTTGTTGTCTCAGCAGCAGCTGATTCAATTGCAGAGTTCGAGGCAAAGGTAAAAGAAGAAGGCGGCAGAGCAATGAGGCTGAATGTTGCGGGAGGATTCCACTCACCATTCATGCATGAAGCTGCAACAGCTTTCGCTGAAGAACTTGAGAACTACAAATTCTCAACCCCGCTCCTGCCGATTTATTCAAATGTGACAGGACAAAGATACGAAGGAGATCCAAAACCCCTTCTTGCAAAACAGATAGAATCTCCTGTCAGATGGACAACCATCGTCAGGAACATGATAGCCGACGGTATCGACACATTCATCGAAGTCGGACCCGGCACAACTCTTACAGGACTGATTAAGAGAATCGACAGCAGCGTCAGAACATTCAATGTATCAGATGCTGAAAGCATTAAGAAAATCACTACGGAGGTCTCAAATGGCTGAAGGAAAGACAGCTATCGTCACAGGTGGCTCAAGAGGAATCGGCAGGGAAGTCTCACTTCGCCTTGCCGCTCTCGGTTATGATATCGCAATAGTATATGTCGGCGATGAAAATGAAGCTACCGACACAATCAATGAATGTGAGAAGAAAGGCGTGAAAGCCAGAGCCTATGTATGCAATGTCGCTTCATTTGAAGAGACAAAAGCCGTCATTGCAGACATCAGAAAGGATTTCGGCAGCAATATTGAAATCCTCGTCAATAATGCAGGTATCACACGCGATGGCCTTATAGCATTCATGAAGGAATCAGACTGGGACAGCGTTCTGAGCGTGAACCTGAAAGGTGCTTTCAACATGATCCGCCACACGGCCGCTCTTTTCATCAAGAACAGATGCGGCAGAATCGTCAACATCAGTTCTGTCTCAGGCCTCATGGGAAACGCAGGACAGGCTAATTATTCAGCTTCGAAAGCAGGAATCGTGGGACTGACAAAAGCAACAGCAAGAGAGCTTGCTCCGAAGGGAATCACATGCAATGCCGTTGCTCCCGGATTCATCCACACAGATATGACAAAGAATATCACAGAAGATAACTCAGAGCTTCTCAAGACCATTCCTCTTGGAAGGATGGGAGAAGTTTCCGATGTCGCGTCCGCTGTCATCTTCCTTCTCTCTTCTCCTTATATCACAGGAGAAGTACTGAGAGTCGATGGCGGAATCGCAATGTAATAGGAGAAAAGAGATGAGCGAATACAGAAGAGTCGTAGTTACTGGTCTCGGCGCCATAACGCCGATCGGCAACAGCGTCGAGGAAGCATGGAATGGCATGATTGAAGGACGCTGCGGAATCGGGGAAATCACATACTTCGATACAACAGATTACAAAGCCAAGCTTGATGCAGAAGTCAAGAACTTCAATGCACGTGACTGGATGGAGAAATCAGATACACTGCGTTCCGACAGATTCGCTCAGTTCGCCATTGCAGCAGCTGTGCAGGCTGTCGAGGAAAGCGGAATCATCGGCACTCTTCCACCAGAGAGAATCGGTGTATATTTCGGCAGCGGTATCGGCGGAATCCAGACATTCACTGCAGAGCATAACAAGCTTCTGCAGCGTGGCCCGGGACGTGTTTCACCGTTCTTCGTTCCTATGATGATCCCAAACATGGCCGCTGGCATGATTGCTATCCGCTTCAATTGCCAGAATGCAGCTCTTCCCGCAGTCACTGCATGTGCCTCTGGCTCAAATGCTATCGGAGAGGCTGTCAGAGCTATCAGACACGGTTACGCAGATGCGATCATCTCCGGAGGTGCAGAAGCGGCAATCTCTGAGCCTGGCGTTGCAGGATTCATCAACATGCAGGCTCTCTCCACTGCAACAGATCCAAATGCGGCTTCCCTCCCATTCGATAAGCGCCGTGCAGGCTTTGTCATCGGAGAAGGAGCTGGCGCACTTATCCTCGAAGAGTATGAGCACGCTGTAAAGAGAGGAGCGAAGATCTACGGAGAGGTCACTGGTTATGGTTCCACATGCGATGCATATCACATAACAGCACCACGACCGGATGCAGACGGAGGCAGAAGAGCTATGGTGGAAGCCATGAAGGAATCAGGCTACAAGGCTGGAGAAAGCGTCTATGTCAATGCACATGGAACAGGAACTCCTCTCAATGACAAAGGTGAGACCATTGCCATCAAGGGAGCTCTGGGAGAAGAAGAGGCAAGAAAAGCTGTAATCAGTTCCACAAAGTCCATGACAGGACACATGCTTGGTGCTGCAGGAGCTATCGAAGCCATCGCATGCCTCAAGGCCCTCGAGACATCAGTCATTCCGCCTACGATCAACCTCATCGAACCGGATCCGGAGTGTGATCTCGATTATGTTCCAAACACCGCACGTGAAAAGAAAATCGATATCGCACTTTCCAACTCGCTTGGATTCGGTGGTCACAATGCCTGTCTGGCTTTCAGGAGAGTGTGATGAAAGAAGAAGCAATCAGAAAATATGCAGGATTGATGAAAGAACTGGGGCTTACAGGTCTCGAAGTCAAGGAAGATGGCTACGAACTTCGCCTTGAATATGGCAACAGAAGTCCAAAAGCTCCAGAAACGTACATCGTTCCTGAAACAAGTACAGCAGAAAAAGCTCCTGCAGAAACAAAAAAAGAAGAAGGCAGTATCATCACATCTCCGATGGTAGGAGTCTTCTACTCCGCTTCTGCAGAGAACGCAGAGCCTTTTGTACATGTGGGAAGCCAGGTGAAGAAAGGTGATACGCTATGTCTCATCGAAGCAATGAAGCTTATGAATGAAATCACAGCAGAAGAAGATGGCACGATACTGGAGATCTATGCGAATAACGGCAGCATAGTCGAATACGGTGCACCGCTTTTCAGAATCGGGAGGTAAAGGATGACAAGAGAGGAAATCATGAATATTCTGCCACACAGAAACAGCATGCTGCTTCTGGATGAGGTAGAGAGAGTCGGCGACGAAGCTCATGGTAAATACACTGTCAAAGGAACTGAATTCTTCCTCGATGGCCACTTTCCATCTTTTCCTATCGTACCAGGTGTCATTCTGTGCGAAATCCTTGCGCAGTCTGCATGTGTGCTTCTCGATGGAACAATCTCCAGTGACAAACTCCCTGTCTATGCAGGTCTGGACAAAGTACGCTTCCGTTCACCTGTCCGTCCCGGAGATACATTCGAGACAAAATGCAGGATAACACGCTCTAAAGGACCATTCTACTTCGGTGAAGGAGAAGGCTATGTGGATGGTAATCTTGCCATCTCAGCATCTTTTTCCTTCTGCATTACAGATAAGGAAAGCGTATGTTCTCCAAAATCCTGATAGCCAACCGCGGAGAGATTGCAGTAAGAATCATCAGAGCTTGCAAGGAAATGGGTATCAGATCCGTTGCGGTTTTCTCTGAAGCCGACAGGGACTCCCTTCCTGTTGCACTGGCAGATGAAAGCATCTGCATAGGGCCTGCAAATGCTTCTGACAGTTATCTCAATGCAGAGAGAATCATCAGTGCAGCATTGGCTACAAAAGCGGCGGCGATACATCCTGGTTATGGTTTTCTTTCTGAGAATGCAGAATTCGCTGCTCTATGCAGGAAGAACGGCATATCCTTCATCGGTCCTTCCGCAGAGGAAATGGAGAGGCTGAGCGATAAATCAACCATCAAGAAGATCGCACAGGAAGCAGGTCTGAGCGTCATACCAGGTACAGATACTCTGGAATCTGTAGATGAAGCCATCAGTGCAGCTTCTTCTTTCGGCTATCCTGTCATGCTCAAAGCACGCTCTGGAGGCGGCGGACGCGGTATCAGACCAGCTTACTCTGCCGAGGAACTGAAGGAAGCCTATCCATTAGCTGTAGCTGAGAGCAAAGCAGCCTTCGGCGACGGAGGAGTCTATCTTGAGAAATGCATAACACCTGCCAGACATATTGAAGTACAGGTGCTCTCTGATGAATATGGCAATGCTGTAGCACTTGGAGAACGCGACTGCTCCATCCAGCTTCACCACCAGAAGCTTCTGGAAGAGTCTCCCTCCCCTGCTGTCACACCTGAAATGAGAAAGAAGCTTCTCGACAGTGCCGAAAGCGCTATCAGGAAGATTGGCTATACAGGAGCTGGAACACTCGAGTTCCTTATGGACAAGAACGGGAATTTCTGGTTCATGGAGATGAATGTACGTCTGCAGGTTGAGCATGGCGTGACAGAGATCCTCACAGGAGTCGATCTCGTAAAATGGCAGATAAGGATCGCCGCTGGCGTTCCAATTCCTTTTACGCGTTCAAACATCCGGCTTCAGGGTTCTGCGATAGAATGCAGAATCAATGCACTTACTCCAGGAGCAATAAAAGGTATCCATATCCCAGGTGGACCATTCGTCAGATTTGATACATATCTGGAACCTGGAACGATTGTCCCCCCTTACTATGATTCGCTTGTAGGAAAGCTCATGGTATTCACGGCAACGAGAGAGGAAGCCATCAGAAAGATGAAGGCATACCTCTGCGAACTCCTGATAGATGGTATTAAGACGAATATCGAGGATGAACTGAAAATCATCAGCAATCCCGTATTCGAATCCGGACAGTATGATACTGGCTTTATGGAAGGCATGAAATGAGCATTCTTAAATTCCTTCACAAGCCGCAGAATGCGCTTGAGACAGAAGGCAGAAGCGCAGAACCATCGGTCGGAGAGACTGAATATATCTGCCCTAACTGCCACAGGACTCTGAGAGAAAGCACGCTGGAAGAGCACAGCTGGATCTGTGTCTGCGGACATCATTTCAGAATCAGTGCAAGAAAGAGAATCCAGATGCTGACTGATGAGAACTCATTCAAAGAAATGTTCTCTTTTATAGAAAGCAATGATCCGATAACCTTCCCCGGTTATCAGGAAAAGCTTGAGAAAGCCCGGGCAAAGAGCGGGGAGAGCGAATCAGTCATCACCGGTACTGCCAGGATAGGAGGCATTAAAGCCGCAATATTCGCGATGTCTCCTGAATTCATGATGGGATCGATGGGAGCTGCTACAGGAGAGAAAATAACACGCATATTCGAATATGCCACACAGTATTCTCTCCCTGTAATCGGATGGACTGTCTCCGGAGGTGCAAGAATGCAGGAGGGCCTGATGTCTCTGATGCAGATGGCAAAGACCAGCGGCGCTGTCCTCCGCCACTCAGAGGCAGGTCTCCTCTACATTACAGTCCTCACAGATCCTACGACAGGAGGTGTCACGGCTTCCTTTGCCATGGAAGGTGATATCATCGTTGCAGAACCTGGCGCCACAGTCGGTTTTGCAGGACGCCGCGTTGTTGAACAGACAACAATGGAATCTCTTCCAAGAGACTTCCAGACATCAGAATTCATTCTGGAACATGGGTTTGCAGATATCATCATACCAAGAACAGGGGAAAAGAAACTCCTGTATGATCTTTTACGCCTGCACGGAGGACGCCAATGACAGCATATGACAAAGTCCGCACAGCAAGAAGCACAACACGCCCTACTGCACAGGACTATATTACAGAGATGTTCACAGGCTTCATCGAACTGCATGGTGACAGACGTTATCGCGATGATGAGGCAATCATGGGAGGGCTGGCTTATCTCAATGGCCGTCCAGTAACAGTCATCGGCATCGAAAAGGGACATGATACTATTGAGAGAATGAGAAGATCATTCGGTGCTCCAGAGCCCGAAGGATACAGAAAAGCATTGCGTCTGATGAAGCAGGCTGAGAAATTTCACCGTCCTGTCATACTCTTCGTAGACACTTCCGGAGCCTACTGCGGCATTGGAGCAGAAGAGAGAGGACAGGGCGAAGCGATTGCTGAGAATCTGATGGCAATGATGGGCCTCAATGTACCCGAGATTTCAATTCTGATCGGCGAAGGAGGAAGCGGCGGAGCATTGGCTCTTGCCGTATCCGACAGAGTCTGGATGCTTGAGAATGCAGTCTATTCAGTCATCTCGCCAGAAGGCTGTGCCAGCATTCTCTACAAAGATGCTGCCCAGGCTCCTACAGCTGCGGAAAGCCTCAAACTCACTGCCGATGATGCTTTAAAGCTCGGTGTTGCGGAGAGAGTCATCAGCGAGAGGAACATAGGAACTGCAGAGTTCTACAAAACACTTGCGGATGATATCAGCAAAGAGCTGGAAATACTTGATAAAACAACAGATCTCACAGAGAGAAGATATCAGCGCTTCCGTTCATTCGGACGCTTCGAAGAGGAAAGGAAATGAGCATATACAAAAGGTTCTGCAAGGAAACCATCGATGAGAACGGCCGCTTGCTGGACATAGAATTCAACTACCCTGACAACTTCAATTTCGGTTATGACGTTGTCGATGCAATAGCTGCGGAAACTCCTGATAAAAGAGCCATGGTATGGTGTAATACAGAGAACGAAGAACATATCTTCTCCTTTTCTGATATCAGCAGAATGAGCAACAAAGTCGCTTCCGTACTGCTCTCAAACGGCATAAAACGTGGTGACAAAGTCATTGTTGCCCTTAAACGTCACTATGAATACTGGTTCCTGGCTGTAGCCCTGCACAAAATCGGGGCTGTAATGATTCCTGTCACTCATATGCTCACAGCAGATGACTTCATCTACCGTCTAGATGCTTCAAAGGCTGCCGCTATCATCGCGACTCCTTTCAATGATGTTCCGAAGCATGTGACAGAAGCTGTTGCCAGAGAAGGTTATCATCTCAAGCTCTGGACAGTACAGCAGGATATCCCTAGATTCAGGAACCTCACAAAAGAGATGGAAGAGGCACCGGACACACTGGAGAGAATCGAGACAAAGGTCACAGATCCAATGGTGCTCTATTTCACTTCAGGAACTACAGGATATCCTAAAGGAGTCATCCATGATTTCTCCTACCCTCTTGCACATATCGTGACAGCAGCATACTGGCAGCAGGCAGAGGATGATGGCCTTCATTTCACTGTCTCAGAGACAGGATGGGCAAAGGCCTCCTGGGGCAAGATCTATGGGCAGTGGCTTGTCGGAAGTGCTGTAATGGTCTTTGATTTTGATAATTTCGATCCGCGTCAGCTTGCCACTGTCATCAACCGCTATGGAGTCACCTCATTCTGTGCCCCACCTACAATCTATCGCTATCTGGTGAAAAAGGGCGTACCTGAGATGCCATCACTGCGGCATACAGTCACAGCTGGAGAATATCTCAATCCGGAAATCTTCCGCATGTTCAAAGAGAAGACAGGCCTTGAGCTTCATGAGGGATATGGGCAGACAGAGACAACGCTTCTGGCAGCAAACTTCAAAGGGATGAAAGCTGTCGATGGTTCTCTTGGTGTTCCTTCCCCGCAGTACGATGTCCGCCTTATAGCAAAAGATGGCAGTACCCCGAAGATGGGAGAAATCGGAGAGATTGTAGTTGTACCAAAGGATGGGAAGAAGCCTATCGGAGTGTTCTCTGGCTACCTTGGAAACAATGACCTCTATAAAGATGTCTGGCGCGGAGGTGTATACCACACAGGAGACTCTGCCTGGATGGATGAGAACGGCGCATTCTGGTTCAATGGCCGTTTCGATGACATCATCAAGAGCGGCGGATTCCGTATCGGACCGGGAGAGATTGAAGATATCCTGATCACACACCCCGCTGTTCTCGAATGCAGTGTAATCGGTGTTCCTGATCCGCTTCGCGGACAGGCAGTAAAAGCCATTGTCGTACTTGCAGATGGATTTGAAGCCTCTCACCATCTGGACAAGGAGATCAAGGATTACTGCAATTCCAGGCTCGCAGAGTATAAATGGATCCGTATAGTGGAATTCACAGATGCTATGCCGAAGACTATCAGCGGCAAGATAAAGAAAGCTGAGCAGCGCGCTGCTGCAAAGAATTGACGAAGCCGCCGGCAATGTCCGGCGCTTCTTTTTGCCAGTCACTCTGAGATTATATGAAGAAAGGCTGGTACAAAAGCTGTACTCTCTTCTTCTCCCTCCTCTCTTACTGTATCCTCAGATTATGGAACGCTATACAGACATCAACAGCAGGATGATAGACAGACGAGCAGAGAATGGCTGGGAATGGGCTATTCCCGTATCACACGAGACATATGCAGAAGCACTGAATGGAGAAATCAGGCTATTCCTCACTCCGACAAAACCGGTACCGCTAAGCTGGCTTGGAGATTTGAGGAAAAAGAAAGTGCTGGCTCTTGCGGCAGGAGGAGGACAGCAAGGGCCATTGCTTGCAGCCTCCAAAGCTACCGTTACAGTATTCGACAACTCAAAGAGAATGCTGGAACTGGACGGAATGGTAGCACAGAGGGAGGGCTATGAGATAGAACTCATAAAAGGTGACATGACCGAGGCTCTGCCATTTCCAGATGAACATTTCGACCTGATCATCAATCCAGTATCCAATTGCTATATTGAAGACATGAGCCATCTCTGGAAAGAATGCTGGAGAGTGCTAAAGCCTGGAGCAAGGCTGCTTGCAGGACTGGATAATGGCATGAACTTCATAGTCGATGATGATGAGGAGAGAATAATACATCCTCTCCCATTCAACCCGCTGCGAAATCCGGAACAGCTGGCACAGCTGACAGAAGATGAGGGAATACAGTTCTCTCACTCCTACGAAGACAATCTCCAGACAATGCTGGACGCAGGATTCACTCTGAAAGGAATCTTTTCCGACACAAACAGCAATGGAAGACTGAAAGACCTTGGCATACCATCATTCTATGCTGTTAATTCTATGAAAATATAATATATACCGATTATGGATTTATATTTATGTATATATTATATCAGGAAAGAAAAATACAGGTTTTATGATTGCAATCATGCAAGAGTTGTCCAGAGTACATAAAAACATAAGAAAAACATTGCTATTGCCTACAGGGCAGAAAATTATCTATTATGAATCGGATTATCTCAAAACGAGACTAAGGAGACTATATGGCTGACAAAGCAATAAATACACGCTATGGCCGCACTAAGTCTGACATCGCACAGGATTTTGCGGAACAGCTAAAATACAATCTTGATGCGGATGTATACCACACAACACCAGAAGGCCGTTATCAGGCACTCGCATTTGCAATCCGTGATAGAATCATCCATCAGTGGGATCTTTCAAGAAAAACACAGAGAGCAAAACATTCAAAGAGAGTCTACTACCTTTCCCTCGAATTCCTGATGGGAAGAGCAATGACGAATAATATCATCAACCTCGGGCTTGAAAAGCCTGTAAGAGAGGCTCTTTCCTCATTGGGTTACACACTCGAGGAACTGGCAGATGTCGAGCCGGATGCAGGACTTGGCAATGGAGGTCTGGGACGTCTTGCAGCCTGTTTCCTCGATTCCCTCGCAACACTTGAATATCCGGCTTATGGCTACGGAATAAGATATAACTATGGCATCTTCCGCCAGCAGATCAGAAATGGTCAGCAGGTAGAGGTTCCAGATAACTGGCTCAAAGATGGCAACCCGTGGGAAGTAAAAAGACCGGATCTCATCTACCCTGTATTCTTCGGCGGCGAGGTAAGACAGATCAGAGAAGGCGGAAAGGATTTCTTCCGCTGGATCCCGGCAGAGACTGTAGATGGCATTGCCTATGACACTCCGATTGTAGGTTATGGCGGAAAGACAGTGAACACACTCCGTCTCTGGTCTGCACAGTCACCAGAGGGTTTCTCTTTCGAGGAGTTCAATTCCGGTGATTACACAGAAGCTGTAAGGAACAAGATCAATGCTGAGACAATCTCTCAGGTGCTTTATCCTAATGATACAAAATACATGGGCAAGGAACTGAGACTCAAACAGCAGTATTTCTTCGTCTCCTGCTCTCTTCAGGATATTGTCAGAAGGTTCAAGAGAACAGGAACATACGACTGGTCCACATTCCCTGATGTCGCTGCTATCCAGCTCAATGATACCCATCCATCTCTTGCTATTCCTGAACTGATGAGAATCCTCATTGACAAGGAAGGACTTGGCTGGGATGAGGCATGGGACATCACAGTGAAGACAATGGGATACACAAACCATACACTCATGCCGGAAGCTCTGGAGAAGTGGCCGCTGCCAATGCTCGAAAGCCTGCTGCCAAGGCATATGCAGATCATCTATGAGATCAATCAGCGCTTCCTTGATTACGCAGTCTCCTTCTTCCCGATGCAGGGTGAAAAGATTTCCCGTGTCTCCATCATCGAGGAGTCAACTCCGAAGATGGTAAGAATGGCAAACCTTTCAATCATCGGTTCACATTCCACAAATGGCGTTGCCGCACTGCACTCTGAACTGCTGAAGAAAGATATGTTCCCAGAGTTCAATCTCATCTTCCCTGAGCGCTTCAATAACAAGACAAATGGAATCACACAGCGCCGCTGGCTTGTCGATGCAAACCCGGCACTGACAGAACTTATCAATGACGCAATCGGTGACAAGTGGATTACAGACTACGACAGAATTGCAGATCTCAGGAAGTTCGCCGATGATCCATCATTTGTCAGCGAGTTCGGACGTGTCAAAGCAAAAGCAAAGGAAACAGCTGCTGCATTCCTGAAAAAGGATACAGGCTATATTCTTGACACATCCACGCTCATAGATGTGCAGATAAAGAGAATCCATGAGTACAAGAGACAGCTTCTCAATGCTCTCAACATACTGATGATCTATAACCGCATGAAGACAGACAGCCAGTATCTTGAAGCATTCCAGCCCACAACATTCCTCTTCGGAGGCAAGGCAGCTCCTGGATATGTCAATGCAAAGCTGATCATCAAATTCATAAACAATGTGGCAAAAGTAATTGCCAGCGACAGCCGTGTAAGGGACAAGCTCAAAGTCTTCTTCATGCCAGACTATCGTGTGACAATGGCAGAAGCCATCATTCCTGCAACAAACATCTCTGAGCAGATTTCCACTGCGGGAACAGAAGCCTCCGGCACAGGAAATATGAAATTCATGTTCAATGGCGCACTGACAGTAGGAACTCTTGATGGAGCCAACGTTGAGATTGCCGATGAAGTCGGAAAGGATAATATCTTCATCTTCGGTCATACAGAGGAAGAGATTTCCGCTCTTGCAGCTTCAGGCTACGATCCAAAGGAATGGTGTGCAAAGGATCCAGAGATTCAGGCCATGATCGATCTTGTTGATTCAGGATACTTCTCAATCAATGAACCTGATATCTTCAAGCCTCTCAGGGAGTCAATCTTCGGCTATGGCGGTGACAGATACTTCCTGCTGGCAGATCTGAGAATGTACCATGATATCCATGAGAGCGCCTCCGTGCTCTACAAGACCAATCCTCAGGAATGGAACAGAAAGGCTGTCATCAATATTGCATCCAGTGCAAAGTTCTCATCGGACAGGACAATCAATGAATATGCTGAGGATATCTGGCATATCAAGCCATGCAAGGTGAAAAGGTCCTCAAGCGATACAGTTCTTGAAGATGCCAGAAAAGTCCAGAAATAACGAACAGGCTTCGGAGAGCATTGCAGTGATGATACTCATCACGCTCTCCGGAGGGCTGCAGGACGCTTATACCTACATCACACGTGGCGGTGTTTTCGCCAATGCACAGACTGGAAATATAGTCCTGCTATCAAAAGCGCTCTTCCTCTCGGAATGGGGAAGAGTTCTTTCATATCTTGTACCGATTGCAGCTTATGCCCTTGGAGTACTTGCCTCAGCGCTTCTCCGTCATCGATATAAAAACCATGAGGGAACTTTCCACTGGCGTCACATAGTCGTACTTCTGGAAATCATCCTGCTCACCGTGGTCAGTTTCCTGCCTGAAGAGGTCAGCAGTGCAGCCAATGCCATAGTCTCATTTTCCTGTGCCATGCAAGTCGAAGCATTCAGAAAAGCCAGAGGACATGCATATGCCAGCACAATGTGCATAGGAAACCTCAAATCATGTATGGAGAACCTTGCGGACTACATCACAGAAAAAAAAGAAGGAAGCCTTAAAAATGTCCTCTACTACGCCCTTGTTATAGCAGTATTCGCATTAGGGGCCGGAAGCGGAGCTCTCCTGTCCATCTCCTTTGGCTTCAATGCAATTCTTGCGTCTTCCATTCTGCTTTCCATAGCATTTCTCCTAATGCTGAGAAGAACCTAAAAACAGCGCAAGGCTTTTCTCATCAGGAAGGATGAAAGACACAGCAAGAGGCCTATCAGGGTACAAGGCGAAGAAAGCACTTACAGAAGATGTTGCTATCTCGCTTTCAATGGAGAGCGGATAATCAGAAAGAGGTGCTATAGAGAGCGTGGCATAGCCGCCTTCAATAGTCTTCTCCAGGATGTGCTTATAAGCAGAAACAAGCCTTTCTTTAGCTTTCAGGCCATCATTGAAATGCACTCGAGGCACTGTCAGAACAGCTTCGGCATTCCACTTATTGATACCTGGATATAACTGAAGGGCTTCTTCCGGAACAGCAGCTGCCATACTTTCATATGAGGAAATATCATCAGCCACGGCTGTCATGGTACTTACATCTATTGCAGAAATAAGCTCCTCAACAAATCCTTTCTCGATGATTATCTCTTCAAGGATGAATCCATCAAGCATCAGGTATGAGTCAAGGAAACGCATGAGAAATTCCCTTACCAGAACCATCTCGCCCCTTCCTTCTGTAAGATAGGTTCGGATATACCTTTTACCATGATCTTCCCGTACCCCGCCTACTCTTAAGCTTTTGCCAAGAAAAGACGCTCTGGAAATCGTATAGAAAAGCACATCATCAAGGTCCTCTCTGGGATTTTCCTTGATGCGGCTGACAATAGCTGCAAGGAGTGAATTATCATTAATATTCCGCATACTGCGATTGTAGCATAAAATGGGAGCATGACAGTAATACTCCTCGCAGCAGGATTATCAGAGAGAATGGGACAGAACAAGCTTCTGCTGCCATTCGGCAATACAACAGTGCTTGGATCCGTAATAGAAGCTGTACGTACCGTCACATCTTCCATGATAATCATCACTGGCCACGACAGAGAGGGAGTTGAAGCAGAAGCCAGACGGTATAATGTGAGAACTGTATATGCTGAAGATTATCGCAAGGGACAGCTCTATAGTACGCTGAAAGGGCTTGAATCTATCGCAGATGATGATTTTGCCATTCTTCCAGGGGATCTGCCATTAATAAGAAGCGAGGATATCAGGGGGACTTTCAGCATGCTCAGGGATTATACGATAGTAAGAGCTGTCTGCAACCAGACGCCAGGGCATCCTGTAGTTTACAGAAAAGAACACAGGAAAAAGCTTTTAGCATTTTCTGGAACCATGAAAGAATATCTGGCTCTCCATGATACTGGTTTATATCCAGCAAGTGCTGGCTGCATTCTGGATGTAGACACACCCGAGAAATACAAGGAAGCTGTAAAGAAAGCAAAGGCCGGCGATTAAGCCGGCCGGAGAGAAGAGACGCAATGCGTCTGCTGTTTTATGCAACCGAGACCTTTCCATCCTTCATCACAAGGTGAATCTCAGCTCCGTCTGCAAGTTCGCCGGAGAGCATCTCGCGGGAAAGCTCATTCTCGACCTCATCCTGGATACACCTTCTGATAGGACGTGCACCATATGCCGGATCAAAGCCTGCTTTGGCAATATGCTCCTCCACGCTGTCATCCCAGACAAGATTGTAGCCTCTGCGGACAACACGGTCCTTGAGCGTCTCAAGCTGCAGATGGACTATCTTTCTTATCTCCTTGTCTCCCAGCGGATTGAATATAACAATCTCGTCGATCCTGTTGATGAACTCAGGCTTGAAAGTATGCCTGATGATTTCCATCACATGTTCATCAGCATGGCCCGGATCAGAGAGAATCTCCTGAGAGCCGAGGTTTGAGGTCATGATGATGATTGTATTGGTAAAGTCCACTACACGTCCCTGTCCATCAGTGAGACGACCATCATCAAGAACCTGGAGAAGAATATTGAAGACATCAGGATGTGCCTTCTCTATCTCATCGAAGAGAATAACGGAGTAAGGCCTGCGTCTGACTACTTCTGTAAGCTGTCCACCCTGATCGTAGCCAACATATCCGGGAGGGGCTCCGATAAGACGTGAGACTGAGTACTTCTCCATATACTCAGACATATCTATACGGGTGAGAGCTTTCTCATCATCGAAAAGGAAGGAGGCAAGCACCTTGGCGAGAAGCGTCTTACCAACACCTGTAGGACCTGCAAAGAGGAACGAACCCAGAGGACGATGCTCATCCCCTATACCAGCTTTGTTCCTGCGGATAGCATTGGAGACGGCTTCTATGGCTTTCTCCTGTCCTATGACAGACTCAGAAAGAGTCTTCTCCAGATTCAGATACTTCTCCTTCTCCGAGCCCATCATCTTGGCAACAGGCACACCAGTCCAGGCAGAAACAACCTTCGCGATATCATCCTCCGTGACTTCCTCCCGCAGGAGACGACGACCGTCTTTAGTGAACGAATTCACCTTCTCCTCAGCCTCTGAAATCGCCCTCTGCAGCTCTGGCATCTTGCCATGTTTGATCATAGCAGCTGTATTGAGATCCCCCTGGCGCTCAGCATTCTGCTCTTCTCTGGAAAGCTTCTCCAGTTCCTCTTTCTTGCTGCGCAGGGCAAGAATTGCCTCTCGCTCATTCTGCCATTCAAGGTGGAGCGCATCATACTTGGACTGCATCTCTGCAAGTTCTGCATTAAGCTTCTCAAGCCGTTCTTTAGAGCCATGGTCATTCTCACGTGAAAGAGCCTGCTTCTCAATTGAAAGCTGTAACATCTTTCTGTGAAGATTATCGAGCTCAGCAGGCTGGCTTTCTATCTCCATCTTGATCTGTGAAGCAGCTTCATCAACGAGGTCGATGGCTTTATCAGGGAGGAAACGGTTTGTAAGATACCTGTCGGAAAGCACAGCAGCTGCCACAAGGGCCTCATCCTTGATTCTTACACCATGGTGCAACTCATACTTAGGCTGCAAGCCACGAAGAATGGAAATAGTATCCTCAACAGACGGTTCCTTGCAGAAAACTGGCTGGAATCTTCTTTCCAGAGCCTTATCCTTCTCAATATACTTCCTATATTCATCGAGCGTTGTTGCACCGATTGCATGAAGCTCACCACGTGCAAGAGCGGGCTTGATGAGATTGGATGCATCGGTTGAACCTTCAGCAGCACCTGCTCCGACAATCGTATGGAGCTCATCGATGAAAAGAATGATCTTTCCTTCGCTCTTCGTTACTTCGTTGATGACACCTTTCAGTCTCTCTTCAAATTCGCCACGGAACTTAGCACCAGCTATCAGAGATCCGAGATCAAGGGAAAGCAGGCGTTTATCAGCAAGAGACTCAGGAACATCACCTTTAGCGATACGTTCAGCAAGACCTTCGACAATTGCTGTTTTGCCGACACCAGGCTCACCGATGAGAACAGGATTATTCTTGGTTCTGCGGCAAAGGACCTGCATGACACGACGTATCTCCTCGTCCCTGCCGATAACAGGATCAAGCTTATCCTCAGAAGCAAGACGGGTAAGATCCTTGCAGAATTTATCCAGTGACTGATACCCCGCTTCAGGATCCTGGGATGTAATTCTCTGGTTTCCTCTGATGGTCTGCAGTGCTTTAAGCACTTCATCTTTGGAAACACCAAGCGCTATAAGAGCATCTTTCTCAGGGCATTCATCCGTTAAAAGCGCAATGAGGAAATGCTCTGCCGATATATATTCATCTTTGAACTCAGCAGCTACTTTATCGCATGAGCTGAGAATCCTTGCGCATGAACGGGAAAATGATACTTGTGCATCTCCATAAAGCTTTGGAAGAGATGACAATATCTTTTCCATAGCCTGGATCACAGCCTCAGGCTGTACACCTAGCTTCTCGAAAAGCGGGCGGAGCACACCATCCTTCTGTTCCGTCAATGCGATAATGATATGTGCAGGCGTGACTTCAGAGTGCTTTTCAGATGTAGCTCTCCCAGCTGCCTCCTCTATAGCGCTCTGCAGTTTAAGTGTAAATTTATCGTAATTCATAATATCCTCCAGAGTTCTATATTCCGTACATTACTGTACAAGCGGAATATAATAACGGAGGCGAAAATCGTTAAGCTCTTAATGCCTCAAGATAACTGGAAATCATCTCAAGAGCGCCAGCTTTATCAAAAGCTTTGAAAAACGCAACTCTGAAACAGACAAGCTCTGCAAGATTGAATATCGCTTCTGCTGTAGCATCGATGTCAAGCTTACGCAGATGATGATTATCAATCCCCTGACGGAGAAGACGCTTGAAGAGAATAGAAAGCTTAGCAGTTCTATGATGAATCACATCAGCGAAATCAACACCATCGCGTTTAGCGGACACCATCACATCCATCAGATTCATCAATGCCTGCTCATTAGCAACTGCTGTATCGATGATATCTGAAAGAATATGCTTCATCCTTTCCACTTCATCTCCGCCTTCTTCTCCCCATGCAATGGCAGAATACTCAGCAAAAAGCCTGCCTGTGATAAGCTTTACAGCATAATAGTAAATCTCATCTTTATTGTGAAAATACTGATAGACAGTAGGACGGGAAATTCCGGCAGCTTCAGCAATAAGTGAAAGGTTTGAGTCATGATACCCCTCTTTGGCAAAGACTTCCAAAGCAGTACTGAGTATTGTTTCTTTCCGTTCCTCGTGATCTATCTTCTTGGGCATTTATAGAATGATACCACTTCTTCAGAAAAATTACACTTATATGCTACTACGTCGAGAAAAGAAATTTTATAATTGCAACATGTCCACTCTTCTTCTTTACATCATCACCATGTCCATTACACCGGGACCTAATACAATCCTCTCAATGGCCAACGCAGCAACTGTGGGGCTGAAGGAAGGAATAAGGCTCAATTTTGGCATGCTGATCGGAATCACGATTGATACAGCAATAGCACTTGCAGCTTCACAGCTTCTGTATTCCCTGCTTCCGAAAGCACAGCCCATTCTGCAGATAGCAGCAATCATTTACCTTGTATACCTTGCCTTCCGGATGCTGAGACGGGGATTCAAAGAAGGAGAAGACAGAAGTGCCACGTTTATTGAGGGGTTGCTTCTCCAGCTGATCAATATCAAAGTCTACATTCTGGCATTCACCGCCATCTCTGCATATATAATGCCAATGACAGTATCATTTCCAGAGACTGTATTGCTATCATTGCTGGTACCTGTAATCTGCTTTATATCAGGACTTATCTGGGCAGCAGGCGGCTCTGTTCTGAAGAGTGTTTTCACAAAGCACAGGAAGCTTATGGCTATTTTCTTCTGCCTCTCGCTCCTATGGTGTGCCGTAAAGATTGCATTGCCCTTCTTGAACTAACTCACAAGATGTAATAGATTCCCTAATGTCGCCCGCATAGCATAATGGATAGTGCATTCCCCTCCGGAGGGAAGGATGGCGGTTCGATTCCGCCTGTGGGTACATATTCCCATATCTTTATCCTGGAATTCACAGTATAATCAACACATGCTATATCCAGAAATCAACAAAGCAAGAAATGTAATGGACCTCTCAGGGGTATGGTCATTCCGCCTCGATGATGGGAAACACAGCGATGGATATGCTGAAGAGAAATTCTTCAGTAATAGCACATTGATAGCTGTTCCTGCCTCCTACAATGATCTGAATGAGAATCCGGATTTCAGAAGCCATTGCGGCTGGGCATATTACAAACGTACATTCACAGTTCCATCCAGTCTTTCTTCTGAACGGATAATGCTTCGATTCGATGCTGTCACACATTCTGCAAAAGTCTACTTA
This sequence comes from uncultured Spirochaetaceae bacterium, assembly GCA_944389085.1. Taxonomy (GTDB): domain Bacteria; phylum Spirochaetota; class Spirochaetia; order Sphaerochaetales; family Sphaerochaetaceae; genus Ornithospirochaeta. The sequence continues at coordinate 26,522 of CALXLB010000013.1, forward strand.
GACGGGAAGCTAATAAAAGAACATCAAGGAGGATTCCTTCCTTTTGAAACAGAGATTACTGATCTGGTAAAAGATGGAGAAGAACATAGCCTCATCGTCGCTGTAGACAACCGCATCAACCACTCAACGCTTCCGATGGGCAATGAAGGAGGCACTGCATTCTTTGGCTCCGATAACGCAGATGTTCCCAGTGTAATTGCTGCAAAGAAATGGAGGAAACCTGTAAATCTCCCCAACTTCGATTTCTTCAACTATGCAGGAATCAATCGCCCGGTACGCATTTATACAACACCGAAGGAATATATCAAGGATATAACTGTCACAACAGCAATCAATGGAGATGACGGAGTTATCGATTTCGATGTCGAGACATCTGCTCCCGGTCCTGTTTCAATAACAGTGAAAGACAAGGAAGGAAAGATTGTTGCTGCAGGCAATAAAACACTGACTGTCAAGAATGCCCGTCTCTGGTGGCCACGTCCAGGAGATCCATATCTTTACAAAGCAACAGTGACCTACGGTTCCGATGTCTACACGCTCAATGTCGGCATAAGGACAGTAGAAGTCAAAGGAACAGAATTCCTCATCAACAACAAACCATTCTATTTCAAAGGATTCGGCAAGCACGAGGATTCTGCTGTACATGGCAGAGGCTTTGATCTGGTTCTGGATGTGAAGGATATAAGCATGATTGGCTGGATGAATGCCAATTCATTCCGTACAAGCCATTATCCATATGCTGAGGAGATGTACGATCTCTGTGACAGAGAAGGCATTGTCATCATCGATGAGACGCCTGCTGTCGGTATTGGCGGAACAAGCGAGGATGTCTATAAAATCGGTCATTTCCAGCAGCATCACAAAGATGTACTGAAAGATCTGATTGAACGTGATAAGAATCATCCTTCAGTTGTCATGTGGTCGATGGGCAATGAACCGGATGTTGTCACGTTCCCCGACTCTGCCTATGACTACTGGCATGACCTCTATGAATACACAAAACCTCTTGATAAACAGCAGAGGCCTGTCACATTCGTAGTCAATCAGAACAATTATGAACGCGATAGAATCACACGGGAAATGGATGTTGTCTGTATAAATCGCTATTACGGCTGGTATAATCTCTCCGGAGATATGGATGCAGCATGCTATGCTCTCAACCTCGAACTTGATTTCTGGGAGAAGCAGAACAAACCTGTTATCCTCACAGAGTATGGTGCAGACACCCTTCCCGGATTCCACCTCTCATCTCCAGAGATGTTCAGTGAAGAATTCCAGGTTATGTACTATGACAGAATCAACACAGAACTCGATAAGAGAAAATTCGTCATCGGTGAGCACCCGTGGAACTTCGCAGATTTCAATACAATCCAGGGGCCTATGAGAGCAGATGGTAACCGTAAAGGTCTTCTGACAAGAGACAGAAGGCCAAAGATGTCTGCACATTATTTCAGGAAAAGATGGAGTGAGATTCCAGATTTCTCATATAAGAAATGAAAATACAAAAGATCAGGAAGAAGGAAGATATCATCAGCATCGTAGAGGAATTCGGATTCCTCCCCTTCTTCCGTTCTGCTATTCCCGGTTTCTCTGTTGAAGAGCTTGCAGATTCTTCTGTATGGTTTCCGCCAAAGGGTGAAGGTGTATGGGAATGGAAAGAACCCGTGATAGAAGCAACCGGGGCAGCCTATGGCAAGTTCTTTCTCTCCCGTCCCGGCTTTGTATCAAAAGAACTTTTTCCCGTTCTCTCTGCCTACAGACGTGATGGCTACGATTTCGAAGGAATGATAAACGATGGCCTTGTCACACATGGAGAACGTCAGATTTATTCAATACTTGAAGAAATAGGAAATGAAATATCAACATTTCTCCGTTATAAAGCCAGGATGTCGAAAAGCACTTTCGATAGTTCCAACACAAGACTCCAGATGAAGACATTCATGATGATTTCAGGCTTCGAATACAAAATGACAAAATCAGGGAAGCCATTTGGCTGGGGTATCGCACGCTATGCGCTCCCGGAAACCATCTATCCAGATTTTGAGGAGAAGATTGACAGCATGAAGCCAGAAGAAGCCAGAAAAAAGCTTCTGGATCATCTGAAGAGCAGATTTCCGGAAACAGAAGACAGAATTCTCCTTAAGCTTGTCAATTAAGAATAATCCTGGTCACAAAACCAGCAACCAGGATTGATAGTAATCATCAGAACTTGAGAGTATCAGAAAGCGTTGCGACCATTACTGCTTTGATAGTATGCATTCTATTCTCAGCTTCATCAAAAACAACAGAAGCCGGACTTCTGAATACTTCGTCTGTTACTTCCATCTCTTTGAGGCCGAATTTCTCATAAACCATCTTGGCCGTCGTTGTATTGAGATCATGGAAAGATGGAAGACAATGCTCGAAGATAGTCTCCTTCCCAGTAGATTTCAGAAGGTCCATTGTTACCTGATAAGGCTTCAGCAGCTCAATCCTTTCTGCCATCTTGTCTTCTTCACCCATTGAGCACCAGATATCCGTATAGATGATATCAGCATCTTTTACCGCTTCATAAGGATCTGCAGTGATAGTTATTGTCGAACCATTCTCCCCTGCCCACTTCTCGCATTCTGCGACAAGCGAAGCAGATGGATTGAGAGACTGCGGTGTAGCTACAGCATAGTCCATTCCGACTTTGCTGGCTCCGATCATCAGGGCATTTGCGACATTGTTCCTGCCATCGCCTACATAAGCAAGCTTCATCTCTTCAAAAGGTTTCTTCAGATGCTCAGAAGCTGTAAGGAAATCAGCAAGAACCTGCGTCGGATGGTCATCATCCGTAAGGCCATTCCATACCGGGACTCCGGAAAAAGCGGCCAGATCTTCTACAATACTATGAGCAAATCCTCTGTATTCAATACCATCGTAAAGCCTTCCAAGAACTTTGGCAGTATCTTCAAGAGATTCTTTCTTTCCCATCTGGGAATTAGTCAGAAATGTAACTCCAGCCCCTTCATCATAAGCTGCCACTTCAAATGAACACCTTGTGCGTGTAGATGTCTTATCGAAAAGAAGAACTATATTCTTACCAGCAAGAAGGTGACCATGGACACCTGGATCAACCGGCTTCCCCTTTTTCTTGCTCTTCAGTTCTGCTGCAAGTTTTATCAGATAGAGAATCTCGTCTTTTGTGTAATCTTTAAGTGTGAGAAAATTTCTGCCCTTAAGGTTCATATGAAAAACTCCTGTATACAGTCAAGATAAATATTCATGCAATTTTTGTCAATATAATACTGATATTTTGCATAATTATTCAGTCAATGAAGGAGTATCTACAACTTCCAGCTTATCTCCCTCCTCCTGATCAGGAAGTTCGATACGTTCCAGTTTGCCGGAAATCGTATTGCTTCTTCTCACTGCGGCTTCGATTTTATCAGATGCGGCATCGAGAGCCCTCTGCGATTTCTCCAGATCCTCTCCAAAACGCGAGAACTGTGTTTTAAGATCTCTGAAAAGCTTCCAGATTCTCTCTGTATTCTTCTCAACCTGCAGAGTCCTGAAACCGATCTGCAATGAATTTATCAATGCAGCAAAATTAGTAGGACCTGTAAGAACAACTTTGCAGCTTTCCTGAAGGGTCTCAACAAAACCAGTTGAACGCAGAAGTTCCGCATAGAGGCTTTCTGTAGGTACAAAAAGAATTGCGAAATCTGTTGTCACTGGTGGAACAATATACTTATCCCTGATTTCCCTGGCTTCTGAAAGGACTCTCTGCCTGAGGTCTTTCAAAGCTGCATTCATAGCCTCGTCATTTCCCTCTGCCGCAGCTTCAGAATAACGGACAAAATCCTCTTTGGGGAATTTCGAATCAATGGGCAGAAAGACATCACTGCCATTTTCTTTTCCAGGCAGACGTATTGCGAACTCTACAACACCGCGTCCTTTTACAGGTGAGAAATTCTTCACATACTGCTGTGGTGTCAGCATATCAGAGAGGATGGTCTCAGCCTGTACTTCCCCCCATGTCCCTCGTACTTTAACATTGGAGAACATACGGTTGAGATTACCGATATCCTTGGTCAGGGTATTCATCTCACCGATGGATTTATAAAGAGATTCCAGATTTTTTGTTACTTCCTGAAATGAAGCTGAAATCCTTGTCTCAAGAGTCTTCTGCAGCTTCTCATCAACAGTCCCCCTGATAACCTCAAGCTGCTTGTTATTATCAGTGCGTATTGCATCCATACCTATACGCACCTTCTCTATCAACGCAGAGCTTTCCTTGAGAACTGATTCCATTGTCTGCTGATTCTCTTTTCTCATTGTATCAAGAGATGAACGCAGAGATTCAGAGGACTCTTTTTCCTGCTGTATTCTTTTTTCATTGAATTCTCTGGTTTCCATAAATAAAAGCTCCATCTGCTTCTTTTCTGCCGCATTCAGAGCATCCAGACTTGCTCTGAGAGAAATGGAAAAATCAGAGATTCGTGAATCCATAGACTGGAACCTCGCCTCAAGCGAAGAACGAAAGGAATCAAAGGAGGCAGAAATCCTGTCCTGCAGTTCCTGTGAAAGTTTTTGGGAAGAATCATCTTTCTTTCCTGTTCTTACAAGAACAGCAATCAATAAACCAACTGCTGTAAGACCAAGAAAAAGAAGAGCATAAATCAAGATATCCATAATAATAATATAGCCTGAAAATGGAAAAAGACTTACTGCAGGCATTGTATTTACTATAGTCTTTCTTACTTTTTTCTTTGAAAAGTTGTCAAAAAGCATGGCTTAGAGCGTATTAACCTTATAGAAGCAGGTATGTGCTTCTAAAGGTGGCAATATGAACAAAACACTGATGAGCGATGAGGAGAAAAAGAAGATCCTCAGCGAGCTCTGCCTCATGGATGATATATTCTTCTCCATGTGCTTCAGCGAAAGCAGGGAGTGCACAGCCCTGCTCCTTCGCATCATCCTATCCCGAAGCGACATCACCGTGGAGGATGTGAGGGTGCAGAAGTGGATGCACTCCATCCTCTCCCGCTCGGTAAAGCTCGATATCCTCGCAAGGGATGGCGAGGGGAAGCTCTACAACATCGAAGTGCAGCAGGATGAGAGAGGAGCGAAGAGAAGAAGAGCAAGATATTATAGCTCGATGATAGATGCCTCCGCCCTCGGCAAGGGAGAGGACTATGACAGACTGCCTGAGTCATATGTCATATTCATCACCGGGCAAGATGCACTCGGGGACGGAAGAGATATCTATCATATAGAGCGCAGAATCAATGAGACGGGAAAATATTTCAATGACGGCTCTCACATAGTATACGTAAGCTCTGAACTGGCGGACAGAGATACAGAGCTTGGCAGGCTGATGGAGGACCTGAGGTGTACAGATCCTGATGCGATGCATTACAATGAGCTGAGGGAGAGAGTGAGTTTCTTCAAGAAGGACAAGGAGGGAATAGTAAGCATGAGCGGAGAATTCGAGAGAATACTTGAAAGAGCGGTAAGGATTTCTGAGAAGGAAGCCCTGGAAAGAGGTGAGAAAAGAGGAGTTGAGAGAGGAAAGTCTGAAAACAAAAAAGAAGTTGCACGCAATATGCTAGCCGATGGCTCCATTCCTCTTGAGAAGATTGCAAAGTTCTCAGGGCTTACAATCGCGGAAGTCGAGAACCTAAAGCAGAGCATCGG
>CALXLB010000014.1 GCA_944389085.1 uncultured Spirochaetaceae bacterium
TCCTGCTCTTCCATGAAGTTGTCAGGATATGTCATGTGCTGGATGATACCGCCGTCAGCGACTGCACCATATTCAGCAATGAGAGCCTCAGCACCGCGGAGATCATCCTCGGACTGGGATACTGTACCTGTAACAACGCCAATGTGGAAATCTGCTGCGAAAACTGCTGCAGAAAGCACCAAGAGCATCATAAGTGCTGCTAAGAGTTTTTTCATATACACTCCCTTTTGATTTGTTTGTTAGACTTTATCATCCCAAGGCTGTTGTATGCAAGCTTGTGTATTGATTTTCACTGTTTATGCAAAAAAGAAATGATAAATTTTATGTTATAACGACATTATATGTCGCGGTAATTGTTCTATCCTCCTCACAGGAGGCGGATGATTATGGATGTGGCATTGATTGAAAAAGCGAGGAGAGGAGATTCAGCTGCCCGTTCTCGGCTTTTGTCTGATTTTGACGGAATGATAAGGTCTGTTGCCAGATATTACTACAATACATCGGGCTTCTGGTCTCTTGAGGACCTGCTGCAGGCGGGTCGGGTAGGCTTTCTCGAAGCACTCAACCGCTTTGATCCGGCAGTGTCTCCAGCCTTCGTTCCTTTTGCAAGGGAAGGTGTCAGGATTGCCATCAGGGATTTCATCACTGGAACAATGCGTTTTATACGTATTCCGAAATGTGCTCAGGAGAGTGCGAAGAAGCTGACAGAAGCAAAGAAGCACATTGAGGAAGAAAGTGGAGAAGCTCCAAGCCATGAAGAACTGATGGAAGCTACGGGATTCTCTGAACGCAGACTAAGGAATGCAGAACGTACATGGCTTCTTTCTGTGACGATGAGTCTGGACTATGAATATGATGAAGGTTCGGAATTTTCTCAGTTCGCCGTCTCCTCTGATGATATCTCTGACTGCGTTGTTGATAATCTTATGACAGAGCGGCTTTCAGCGCTGATGGATACTCTCACATGGGATGATCGGTTTATCGTCAATTCGTTCTATGGCTCTTTTGGCGTACCTAAACTGAAGATCTCGGAAATCGCAGAAAGGCTTTCGATTTCTGTCACAGCTGTGAGAAAGCGTGTAAGACGCATAGAGAACAGCCTGTACAGGATGATATCGTGATGCTAGCATCCGGATATGATCAGAAAGGCTGAGAATCCAGATATGGAAGAAATCCTCCATATATATGATATCGCACGCGCGTTTATGCGCAGTCATGGGAATAAAGCCCAGTGGATAAATGGCTATCCCCGCCGCGAGGTGCTTGAGTATGATATAAAAGAAGAGCGGCTGTATGTCTGTGAGGATGATTTTGGTATCTATGGAGTTTTCATGCTTCGTATAGGTGATGATCCTACATACAGGGAAATCCGGGATGGATCATGGCTTGATGATTCTCCATATGCTGTCATCCACAGAATCGCTTCTTCCGGCCGCCGCCATGGTGTTCTCCGGGAGGCGCTGGATTTCGCTTCAGCTCTTTGCCCTCATATAAGAATAGACACGCATGCCCTTAATGAACCTATGCAGAATGCACTTGTAAAAGAAGGCTTCCGGAGAACAGGGATAATTGTCTGCGAAGATGGGACAGACAGAGTTGCTTTTGAGCGTCTTCCTTCTTGAGAGACAGGAGCCGATGAGATACTCTTTTATCTGGTTTTGTTGGAGGAACTATGTCTGTAATCGTAACATTCGGGGAAGTGCTTGCCCGCATTTCAACTGAAGGATTCTATACAATGCGGCAGTCTCTGCCTGGACGCGTTACTATGAGTTTTGCCGGGGCTGAGGCCAATGTAGCAGCTTCTATCTCCCTTCTGGGCGGAGAAGCAAGATATATCACAGCTATGCCTGATAACGATATCAGTGAGGCGTGCCTGGGAAATCTCCGCAATCTCGGTATTGATGAATCTTATATCCTCAGAAAGGATAGAGGCAGGCTGGGGATTTATTTTGCAGAAACAGGTGCAGACCAGAGGCCAGGAAAAGTCATCTATGACAGGGAGGGCTCTGTCTTTTCCCAGACTGAAGGATGGGAGTATGACTGGGATAGCATTTTCCAGGGTGCATCGCTTCTGCACGTTTCCGGAATTACTCCTGCAGTTTCAAGAACAGCTGCGGAAGCCCAGCTGCTGTGTATGAAAAAAGCAAAAGAGCATGGTCTCAAAGTTTCATTTGACTGCAATTTCCGGTCGAAGCTCTGGTCCTGGGAACCGGGGACGCCGAAGGAGAAGCTTGCTGCGAGAGTAATCGGTGAGATGATGCCATATGTGGACATCCTGTTCGCGGCAAGAATAGATGCTGAGACACTCTTCGGCTGTCATCCGATCTGTCCGGAAGGTTCTTCGAGAATCGATGAGCAGCCTTATGTTGCGGAGGAGATCCATAGAATCTACCCGAATGTATCAATGCTGCTGACGACGATGAGACAGTCCATCAGCGCGACATACAACAAATGGGGTGCCGCACTCTATGATATCTCGAACGGTATGCAGTATGTCTCTCCCTGTGTCGATGGCAAATATGTTCCTTATGACATAACTTCTATCGTTGATAGAATCGGTGCTGGCGATAGTTTTGCTGCTGCTGTTCTCTATGCGCTTGAGGATAGGGAGCTGGGACAGGATCTGCAGACTGTCATCGATTTTGCGACAGCATCTTCATGTCTCTGCCATACTATCATGCAGGATGTGAATTTTGTCACTCGCTCCGATGTTCTTGCTCTGATGAAGAGCGGCGGGCATGGTACTGTACAGCGCTGAATTTGTCTCTTATAGTTTTTAATGGTAAATTTCAGAAAGAAGGAGAAAAGAAATGTCTGTAAGATTTTTCAGATGCCCTGATTGCGGGGAGATTGTAATGATGATAAAAGAGGGTGGCTGCACACCTGCCTGCTGCGGTCACAGCATGACTGAACTTAAGGCAAACACAACAGATGCCGCACAGGAGAAGCATGTGCCTGTCGTCTCTCTCGGAGAGAAGGAGATTTCTGTAAAGGTTGGTTCTGTTGCTCATCCAATGACGGAGGAGCATCTTATCGAATGGATTGCTGTAGAGACGAAGCAGGGAGTGAAAATCAAGTACCTTAAAGCTGGCGACAGACCAGAGGAGATCTTCTGCAATAATGGTGATGCAGTAGCAGTTTATGCATATTGCAATCTTCATGGCCTTTGGAAAACTGATATTAAATAAGAGAAATATTATATTTAAATAATTTTAAAAACCGCTGGGAATTATATAACAAGTATATAAAACTCAGCGGTTAATTATTTATTTCACCTGATTAGTTAATTCTTTTCCATCAGCAAACTCCTTAATATTATTGAGAGTTGTATTGCTGATTGCCATCAGGGCCTCTTTTGTCAGGTATCCCTGATGGGATGTGATGATGACATTAGGCATGCTGATAAGACGTGCAAGAGTATCATCCTCTATTCCTGTATCGCTCTGATCCGTGTAGAAGATTCCAGCTTCCTCTTCATAGACATCGAGAGCAGCTCCCGCGATCTTTCTCTCCTTCAGGGCTTCAAGGAGTGCTTCTGAGTCAATGAGTCCTCCTCGTGATGTGTTTATGAGATAAGCGCTATCTTTCATATCACTCAGTGTCTTCCGTCCGATTAGATGCTTGTTATCCTTTGTAAGAGGACAGTAGAGGCTGACGACATCGGATGCTGATAGCAGCGTATCGAGATCTGTATACTCAACCCCTTCAATCTCTCTTGGATATGGATCATATGCCAGGACCTTCATGCCGAATCCTTTTGCAATATCTATAGCTGCACGCCCGATTTTTCCTGTTCCGACAATACCCATTGTCTTTCCGAATAAATCAATTCCGACAAGACCTGAGAGTGAGAAGTTGAATTCTCTTGTACGCACATATGCATGCGTAAGCTTTCTGACAAGAGCCAGAAGCAGGGCGAAAGAATGCTCTGCGACAGCATGCGGACTATAGGCTGGAACTCTGACCACGGGGATGCCCTGCGAAAGCGCATAACGATAATCTGTATTATTGTATCCTGCAGAGCGGAGAGCTATGAGCTTCACGCCTTCAGCTTTGAGCGTGTCGATGACAGCTTTGTTCACTGTGCAGTTCACAAAGGGACAGACGACATCAGCTCCTCGTGCAAGTATGGCTGTCCGTTCATTCAAAGCAGGTTCTAGATAGATAATGTCGAAACCGAAATCCTTATTGGCTTCTTCAAAGTGCGATTTATCATAAGACTTTGTATCAAAAAGAGCTATTTTCATAATCTTCATCTCCAACGAGAAGATAATACCAATATCCAAAGCAGGCAAATCAGCTGAAATTGCTGTCAGTTGCAGCCACCACGGTAGGACAGATTCATCTGTATCAGAAGGTTGAATGATGCTCTCTCTCTGTGTAGAATCCTTTGTATGAGAAAATTCCTCTCCATAGTATTCATTCTCCTGCTTCTGTCTGTCTCCTGTATCACGCAGGGTAATGGAGATCCTTTCACAGATGAAGAGAAGAGGAGTGCTCTCTATACACTGCTGACTGACATGATGAATCTTACCGAGCGTAATGGTGAAATAGGTAAGGAGGCTTTCATTGACGAGCTTCCATCTTCCTTTGCAGTCTATGAGGATTATTCGCCGCTCTATCAGAATCTTTCGCAGGAATATGCAGAATCTCTTTCCCGGATAGTATCTCCGATAATGGAGGAGGCATACTCGATGATCTCCTCTTCGATACCTCTCTTTGTGGTCAATGCAGATGATCTTGTCATAGATTCAGTGGAAGGAATGACTGACAGAATCCAGAACACTCTAGCAGTGGATATCTATTCATTCCTTATCAGCAGAATAGAGGAAGAAAGAGAAAAACTGAATGCAGCATTCTCTGAGTCTTATAGTATCTTCACATCCCTGCGGGATGCCTATTCCAATCTTGAATCAGTTGGCATGAGTGTATCTCTTCCGATTCCGGAACCAATTTCAATTGAAAAATTAGCATTTATTGCTGAAGATGTGCTCTTCAACCGGCTTGGAGAGAATGAAAGGGAACTCCGAAGCCGGATTCCAGAGACAGAGGATTCCCCATATCAGGTATTCTGGGAGGAAACAATTTGAATCTCTTTGAAAATGCTTTGGATACCAAAGAAGAACCTCTTGCAGCGAGAATGCGTCCACGCACACTCGATGAATACATCGGACAGGATCATATTCTTGGGAAGGGCAGGCTTCTTCGCAGGGCAATACAGGCAGATCAGCTTTCCTCTGTTATTTTCTATGGCCCTCCTGGAACAGGTAAGACCACGCTTGCACGTGTCATTGCCAATACCACCAAGAGCCATTTCTCCACACTCAATGCTGTTCTTTCTGGAGTGAAAGAGCTCAGAACTGAAATAGAGGCTGCAAAAGAAAGGCGTGAGCTTTATGGTATCAGGACTATCCTTTTCATTGACGAAGTCCACCGATGGAACAAAAGCCAGCAGGATGCGCTTCTTCCATGGGTGGAGAATGGGACGTTCATACTCATCGGTGCGACAACCGAGAATCCATATTTCGAAGTCAATGCTGCTCTTGTCTCACGCTCCCGTGTTTTCCAGCTGAAGAAGCTTACAGATGACAATCTCCATGATATTGCAATGCAGGCTGTACAGGACGAGGAACGCGGATATGGAAAGTATAAGGTTGTATTTGAGGATGGGGCACTTGAACATCTTATCTCAGTGGCAAACGGGGATGCCCGTTCTCTTCTGAATGCACTGGAACTTGCTGTAGAGACTACGCCGGATCTTTTTCCTCCTGCAGATGGGACAGAAATCTATATTTCAAAGGAAACTGCAGAGGAATCCATCCAGAAGAAGGCCGTCTTATATGATAAAGAAGGTGATTATCACTTCGATGTCATTTCAGCTTTCATAAAATCATTGAGAGGATCAGATCCGGATGCATCCCTTTACTGGCTTGCCAGGATGGTTGCAGCAGGCGAAGATCCCAGATTTATCTTCCGCCGTATGGAGATCCTTGCTGCAGAGGATGTGGGAATGGCTGATCCCTATGCAGTTGCTGTGGTAGAAGCAGATGCCTCTGCTTTTGACAGAATAGGGCTTCCAGAAGGCCGCTTCCACCTTGCGCATAGTGCTATCTATCTCTCAACCTGTCCGAAGAGCAACAGTTCACTAGGATTTTTCGATGCTCTTGCCGATGTGGAGAGGGAAAAAGCCGAAGAAGTGCCTAATCATCTCAAGGATCCCAGCCGTGATAGTAAAGGATTCGGACATGGGGAGGGGTATCTTTATCCGCATTCATATAAGGATCATTGGGTTGCTCAGCAATATCTTCCATCTGGATTGCAGGGGAAAATGTACTATAAACCTTCAGATATGGGCTATGAGGCAAAGATAAAAGATGCTGTGACACTCCGCCGCGAGGCGCAGCTGGAGGCTGTTACTGAGGATTTCTACAGTGAGAATCTGACATTCTCTCCCGGTGATAGACTCCGTGACAAGTGGGTGGAAAGGGCACTTTCAGGGCGCTCGGAGAGTCTGATAAAGCTGATGGAAAAACTTTACTCCGGCCTTGATATCCCCAGATACTCCAATGTATTGGTCCTCAACGCTTCCCATGGGCTGCTCTTATGGCCTTTGATGAAGATGAATCCTGAAGGGCTGAGTGTTGCTTCTGTCAGAACAGAAGAACAGAAGGAAATCATCAGCCATTTTTCTTCTGAGCTTGACAGTCTCCTCAGACCTCAGATCATAGTCTCTTCTCCTCTTTCTGCTTTCTCTCAGCTTGAGGATGGGCTGAGGTTCGGGATTATATCTGGCCGCAATGTGCTTTCACGCCTCAAAGAAGATGGAAAGATACTTCAGCTGATAGCTTCCAGACTGGATACTGATGGCTCCATCGCTCTTATTGAATCCATTCCAGTGCTTTCAACCCGTCTTTCTGACGTTGTGCAGGAAAAATACAGAAAAGTCCTGCAGGAGGCGGAGAAGACAATCTATTCTGATGCAAATCCGCTGACAGAATGGAACAAGGAAGATCTGGAAGAGAGTGTCAGAAAGTTTTTCCCTGAGGCAGAGTTCGAATATGTGAGGGAGACGGAGGATAGGGTCCTTTCCGATGATGCTCTCCGCCATTTCCACGCTTCAAGCTACAAGGAGACAATGAGTGAGACAGAGTTCCTCAGTGCTTTTCCTGTCCGTACCGTGAAGTGGTCGAATACTGTAGCTGTCATCCGTTCAGGGTTTCAGAAGGACAGAAAGGCCATCGACTCTCCAGAATGGAAAAGCGTGATGGAGAAAACAAATTTGTAGGCTGAGCTTACAAAGCGTTTTCTCTGTAAATCTGCAGCCTGATAATTTCATATAATGAAAATGATTGATGATTAGTAATCAACATTGATTAATTCCAGATGGCTTCTTGTCCGGATCCATTCCTACAGAACGGAATGCCATATCGACAATGAAGCCGGAAACTCGCTCGACACTCCATTTATAGCCTGAATGAATCCATTCTCTGACAATGCCGACGACGCCATTGATGCAGAAGATGAAACTCATTGCCTGATCATCCGGTGATGCATATGTCGTGAATTCATTGTACTTATCCATCACTGCAGACATGATCTGCTCTCCGAATGAGGTATCTGCTGAAGAGAAGAGCAATATACTGAAAGTGTCACCATTGTCTTTGATATACTGCATGAAAGGAATTATGGACTCCAGAAAAGGCTTATTGCCTTCAGGATTGTAATCAGGGAGCTTGGAAAGTATATCTTTTTCGATTTCCTCGATCAGATCCCTCGGACAAGTGTAATAAGCGTAGAAAGTACTTCTATTGACAGCTGCTTTCTCGCAGATGGCTTTGATGGTTATATTCTCAAAAGGCTCAGTCTTCAGAAGCTCTACAATAGCCTGCTTCAGATAGCTTTTTGTCCTGATTACTCTGGGGTTGTCTTTATTCACATCACGATGCTAACTGCATGGAATAGCGCTGTCAATGAAAGAGGAATTTCTCTCTGTGTGTTTTTCGTGAATATCTTTTCTTCGCTGGATTCTGTGTTAGAATAAAGATGGTTGTATAAGCTTCTGATCTGGAGAAGCGTTTCTACCGGCTGCCGTAAACGCCTGACTACAACCAGGGAGGTATTATGGCGGTATTCTCAATTCATGGTGATATCATCTGGACAGAAGAGCCCGGTTCGTTCAGAAGCGTAAATAACGGGTATCTTACAATAGAAGATGAGAAGATAGTCTCCGTTTCTTCCTCAGCTCCTTCATGCAGGATTGTCGACGCCGAAGATTGCCTGGTGATTCCTGGGCTGTCCGATCTGCATCTTCATGCACCTCAATATGCGTTCTGTGGTCTTTATATGGATGAAGAGCTTCTGGACTGGCTGAATAACCATACATTTCCAGAAGAAGGAAAATATGCTGATGCGGAGTATGCGGACAGAGCTTATTCAAAACTTGTCAGAGATCTTCTCCGCGGTCCTGATACACGTGTTTCTGTCTTCGGTACAATACATACAGATACGACGCTGTGCTTGATGCAGAAGCTGGAAGAAGCTGGTTTTTCTGGTTTCGCCGGCAAAGTGAACATGGATCGCAATAGTCCAGACTTCCTTACCGAGAAGACGGAGCAGTCTCTTGCTGAGACTGAAAGATTCGTAAGGGAAGCGGGGAAGTTCAGGAACATGAAGCCTGTTATAACACCTCGTTTCATCCCATCTTGCAGTGACAGATTGATGGAAGGCCTGTCAGAGATCATCCGGAAATATGATCTTCCGGTGCAGTCTCATCTTGATGAGAATCTTTCCGAGATAGAGTGGGTGAAGGAGCTATGCCCTTACTCTTCAAGCTATGCCGATGCTTATGACAGGTTCGGCATGCTTTCTTCGAAGAGCATAATGGCGCATTGCGTCTATCTGAATGATGAGGAGATTGAACTGATGAGGAAAAGAGGTTCGTTCATAGCCCATTCCCCATCTTCGAATGCAAACCTCTCTTCAGGAATCGCTCCTATAAGGAAGTATCTTGATGCGGGTCTGAAAATAGGGCTTTCCTCCGATGTCTCGGGAGGTTCTTCTCTTTCAATGTTCAGAATCATCCAGGACGCAATAAGTGTCAGCAAGCTTCTCTGGAGATTGAAGGAAGGAAGCGGAAGGGCACTTTCTTTTGCAGAAGCTTTCTATCTTGCCTCCAAGGCGGGCGGGGAGTTCTTCGGAAAGACGGGATCGTTCGAGCCTGGCTATGATGCTGATGTGGTTATACTTGATGATTCTGCTGATTCGACAATACTCCGTCCTGAGCTTTCCGTAGAGGAACGGTTGGAGTATTATGTCTATGCACACGCTGAGAAGAGTGTCAAAGCTAAGTTTATCAAGGGAAGAAAAGTCTTCTCAGAGGAGTAATGATGGATAAGGAAACCCGTATCGCGGTGATTGGAATCATAATCGAGGATAAGGAAATGGCGGAGAGCGTGAACAGCCTCCTGCATCAGTACAGCCAGTTCATCATCGGACGGATGGGGCTGCCATACCGCGAGAGGAATATGAGCATCATCAGCGTTGTCATCGATGCACCTTCTGATACGATCTCTGCTCTTTCTGGAAAACTTGGACGTCTTCCAGGAGTCTCCAGCCAGGCTCTCTATACAAAAGCGTGAATGATCTTCTTTCCAGGCTTGTAAATGGGCAATCCCTTTCTCTTGATGAGTGGGAAGCCCTTATTTCCTGTACCATGGATGATTCAGAGCTGTTTGCATTGGCAAGAAAAGCCCGTGATGAAATCTATGGACGCAAGGTCTTTCTCCGTGGGCTTATCGAATTCACGTCCTTTTGCCGTAATGACTGCTATTATTGCGGTATCCGCCACAGCAATAAGCATGCTGAGCGCTATCGGCTTGAAGAAAAGGAGATAATCGAATGCTGTATTGCCGGATATGAAGCTGGCTTCCGCTCCTTTGTCCTTCAGGGGGGCGAGGATTTGTATTTTACCGATGAGCGGATGGTTTCGATTATCAGAGCGATAAAGGAGAAGATGCCTGATTCTGCTCTGACTGTCAGCATCGGAGAGCGAACGGAAGAGAGCTATCGCCTGATGAAAGAAGCTGGTGCGGATCGTTACCTTCTGCGGCATGAAACGGCCGACAGAGAGCATTACAGTATATTACACCCTGCTTCTCTCTCCTTTGATGACCGTATAAAATGCCTTGAAAACCTGAAGAAGCTTGGTTATCAGACTGGAGCCGGAATGATGGTAGGAAGCCCTGGTTCATCCTTCCGAACGCTGGCAGAAGATATGCTTTTTATTGAATCTCTGAAGCCTGAGATGGTTGGAATCGGTCCTTTCATTCCTCACCACGATACCCCCTTTGCTCATTGCAGGATGGGAAGTGTCAGCTTGACGCTGCGGATGATTGCTCTTGTACGGCTTCTTGACCCGCACATTATGCTTCCTTCCACAACTGCTCTTGGGACTGCTGACAGCAATGGAACAATAAAAGGGCTGGAGGCTGGTGCCAACGTCATAATGCCTAATATCACTCCGATCGGCGAGAGAAGAAAATACACTCTCTATGATAATAAGAAAATCACAGGTTCAGAGGCTGGGGAGAATATAGCGGCATTGTCATCTCTTCTTGAAAGCTGCGGCTATGAAGCCTCTCTTACACGTGGAGATTGCATCAGACAATAATTTGTTGATGATGCTCAATCCATGATTTACAAAGAAATCAGTAACAATAATCACAAAAGGAGGAGAATCGTATAGTGAAACGTATTTTCGTATTATTGCTTGCTCTGGCTCTTCTGCTTCAGATTGCTCCTTGTGCGGTCGCGGAAGCAGATGGTGGCACAAAACTTACGCCTGTTAAAGGACCTGTGGATCCGTATAAGCCATATGATGCTTATTAGGATGGTCTTTTCGAGGATCAGGAGGTCACTATTGCTTCGACATATCGTGATGGAGATGCAGCTTATCCTGTAGAGGCTACTTATGGATGGACAACATTCATCCCCGATGGATTCCAGGTGAAATCATCTGTCTATCTCATTCTCACACCAGATGGAATGACAGCAGAGGAATTCGCACATTCTGAGACAGGTATGGAATGGATCGGGCTTGCAGATTCCGATGATGATCCATTTGCAGTTGCTTTCGTAGAACCTGAAAATGGCGGAACATGGAATCTTTCCCAGACTCCTGACAACGCAGGAGATGGAAGAGATGAGGTTGCAGGAGCTTTTGCTGTTTATTCTGCAGTAAGAGATAAGGCAGCTGTTTCTAATGCATTCCTTTCCGTTGATAAATCAGGTGTCAGACTCGTAGGTTATGAGGAAGGTGCTTCTGCAGCAGCTCTCTGGGCAGCTTCCTGGCCGCAGCTTTTTGCTAACCTGACACTTATCAATCCTACAGTCCCAGCTTCGAATGCAGAAGCATGGCTTGATGAGTATATCTTCCCGGTCGCTATTGATAGCTCAAAGGGATACGAACTTCACATGTCAGGCCGTGAGGTAGCAATGCCGCTCTTCATTTATGAGGATGAAGGTGAATATGCAGATGGCTATATTGATCTCTACAGTACAATCAATGAGAATGCTGTGAACCCAGATGCAACACGTGACAGATCTCTTGAAGTTGCTAAAGTACTCAGAAATGATGCTCCTGCAACAATCTATCACAACGCAAAACAGAACAACCGCTTCCTCGGTTACCCGGGAGGAACAATCAGAGCTGTTTTCGGAGCATATGGCAAAGATGGCTTTAATCCAGTATGGGAAGATCGTACAATTGATGGCTACACAAGAAGATGGATGGTCTACGTTCCTGAATCATATGATGAATCAGTTGCTGTTCCTCTTGTTGTCGCAATGCATGGTTCATCTGCTTCCATTACGGATCTTCCAGAGGAATCAAGGTGGACAGATCTTGCTGATGAGTATGGTTTCATAGTTGTATTCGTCCAGGGATATCCTGTAGGAGATCCTAACCCGATTCCTTCATGGTATTCTCTTGAAGGCGGAGCCCAGACTGATATTGATTATATCATGGCAGTTGTTGAGAAGGTACAGACAGAGTACAACATCGATGAGAGCAAGAGATACCTTACAGGACACTCAATGGGTTCAATGATGACTCAGTGCTTTGCTGCATCTGATGATAGGGCATTCTTCGCAGCTTATGGTCCAGTCGGCTATGCACTTGCAGGCGATGATGTTGTTTCTAAATTCCCTGCAGCCAGCGTCGATGAGACTAATACTGTCGTGATTCCGATGTGGTTCCACAAAGGCGAGTGGGATCTCAATGGCAACAAGATCGATGGTACTGAAGGCGGTGATACAGAGGCTCTGGTATTCTGGGCAGAGACAGTCGGGAACCTCGATGCAGAGAATAGGGGAACTCCTGTTGATGAAAACGATGCTGATCCTGTCAGATACGATGATGGAAAGTATCTTACAACGACATACACAGATGAGAATGGCATTCCAGTTGTACGCTATACACAGGTAACTGCTTCTCCTCACACATATATGCCTCAGGAAGCACAGCTTCTTTGGTCCTGGTTTGATTGCTGGTCAAGAACACCGGATGGAGACGCTGTTTACACACCTGAAGGCGGAGAGCATGTCGTGGTTACAATTGATCGCTGATGATCATTGGCTGGGTTGTTCTGCATGGCAACTCAGCCATATTTATTTCATTTACATATTTAATGATTCAATATTAGTTTTTGATTAATTTATATGAAAAATTAGTATTTAAATATTTTTTTTCATAATTAATAGCGGTATAAAAATATTGTTTCTATATAATTTTAATCTTCTTGTTAATGGAAGTGAATTTTGATAGACTTGAATCAAATCAAACTGAAGGGGAAGTTGTTCTGACCCGAAGGAGAATCATGTACGACAAATATTCACTGATCGCTGATGAATTCATCAGTGATGAGGAAATCAATGAAACGCTGAAATATGCTGATGAAAACAGGCATAATGCAGAACTGATCAGAAAAATCATCAAGAAGGCAAAAGAAAGGAAAGGTCTTGATCACAGGGAAGCTTCTGTGCTTCTTGCTTGTGATATCCCGGAGCTTGAGGCAGAAATCTTCGAGCTTGCTGGAGAGATAAAGAGGGATTTCTATGGAGACAGGATTGTCATGTTCGCTCCTCTCTATCTTTCAAATTACTGCATCAATGGCTGTGTCTACTGTCCTTATCATGCCAAGAACAAGCATATAGCCAGAAAGAAACTTACGCAGGAAGAGATCGTGCAGGAAGTCACGGCACTGCAGGATATGGGGCACAAGAGGCTTGCCATTGAGACTGGAGAGGATCCCGTCAACTGCCCGATTGATTATGTTCTTGAATCCATAAAGACAATATATTCCATCAGACATAAAAATGGAGCTATCCGGCGTGTCAACGTGAATATTGCTGCAACTACTGTCGAAAATTACAGGAAGCTGAAGGAAGCAGGAATAGGGACATATATTCTCTTCCAGGAAACATACCACAAGAAGAGCTATCTTGAGCTGCATCCGACAGGGCCGAAGCATGATTATAACTACCATACAGAGGCTATGGACAGGGCAATGGAAGGCGGTATCGATGATGTTGGATGTGGTGTTCTCTTCGGCCTTGAACGCTATCGTTATGAATTCGCAGGCCTCCTGATGCATGCCGAGCATCTGGAAGCTGTCCATGGTGTGGGGCCTCATACAATCTCTGTGCCAAGGATCAAGCATGCAGATGACATTGATCCGGATGCATTTGATAACGGTATCGATGATGATACTTTCCTGAAGATCATCGCATGTATACGTGTCGCTGTTCCGTACACAGGAATGATCATATCAACCCGTGAAAGCAAGAGCGTGAGAGAAAAAGCCCTGAAGTATGGTATTTCCCAGATTTCAGGTGGTTCAAGGACCAGTGTCGGAGGATATGTGGAACCGGAGAGCGAAGAAGACAACTCCGCTCAGTTTGATGTCAGTGATAACAGGACTCTTGATGAGGTCGTCAGATGGCTTATGCAGCTTGGATATGTTCCATCATTCTGCACAGCCTGTTACCGCGAAGGACGGACTGGAGACCGGTTCATGGCCCTATGCAAATCCGGGCAGATCCAGAACTGCTGTCTGCCTAATGCGCTGATGACTCTTGAAGAGTATCTTATGGATTATGCTGCACCTGAAACAAAGGAAATCGGAGAGAGAGTATTGAAGGAACAGCTTGAGCTGATTCCGAATCCACGTACCAAAGAAATTGCCAAGCGGCATATCGAGGATATCATCAAAGGCGAAAGGGATTTCAGGTTCTAGGAGGGAAGATGTCGCTTAATTCAACACCATCTTCAGAAAGAGTGCATATTGCTTTCTTTGGTATGAGAAATGCAGGAAAGTCCAGTATGATGAACCGTGTGATAGCACAGGATTTATCTGTCGTGTCTCCGGAGAAGGGAACCACGACAGATCCTGTCCGCAAGTCAATGGAGCTTCTTCCTCTCGGACCGGTTGTCATGATTGATACCCCTGGCCTTGATGATGAAGGGGAGCTTGGTTCTCTCCGTGTTGCTAAGTCTTTACGTGAACTGGAGAAAGCTGATGCTGCTGTTGTTGTAATAGATTCGTGTGAACCGATTCCTGATGTAATTGTAAATCTAATAATGTCAATCCAGAATCGGAATATTCCTTATGTGGTTTGTTTTAATAAGATTGATATCCTGAAGAATGAAAATCAAACTCTGCTTCCTCCTGAACTGAAGCTGGAAAACGCAGTACGGGTCAGTGCTGTGACAGGGGAGGGAATAGATGAGCTGAAAAAAAGGATAGCAGAATCTGTGGGGGTACCAGAAAACCGCCCTATAGTCCGAGATCTGTTTTCCCAAGGTTCCTATGTGCTTTTGGTAATTCCTCTCGATAAAGCAGCTCCGAAAGGCCGTCTGATTCTTCCTCAGCAGCAGACAATACGCGATATCCTTGATGGAAATGGCAGAGTGCTGATCTGCAATGAAAAAGAGATCGGAGATGTTGTCAAAGAACTTGGGGTGCTGCCATCTCTTGTCGTTACAGACAGCCAGGTGTTCAAGGAGGTCGCCGGATCTCTTTCTCCCGATATACCTCTGACATCCTTCTCGATTCTTTTTGCACGTTACAAAGGTAATCTGGATACAGCTGTAAAGGGTGTAAGTATACTTAGCAAGCTTGAGGGAGGGGAGAAGATCCTTATCTCTGAAGGCTGTACTCATCACAGGCAGTGTGGTGATATCGGGAGTGTGAAGATACCTGGTTGGATCAGGAAATACACTGGCAAGGATTTTGATTTCCAGTTCACGTCGGGAACAGCTTTCCCTGAAGATTTATCTGAATATGCGCTCGTGATCCACTGCGGTGGCTGCATGCTCACTGAGCGCGAAATGAAGAGACGTTATCGCCATGCAGAAGATGAGGAAATCGCAATTACGAACTATGGCATCCTCATTGCTTTTGTGAATGGTATACTTGAACGCTCGCTTTCGCTTTTCCCTTCAGTTCTTTCTTATCTGCAGCGATAGACTATCGTAGATGTGTTTCCTGTGCTGTATCGCTTGTATTCATACAGCTCAGGGAATGCTTTCACAAGATCTGAAAGTTTGGAAAATCCATATGTCTTTGTATCAAACTCAGGTTTGACACGTTTGATATAATTTCCTGCAGCCGTAAGAGGTGTGAATCCATCCTCATCCTGGAATTTCTCACAAGCTATGCGGAGCAGCGTGTGGATTTCTGCGATATCGGGATCTGCGAACCCTATTCTGAGCGTAAGCTGTTCCTCATTGTTTTTCTTGTTATTCTTCCGGCTGCTGTTTTTTGCCTTTGCCGTCTCTTCTTTCTTTTCCTGTGCTGCCTGATCAAGATACTCAAGATAGATGAAGTTGTCACAGGCAGAACAGAATGCTTCAGGTGTCTTTTTCTCTCCGACTCCGATGACATAGATGCCTGATTCTTTCAGCCGTACAGCAAGTGGTGTGAAGTCGCTGTCTGAAGAGACTATGACAAAGGCATCATACATCTCTGTATTCAGCAGATCCATTGCATCGATCACAATGGCTATGTCTGTTGTGTTCTTGCCAGCTACGTAATCGAATTGCTGTTCAGCTTTTATAGCCAGCCTCTTTATTTTATCTTCCCATTGGGCTAGAGCTCTTTTCTTCCAGTTCCCATATGCTTTCTTAACAACAATGCGTCCGTAAGTGGATACTTCGTGCAATACGCTTTCCAGTTTTGACAGCTGGGTGTTATCAGCATCGATTAGGACAACCATTTTCTGGAAATCTCTGATATCTCCGTTCATGGCAATAATATAACATGAATTGTCTTAAACGGTAATGGCTGCTTACTAAATATGTATAAGTAAAGGGAGCTTATTGCTCCCTTCACATTATTACTGTTTTACTCTTCGCTTTCGAGTGCGAGTGTGTAAGTTGTCCGGTCTGCGATCTCTGCAGGTCCGTAGTACTGGATTGCCCCCGGATATGTGAAGCATGTCTCTCTTGCCCAGTGTTCCCTGTGCTTCTCGAAGTACTTGAATGGTTTGCCTTCAAGATCAACAAGAGCTTTCTTGATAACCGGTTTGTCTTCTCCTCCGCGGCGTTCTATATCCATCATCTTTGTAATCGGCATACCGCCAGCCTTCCATTCATCGACACCTTTGGAAAGACCTCTGACTGTGGAAAGATATCCTGTATATCCATAGCTGATAAGCAGGAATGCTGTATAGCCGAGCGAATAGCAGTAATCAGCATCGAAATTTGATGGGAATGCGGCTCTTCCTTCATAGCCGAAGAAATGATGGAGCGGGCTGAATTTTCCGTTGTACTTTCCTTCCTGCTTGCGCTTGTTGAGTCTGTTGCGGACGATGTTTGAAAGGAGCTTCTCTGTCTCGATTCTTGAGACCTGTACATTGCCATGCGGGTCCCTGTCCATCAGAAGCTGCTCCTGTATGTCCAACGGAAGCAGGTTGAAGACTTTCATGGATTCTACCGAAAGTGCAGCTGTAAGGAAGCCAAGTTTCTCATCCCATGTGGGGAGCTTTGTGAACCTCTCTCCATGTTTTGCCAGAGTTTCGTTGATTTCCTCAATGAGCTTCTTTACTTCAGGAACGAATTCAATCAGGCCTTCCGGAACGATGACGATACCGAAATTGAAGCCGAGAGTAGCACGTGCTTCGACACTGTCTGCGATATAGTCTGCAATCGCGTTGAGTCCCATGCCGTTCTTTTCAACTTCTTCGGAGATGAGGCAGACATTTGGATGTGTCTCAAGAGCGCATTCCAGTGCGATGTGAGAAGCAGAACGTCCCATCAGCTTGATGAAGT
>CALXLB010000015.1 GCA_944389085.1 uncultured Spirochaetaceae bacterium
AGAGGAATGGAAAGCGTGAAGACAGAGCCTTTTCCCAGTTTGCTCTCACATTTGATAGTGCCTTTGTGGATTATGGCGATATGACGGACAATGGAAAGTCCAAGCCCTGTACCTCCAGATTCTCTGCTCCTTGCTTTGTCGACCCGGTAGAAACGTTCGAAGATACGTGAGATGTCTTCACTGGCAATGCCATATCCATTGTCTTTGACGGAGAATTCTATTTTTGATGAGTGCTTTTCAGCTGTGACAGCCACGTCTGAGTGTTCGGGTGAGTATGATATGGCATTGACGACCAGATTTATCAGAGCCTGGACAATCAGTGATTCGTTGCAGAGGAGTTTTTCATTGGCAGTCCGGAAGCTGACATGTATGTCTTTGCTTTCGGCTTTGTACTGAGTGTATGCTTTTACTTCCTGCATTATGGCAGAATCTGTAGTCCATATCATCGGAGGAGAGGCGGCTGAGTTGTCGAGACTTGTCAGGAGCAGCAGGTCTCCGATTATTCTCTGCATATGTGCAGCATTCTTCTTGACGATGGCTGCAAAGTGCTTTCTCTCATCCTCTGTGAGGTTTTCCTCCGCCAGCGTCTCTGCAAAACCAGCGATGGCTGTAAGCGGGGTTTTCAGCTCATGGGAGACATTGGATACGAAATCCTGCCTTACAATTTCAAGACGCTGCAGCGTTGTGACATCGCTGAATGTAGCTACTGCATATTTATCATCGAGGAGTGTGATGCAGAATTCATACTGCTTTTCCCTTCCTTGTCCCCTGATGATTGCCGCGTCGCCGGTCGCATCATGCCATGTCGTTATGCGGAAGGTTCTTTTCTGTTTTTCCGCGAAAACGGTGTCGATATGGTTCTCCAGTTCGCTTCCTGAGAAGATATCTTCAAGTTTTTTGCCTTTCAGCGGTTCTTTCCAGCCGAGCATATGCTCGGCACTGCTATTTGACAGAGCTATACGGTGTTTTTTTGAGATGAGGAGAACTCCTTCACCCATGGCTTCGATTATTTTCAGATATCTGTCTTTCTCATTCTTCTTCGGCATATCTGTATCCGATCCCCCAGACTGTCTTTATAGCATATCCCATCTTTCCAAGCTTTTTTCTGATAGCTGCTATCTGCACATCTATGGCCCTTTCTGTAACAGGATAATCGTTTCCTTTGATCCTCTCGATGATTTCCTGTCTTGACAGTACACGCCCCCCTGCTCTGATGAGAGAGAGAAGCATATCGAATTCTGTTGCTGTCAGTGATACGGGAGAGGAGAGTACAGTACACTTTCTTGTTCCCGGGTCAAGCATTATGCCTTTTTCTGTTCTGACAGTCCCTGCCATTGTTCTGTGCTCGGCTCGCCTTATCGCAGTGCGTACTCTTGCAACAAGTATTTTCGGAGAGAATGGCTTGGTGATATAATCATCAGCACCGGCTTCCAGCGAGGAGATTATGTCTTGTTCTTCTGTCAGTGCTGAAGCCATGATGACAGGAAGATCCGGAGTAGGGCTTTCTGTTCTGATATATTTCAGCACATCCACTCCTGATAGCTCCGGCAGAAGAATATCGATAAGTGCCAGAGAATAGCCCCCCTGGGAAAGCTTTTCGACAGCTTCTCTTCCATTTGCAGCAGTATCAGTTCCGAATCCGTTTGATTTCAGATGAAACTGTATCAATGTGCTTATGTCTCTATCATCTTCGACGATAAGTATCCGCATACCCAGATGCTACAGCCTGTAAAGAAAAAAGACAAGAAATCAGCCTTGTGCTATAGTTTTTTCATGTTCCAGATAACAGGACTGGATTTCACACGATCTCCTGATTTGTTTGTTGCCCTGCAGAACAAAGGGAAAGAATTCCTGATGCAATCAGGACGCCGCTTGATGAAGTCTGTGCGTTTTCCTTTTGTTGTGATCGTAACTTGCGACCGTGCTGAAGTCATTGCTGAGAAGACTGTTCCTCACGAGAGCTTTGAGCGTTCTCTGCTTCTTAATCCGCTTGCAGTTGCCTCATCACGCTATGCAATGGAAGATGACGGCAGACATCTTTTCCTTCTGTCTTCAGGGATCCTCTCTCCTCTTTTCGGGGAGGATACGATACAGGGACAGCTGAGAGAGGCGGCAGAAGCTGCTTGCCTCATCGGTTCTTCCTCATCCCGGCTTGATAAGCTTTTCAATATGGCTGTCGCATTTTCAAAGCGTATGCATACTGAGCACAAGATGCGTGTATTCGATACCACCATCGCTGATGAAATCGTGAGAAGGTGTGACGGAAAGGATAATATCCTGATAGTCGGTTCAGGAGAAATGGCAAGAGCCCTTGCGGAAAGACTTGTGAGCAGTCACCGGGTCATTATGACACTCCGTGATGAGAAGAAGACATTTCTTGTTCCTCCTGGCGTCTTGCCTGTTACTTATGAAAAAAGAGGAGAGTATGCAGCTTCTTCTGATGTGGTTATCTCTGCTTCTTCCGGTCTTTATCATACATTCTCATTGTCTGAGATAGAAAGACTCGAAGGTAAGCTTATCTTTGATCTTTCATCTCCGCCGGATCTTCCTTCATCTCCCATTGTCCAGAGGATTCCCGATCTCGGTGTGGAGGAGCCTGAGAAGGAAAATGTGATAGCAATAGTGACTCGTGAAGCAGAAAAAGAGATTGGAGATTATAATGGATGGCTTGAAAAGGCTTTGTCTTTCGGTGATCTTTCCGCCGAAGCTGAGGATGTTGCATATGAATCTTTACGCCGTCTTTCTGGCGCCATCTCATCCCTTCGGCTAGATGAAGATGCGGAGAATAGGCTCCGGACTTCAATTGCCGACAGCGTACGGAAAGCATTTATCGCAAAATTTCTGCAAAAGAAGAAATCATAGTGTACAATTTAGCAATGGACACTGAATACAGAATAGCTAGATCATCGGATTCTGCCTCCCTGCTTTCTTTTATAAAGGCTGTCTCAGGGGATACGGATAATCTTTCTTTGTCATTCTCCGATGCAGAGAAGCTTGATGATAATGATGAACGTTTGTTTGTTATGGAGCTGAGAAAGACTCCATCTGTTTTTGCTGTGGCTGTTACCGATGGTACAGTTGTGGGAACATGTGAGATAAGGGCATCTGATGCCCATGTCCGTACGCGGCACAGGGGTGTACTTGGAATAGCCGTGAGAAAAGAATACTGGGGAACAGGAATTGCCCAGCACCTTCTTGATTTCGCTCTTGCAGAAGCATATGAGAGAGGAGTGAGAAAGATAGTCCTTACTGTGCGGAAAGACAACGAGAGGGCTATTGCATTCTATAAGAGGAATGGTTTCTTTGAAGAAGGCACTGACAGTATGATCTTCTCTATAGATGGCGAGTATGTAGATGGCCTCAGATTCGGGCTTGTTCTAAAGAATTGAAAAAAGGGGCTTGAACTTATCTCGCAATCATGATATCTCTCTATAGGTCTTTTCAGACGGAATGCGCCCTTAGCTCACCTGGATAGAGCAACTGCCTTCTAAGCAGTAGGTGATTGGTTCGAATCCAATAGGGCGTAACGAAGCTGCCATGCTGTAACAGGTATGACAGCTTTTTTTCATCTATCTGAAATTGATTGCAGCACTTTATTTTGTATTATCATTCCGATTCCGCTGCTTATTTCTCTTCTTTCTCTGCAAGTTCAATCCAGCGTTCGGTTTTCTCGTCGATAATCTTCTTTGTCTCTTCATAACGCATTGTACGTTCTCTGAGTGTACCGAGTTCTGTTTCATCAGCAGTAATAAAGGAAGCTTCAAGCTTCTGTGAGAACTCTTCAAGTTTCTCTATTTCTTTCTCAAGCGTTTCTTTTTCCTTTATCTCTTTGAAGGAAAGGCCTTTCTTCTCTCTCTGTGGCTTTTTCTGGGTTTTTTCCTGTATAGGCTTTTTTTCTTCTTCTCTCTCGTCTCTCTCCTCTTTCCATTCGGAGTAATTGCCAGGAAACAATGTTATTTTCCCGTTTTCGATAGAGAGAGTCATGTCCGTAGCCATATCGAGAAATGTCCTGTCATGTGATGATATGACTGCACAGCCGGGGAAGGAGGAAATGTACTCTTCCAGCCTTTCCATTGTTTCGATATCGAGGTCGTTCGTAGGTTCGTCAAAGAGAAGGAAATTCGGATTCTGTACCAATCTGGTGATGAGATAGAGCCGTCTTCTTTCCCCTCCGCTGAGCATAGCGATGGGAGTGCGCTGCATGCTTACAGGAAATCCGAAGAGTTCCAGAAAGCGGGAAGCTGAGACTTCCTCTCCATCTCCGAGCAGCACTCTGTCTCCGATGTCTTCAGTATATTCCAGGACTGTCTTCGGGCTTTCAAGATCCCGGCCAAGCTGGTCATAGTAGCCAAAGACAGTGTTCTGGCCTTTATCGACAGATCCTGTATCCGGAGCAGTGTGTCCGCTGAGAATATCGAGGAGTGTCGACTTGCCGCTTCCGTTATCGCCGATGAGCGCTATTTTCTGACCTTTGACAAATGAGAAAGAGAAATCAGAGAAGAGGATTTTTCCGTCATATGACTTGGAGATGCTATCCACCTCAAGGATTTTCTTGCCAAGTCTTCTCTCCTGGGACTGGAATTCTCTTGTACTGTTCTCTTTTGGCGTATTCCTTTCTTCCAGCATTGCATAGATTCTGTCTTTACGCCCTTTGTCCTTGCCTGTACGGGCTTTTGGTCCCCGTTTAAGCCATTCCAGTTCCCTTCGGAGGATATTCTCCAGTCTTTCCTCACGTTTCTCAGCCATCCTGAGTCTTTCGGCTTTTCGCTCGAGATAGGAAGAGAAGGACCCTGGATGCCTGTAGAAATGCTTCCTGTCGAGTTCCCAGATTGTGGTGGTGCACTCATTGAGGATATGACGGTCATGGGTGACGATGATAACGGCTGAACTTGTATTCCTGATCCAGTTTTCAAGATATTCTATTGATTTGATATCAAGATGGTTTGTCGGTTCATCCAGGAGAAGAATTTCCGGTGACAGGGACAATGCTCTGGCAATTGCGGCTTTCTTCTGCTGACCTCCGGAGAGTGTTTCCATTGGGATATCAGGGGCGATATTCTCTCCCAGGTCTGTCAGTATCGCGAAGTATTTTCTCTCAATATCCCAGAGATTATCTTTTTCAATTGTCTGCGAGAGTACTGTAATCTTATCCACATCATTGTCCTGCAGCGCAGAGTGGTATGAATTGAGGATTTCCATTTCTCTGCATTTCTGCTGATAAAGAAATCCTGAGAGCGTTGTTCCTTCAGGGTATAGGACATTCTGTTCCAGCAGGACAGGTACAACACCTTTCTTCAAAGAGACTGTGCCTTCATCCGGGACAATGTAAGAGGCAAGACATTTGAGGAATGTTGATTTCCCTGTGCCGTTCTTGCCGACAATGCCAGTCTTCTCGCCTTCTTCGAGGGCAAGCGTGACATCTTCAAATAGAGGTTCATCCCTCAATGTTTTTGATAGATTCTCTGCAGATAATACGACCACGGCGAGATTGTACATTATTTCCATCTCAGTTAGAATCCTCTCCATGGTCCGGGAGATATCATTGACAGTGACTCCGGAGGAAGCTTCTTCCGGTGATATGATAGAAAAAGCTGTACAGGAAAAGCTGAAGGTAAAAGCTGGCAGCTTTCGCTTCAGGGTCCTGAGACGCAGTCTGGATGCCAGACGCAGGGATGTGAAGGTTCAGCTGAGTATCGCTGTTTATATAGGGGAGGAGATGCCCCCTCTTTTTGAGCCTGTCGTTTTCCCCGATGTCTCAAACGCGAGGCATAGTGCTGTTGTCGTAGGCTTCGGGCCTGCTGGTATTTTCGCCTCCCTTACTTTGCTGGAAGAAGGTATAAAGCCGATTGTTCTTGAGAGAGGGAAGAATGTGCATAACAGACTTCTTGATACAGCGACTCTCTGCCAGAAAGGAATACTCGATCCTGAGTCAAATTATGCATTCGGTGAAGGTGGGGCAGGTGCGTTTTCAGATGGTAAGCTCTATACGCGTTCAGTTAAGCGAGGCAACGTGAGAAAAGTACTTGCACTTCTCGTTCAGCACGGTGCAGATCTTTCTATTCTGGAGGAATCCCACCCTCATATCGGTTCTGACAAGCTGCCTTACATCATCGAGAGAATCAGGAAAACTATTCTTGAACATGGCGGGGAGATCCATTTTTCCAAACGTGTGGAATCACTTCTCAGAAATGGTGATGAGACTGTCGGTGTCAGATGTTCAGATGGTGAGGAGTTCTCCGGTCCGGTCATTCTTGCAACAGGACACAGCGCTAAGGATATTTATTTCTCACTGGAGAAAGATGGATATGCTCTGGAAGCTAAAAGCACTGCAGTAGGTGTGCGTATTGAGCATCCGCAGATCCTTATTGACAGGATGCAGTACCATAGCGAAATGGGAAGGGGACGCTTTCTTCCGCCAGCTGCTTATTCTCTCACTACGCAGGTTGAAGGACGCGGGGTATATTCTTTCTGCATGTGCCCCGGAGGAGTCATCGTGCCTGCCTCTTCTGAGGATGGAGCTCTTGTTGTCAATGGCATGTCTCCTGCAAAACGGGGTGGAAAGTGGGCAAATAGCGGCATCGTGACGGAGATACGCAAGGAAGAGATGGATAGCGATGATCCTTTTTCGGTTCTCCGGTATATAGAAGGCATTGAAAGAAGCTGTTTCAACCCGGGATTCTCCGCACCTGCAGAATCTCTGTCCGATTTTATCAGTGATGACCCTCATACTCCGCTTATAGCTTCAAGCTATCCGCGGCCGCTGGTACTGACTCGTCTTGATGATGTTCTGCCGCCTGTTGTGGCAGATTCCCTCAGAGAAGGGTTCAAAGCTTTCGGAAGGAAGACAAGAGGAGAGTATATCTCCCCGGATGCACTGCTGATTGCTCCCGAAACAAGAACATCATCTCCTGTGAGAATCCTCCGTGACAGCTTTATGAAGCAGGGCAGGGGATTGTATCCTGCAGGTGAGGGTGCCGGGTATGCAGGAGGTATTGTCTCTGCAGCTGTTGATGGTACTGAAGCAGCACTTCGCCTGGGAGGGGACTTGTGTTGAAAGGAAAAGATTTTACAGAGGGCGTGAAGGATGGCTTTCCAATCTTTCTCGGGTATTTCACGACAGCACTTGCTTTCGGCCTTCTGACGAGGACAAGCGGTTTCAGATTCGTTGAAGGTGTGCTTACCAGCATGATCACTTTTGCCGGATCCGGGCAGTTCCTGATGATGAATCTTTATAATGCAGGGTCCTTGCTGCTATCAATCGTGGTCTCTGTATTCTTCATCAACAGCCGTTATATCTTCATGGCTTCATCTCTTTCCCAGAGGCTGGAGAATCCCCGGTCTGTCCCTGGCAGATTGATGTGCGGGTTCGGAACTGTCGATGAGGTTTTCACCGTTGCTTCTTTCAAAGGCCATAAGCTCTCTTATAGTTATATGGCAGGATTGATTCTCACTTCCTATGTGGGGTGGGTAAGCGGGACTGCTATCGGATATGCTGGTGGTACTTTCCTTCCTGAAGTCGTTCAGAAAGCCGCTGTCATCACAGTGTATGCGATGTTCGCCTCCCTTCTGGGTTCCGAAACGAGAAGGGGAGTAAAAGCCTTATTGGTCGCCTCTGTTTCAGCTCTGATCAATTCACTCCTGATACTTGTCGCTGGCCTTTCTACAGGACTGTCATTCCTTATTTCCATGATAATCGCTACGATTACAGGTGCTTTGATCTACACCGATGAGGAGGCTGGGATTGAATAAGATAGTATTGATAGTAAGCTGTGCAGCTGTAACGCTTCTGCCACGTATCATCCCGTATTTTGCATCCTCAGCGCTGTCGAAGCTTCCACGCTTCCTGCGTAAATGCATGATGCTGCTGCCGGTTGCTGCACTGGGTGCTCTGATTTTTCCTCTGGCTCTTACGGATTTCTCTTCTCAGTGGTATGCAGGGCTTGTCGGGGTCGCAGCGGCGTTCATCTGTTCGTTGCTGAAAGGTCCGATGATTCTCTCAATCATCATTGCACTCATCTCCACAACGCTGATGCTGCTTGTGTGAAAATCCCATCATTGCAATAGGCATGATGACGGATAAGACAGATGTTTCTAACGCAGTGAAAGGATCTCAGTTGAAACTATTTCTGAAAGCAAACCTGTCTGCAAAGGCGAAGTGCTTCTCAAACCACTTGCTGCATTGTCCTATTGTCCATCCGTTTACAAGTGCACAGAAAACCGTCCCTGCCTTTACTCCTTCAAAGTGACCGAACCCCATAAACGCAAAAGACAGGGCAATGGCTATTATACAGCTGCAGCAATCGTAAATAGTCTTTGTTCTGCTGATATCCAGATTGAATGCGGCAGAGATTTCCTTTACGAACAGCTCGTATGCTTCCGGCGGAATATATGTGGTGAATAGGAGCGATACTCCGATTGCACATACAAACAGTCCGATACAGTAGCATGCTGTTCTTTCTATGATACCTGTTCCTGGAATCAGATTCACAGCTTTCATCATGATATCAAGAACGTTTCCGTAAATGAAAGCTGTCAGGAAGGAGAAAAGATATTTTTGTTTGAATTTCCTCAGGACTATTGAAAGCACAATGATAAGAAAAGCCTGAAAGCAGTACTCAGCCATGCCGAATGAGAACCAGTCCAGATAGCTTGAGACCTTCAGATAAATAAGATATGCCGGAGCAACAACCATTGACATCCCGAAATCTGCCCTTTCCATCAATGCTGTGCCAAGCGCCAGTGCTAGTATTCCGATTCCGTATGCGGCCTCTGTATAGAACTTCCTCTTCATTCGATCTCATAGAAACGAATGACGTTTGATACAGAAACGGCAAAAGATGGATTGCTGTGAAAGAAATCACAAACAGGTAAATACCAAAATATATGAATCAGACAGATCTATGCAATGTCCTGCAGAAAAAAAGGAACGGTTTTTTCCGTTCCTTCTCTGCTGTCTGGGCGCGATTGGGATTGAACCAACGACCCCTACCGTGTGAAGGTAATGCTCTCCCGCTGAGCTACGCGCCCGATAACGCGACTATAATACAAGCTCTTTCTCTGTGTTGCAAGTGTTACAGTGGCAGAACCATGGAGGCAGAATCGCTGTCCAGAAAGAGACTCCAGTCCTGATGTGTTTTGAGGAGTGTTGCGGGGATTGTGTCCTGGACAGGCTTTGTAAGCGTATTGTATACAGCTTCTGCTTTTACCTTGTAAGGCACTGCCGAGACAATATGTTCTGCTGCCATTATCTGTCTGGGGCACATGGTGATAGCTTTCTCTGGAACTTCGCTGAGAGTCCTGAACCAGCCTTCTCCAACTTGCTGTGTTCTGCATTTCTCATCGAGTGAGACTACTTTATATGCTTCATCCGTAAGAAAATCTGCAGGAGGATCATTGAATGCGATATGGCCGTTTTCTCCAATACCGATTACACCTACATCGACGGGTTTCTTCCGCAATTCTTCTGTGAGAGGCTCTATTGATTCCTCGCCGTCTACAAGATGATAAGCTTTGAGAGGAACAAGGCTGATGAAGCGTTCCTTAAGGTATTTCCTGAAACTTGCGCCGTGATTTTCATCAATGCCGACATACTCATCAAGATGGAACATCTCGACTTTGGTCCAGTCGACATCTTCTTTTACAAGAGCAGAGAGCGTTGTGAACTGGCTCATTCCTGTAGAGAGTATGATTCTCGCTTCGCCTTTCTCTTTTATAGCATTATTTAAAAACATGGCTATCTTTTCAGCCGCTCTTTTTCCGAGTTCTTCAGCATTGCTGGAGATATCAATATGGATATTCATGTGAAGATTATAGCTCTTTTGGGGATAAAAGGTGCTAGAATCTTTTCCATGAATGAGAGAGAAACACTGGCTTCCCGCTTGGGTTTTATTCTGCTGAGCGCTGGATGTGCAGTAGGACTGGGTAATGTATGGAGATTCCCCTATATTACAGGGCAGTATGGCGGTGCTGTTTTTGTATTGATTTATCTTCTGTGTCTTGCTTTGATAGGTCTTCCTGTCATGGTCATGGAATTCTCCATCGGCAGAGCTTCGAAGAGGAATGTCTCCGATGCTTTGAAAATACTGGAACCTTCTGGCGGGAAGTGGCATCTATTCGGTCCTGTCGCTGTAGCTGGGAATTATCTTCTGATGATGTTCTATACAGTCATAACAGGTTGGCTGCTGTATTATTTCGTTTCTTCCCTTTCCGGGAAGTTCCAGGGTCTGGATGCAGAAGGTGCGAGAACGGCTTTTGCTGCATTGCAAAGCAATGTTCCTGTGCAGATTGCATTCATGGTTCTCAGTGTTGTCATCGGTTTCCTGATTTGCATGGGTGGCTTGAGGAATGGAGTTGAGCGTGCATCGAAGGTCATGATGCTTGGGCTGCTTTGCATTATGCTTCTTCTTGTACTGAATTCCGCACTCCTGGATAATGCGGCAGATGGATTCAGATTCTACCTTGTTCCTGATATCGAAAGAGCGAAAGAAGCTGGTTTGTCTGAGATAATCTTTGCGGCTATGAGCCAGGCATTCTTCACTCTTTCCATTGGTATGGGCGGCATGGAAATCTTCGGTTCATACATCGGCAGGGAGCAGTCTCTGACAGGAGAAGCGATGAGAATAATCATACTGGATACATCGGTTGCTCTGATGGCAGGTCTGATTATCTTCCCAGCCTGCTTCTCTTTTGGAGTCAATCCGGATTCCGGACCTGATCTGCTGTTTGTCACACTGCCGAATATCTTCGCTTCGATGGCTGGCGGACGTATCTGGGGTTCCCTTTTCTTCCTTTTCATGGCCTTTGCGGCAATGACAACGCTTATAGCTGTATTTGAGAACATCATCGCTTACTGGATGGATAGCCATGGCTGGACGAGAAAGAAAGCTTCACTGGTGAACATGGGAGCTATAGCGATTCTGTCAGTGCCTTGCATTCTGGGTTTCAATGTACTTTCTTCTTTCCAGCCTTTAGGAGAGGGGACGAGTATACTTGATCTGGAGGATTTCCTCATCTCTTCCACGATAATGCCCATCGGGTCATTGCTTTTCGTGCTTTTCTGTTCTCACAAATCCGGGTGGGGCTGGAAGAATTTCATCAGTGAAGCAGATGCAGGCAAGGGATTGAAGTTCCCGTCATGGCTTAGAGTCTATGTCAAATGGATACTGCCAGCTGTAGTGGCTGTGATTTTCATTAAAGGCTATTGGGATATCTTTGCCTGAGAAATCAGGGCGATGGCCTTTTCCATGTCTTTGTTGACTTGATCCTTCACTTCTTCCAGATTCTTCATCTTTCTGATTGGACGGAGAAAATAGAGGATTGTGAGGGTCATTGTCTCTCCATATATGTCTTTGTCGAAATCATGGATATTGGTTTCGATCGTGAATCTCGAGTCTGAATCCACAGTAGGGCGTTCCCCTATGTTTGTGACTCCGATATGAAGACCGTCGCGTAAATATACAAGAGAGGCATACACTCCCTGTGGTGGAATCTCGGAGCCACGGACAGGCTGGAGATTCGCTGTCGGCATGCCTACAGTCCGTCCCAGCCCTTTCCCGTGTATGATTATCCCTGTAAGGATGCTTATCGGCTGCATCAGAAGGTGAGAGTTTCGTCAGGATCTGTGAATGAGGAAAGAATCGCACTCGCATCCTGCAGGCGGAAAACTTCTGTATTCCCGTCATCTTCATCGTACATGGCTCTCAGATTGGGATATGCGTCGAGCATGCTCTTGCGGGCTTCTCTTCTGTCATCTTCAACAGCTGTGGCAGCGATTCTCAGCCATTTGCCTTCCATGAATGCGCAGATTTCAATTCTTGGATTCTTATGGATCTGCATCGAAACGGATTTCTTTTTACCTGTCTGGATGTAGAGTGATCCCTCAAATAAGTTGATGGTACCGAATGGCCTGACTCTTGGCTGTCCGGCATCGTCTGTTGCCAGATAATATGTATCAGCTTTCTTAAGGAAAGAAAGTACCTCGTTAATTGTAAGCATTATATGCACCTCCTTCTTTATTCTACAGCTATTTAGCTTCAAGGAACATAAAAGAAATAACAGTAGGGTTTATTCATATGTATATAAAATCATTCTTGTCGGTTGCTTTTTGTTGCAAATTCATTCAGTCTGTTTCCCAAAAAAATAACCTCTGGTATACTTTAAACACAAGTAAAATATAAGGAGACAACTATGAAGAAGCTTACAGCTCTCGCTCTTGTCCTCATCCTTCCATTCATGCTCTTCGCACAGGGTGGAAGCGAATCTGCTGCAGATGATGGAACTATCCGCATCGCACTCATTATCGAGAACACAATTGATGACAAGGGCTGGTGCCAGTCCATGCATGATGGCATCACACAGGCTATCGCGGAGATGCCCGATAAGAAAATCGAGTATTCTTATTCAGAGAAGATGCTTCCCGTAGACGCCGGCTCAATTGCACGCCAGTATGTTGCAGAGGGTTATGACCTGATCATCGCCCATGGTGCTCAGTACAAGAACCTCGTGCTTGAGATGGCTGAAGAGTATCCGGATGTATCGTTTGCTTTCGGAACATCTTCTGAAATCGGACCGGCAAATGTCTTTACATATATGCCTGAGTCTGAGGAGACAGGATACATCAATGGCCTCATCGCAGGAACTGATACAAAGGTTAATATCGTTGGTCTTGTCGGTCCTGTAGATTCTGGAGACGCAGCTCGTTATAACCGTGGTTATGTGCTTGGTGTTCAGAGCGTTAATCCGGAAGCAAAGATTCTTGTTGCCCATACAGGATCATTCTCGGATTATGTAAAATCCTCAGAGGTTGCTACATCCCAGCTCGGAAATGGTGCTGATATCCTTACAGGCTCCTCTCAGCAGGCTATCGGTGCACTCAGAGCTACAGCTGAGTCCCCTGTGGCAATGTGGGTAGGACAGGATCTTGCACAGCTTACAACAGAGGAAGGCAAAGCAAAGTGTATTGCAGCTTCCGCTTATAACTACGCCGCTGTTGTCAAAGAACTTGTCAACAAAGTTGAGAACGGAGTCCTCGGTGGCGAATGCATCCCGATGAACTTCGCAAATGGTGGATTCATCTTCGATTACAACCCGGATCTCAAAGCAGAATGGGTATCTCCAGAGCTTGAAGCTTTGATCAACGAAACAATTGAATCATTCAAGGCTGATCCGGAAGGAACACTTGCTGATTGGGCAGACGTGGACTATTCCACTCTTTAATCCTTAATGGAGCAGGGCTTGTGCCTTGCTCCGATTCTTTTTCAATTATGGACAAAATCAGATCTCTCAGGATGGAGCACATAACAAAGCGTTTCCCCGGTGTGCTTGCGTCCGATGACATCTCAATTGACGTGGGAGAAGGGGAGGTACTGGCTCTTGTAGGAGAGAACGGTGCTGGAAAAACCACGCTGATGAATATTCTTATGGGACTTTATCAGCCGGATGAAGGAAGAATACTCATCAATGGAGAGCCTGTGCGCTTCCGTGGCCCTGAGGATGCTTTCCGAGCAGGACTTGGTATGGTCCATCAGACCTATATGCTGGTGCCTAACATGACTGTTACGGAGAATATCGCACTGGGACTTGGCAGAAATCTTCCAAAGCGTCCTGGCCATTTGGATCTCAAAGCAGTCAGAAAGAGGATTGAAGAGATATCACAGCGTTATGGTCTTGCTGTCAATCCTGATGCATACATCTGGCAGCTCTCTGTCGGTGAACAGCAGAAGGTAGAGCTGGTGAAGACGCTCTGCCTCGGCGCGAAGTTCCTTATTCTGGATGAGCCGACCTCTGCTCTCACTCCGCAGGAAGTGGATGAGCTTATTGCACTCTTGCACAGAATGACGGATGAGCTATCCATCATATTCATCTCGCACAAGCTTCAGGAAGTGAAAGCTCTCTCCAATAAAGTGACAATCCTCCGTCATGGAAAAGTTGTCTTTTCTGGCAATACAGATGACTATTCTTCTCAGGAAATCGCTGCCAGGATGACAGGTCATGAGATTGTACTTCCTAAAAACAAAGGAACAGGACAGAAAGGTGATGTTGTCCTTTCACTTTCAGACGTCACTGTCATGTCTGACAGGAAGATTCCAGCTCTCAATTCTTTGACCCTTGATGTCAGAGCCGGTGAGATTGTAGGACTTGCTGGTGTTTCCGGTAATGGTCAGAGGGAACTTGCTGAAGTGATAAACGGCCTGAGAAAGGTTGAAAGCGGTTCCATCAGGTTCTTTGGAAATGAAATTGCGAATAAGACTCCACGGGAAATCATAGATTCCGGTATGGGGTATATACCTGAAGAGAGAAATACGGAGGGGATTGTCCCTCCATTCAGTATCAAGGAGAACTTTGTCCTGAAAGATATCTCCTCTCCATCTTTCTCCTCATGGGTTCTGGTTGATGGGAAGAAGATAGACTCGACTGCAGAGAAGCTTGTAAAGCGCTTTGATGTGCGCTGTCCTGGTATCGATACTGCATCCGGTTCTCTCTCCGGTGGAAATATCCAGAAAGTCATTCTTGCCCGTGAGATAGAAAGAAAGCCGAAATTCCTGGTAGCAGTCTATCCTACCCGAGGTCTGGACATGGGGGCTGTGGAATTCATCCATTCAGAGCTGCTGAAGCTCAGAGAGAGCGGCATAGGCATACTGCTTATTTCTGAAGAGCTCGATGAGATACTGGATCTTTCGGACAGGATTGCTGTTATCTACAAAGGTTCGGTACAGCGTGTCCTCGACAGAAGCGAGGCAACTCCTGATCGCCTCGGTATACTTATGGCAGGAGTGCAGGAATGACAAAAGGTTTTCGTATAGCGTTCAGATGCACAATAATAGTTATTGCAGCTATAGCTGCAGTGCTTATTGCCTCTGTGATTTTATGGCTTATTGGTGCGGATGTCTCTGATACATTCTTCACGATTGTCATTGAGCCGCTTTCCAGAATGCTCCATATTTCTGAAGTCCTTATCAGAGCAATTCCGCTTTGTATCATTGCTCTTGGTATTTCCGTGGCATACAGGTCGGGTATCATAAACATCGGAGCAGAAGGCCAGATGGCAATGGGGCTTCTGGCTTTTACAGGTGTTGCACTTGCTTTCCCTGATGTTCCCCGTCCGCTTCTGCTGCCGCTTGCTCTCATTGCTTCGATGATCGGTGGCGGTATCTGGGGCTTCATTCCTGGTATCCTGAAAGCGAAGCTCAATGTTTCAGAGCTCCTTTCAACTGTTATGCTCAATTATATTGCGGCTCAGTTCTATTCGCTTTGCCTCCGTACTATCTATCTCGATCCGGCAGAGCAGGTATATGGAACGGGAACACCGCAGTCGATGAAGCTGACAGAGAATGTATGGCTTGGGCGACTCACAGGCCGTCTGCATTACGGTATAATCATTGCACTGGTTCTTGCTGTTCTCATCTATCTCCTGATGTGGAAAACTACAATGGGATTCAAGATGAGAGCTTCCGGTTCAGGTGCGAGGGCCGCTCGTTATGGTGGTATAAGTGTTGGTTTCTGGCTGGCTGCTTCAATGGCAATCTCAGGTGCTTTTGCAGGTCTTGCTGGCGGGGTTGAGCTTGCAGGTGTCCATAGAAGAGCTATCGAAGGCATTACCAATAACTATGGATTCTCGGGTGTTGTAGTTGCCCTGTTCGGCGGCTTGCATCCATTCGGAATCATTCCAGCTTCGTTTCTATTCGGTCTTCTGATTTATGGTTCCACGCTTGCACCATCCAAAGTAGGTGTTCCTGCTAATATCGTGCAGGTTATGCAGGGAATCATAATCATCGTCATTGTCACTGCACAGATGGTGCTTTCCAATACATATTTCCAGGACAGAGTCTGGCGAAAGTATCAGGCTCTGAGAAAGAAGGAGGGCTGAGATGCTTGCTGTTATCACAAATATGCTTTCAATGTGTATCCCTTTCTCTGTAGCGCTGCTTCTGGCTTCTCTTGGGGAGATGTTCAATCAGAGGGCTGGTGTATTCAATCTGGGATGCGAAGGTGTGATGGCTATGGGCGCCTTTGTCGGAATGCTCATTCCGTTCCTTGCCGGACATGGCGGTGCCGTCTCTGAGTGGTATAATCTGCTCGGTTTTGCAGCAGCTGCTGTGCTTGGGGCTGTTTTCGGCCTTATCTTCGGAGTCATTACAGTCACCTTCCGTGCACCGCAGGGTATTGCCGGTATCGGTCTCCAGATGTTCGGAGTAGGGACGGCTGGTACGCTTTTCAGACATTTTGTCGGAGGCACTCAGTCCATTCCGGGCATTCCTGATGTTGATATCCCTCTCCTTGCTAAAATACCAGTGATTGGTGATATATTCTTCTCACACAATGTGGTTGCTTATCTTGCATACATCTTTGTTCCTGTGGCTTGGTATATCCTTTTCAAGACATACTGGGGGCTGAAGGTAAGGGCAGTAGGTACAAATCCAAGAGCTGCTGATTCAATGGGTATAAATGTGAGCCGCACACGCTATGAGGCACTTGTTGTCGGAGGTGCGCTTGCAGGTCTTGCAGGAGCCTATCTTTCGATTGCTCAGGCAAAGATGTTCTCTGATACACTCATCTCCGGACGCGGGTTCATAGCAGTTGCTCTTGTCTATTTCGGTCATTGGCATCCTCTGCAGATCATGGGGGGAGCGCTGCTCTTCACTCTTGCACAGACTTTCCAGACCATTGTTCAGTCTATGGGAATATCATTTCCTTATGAGCTTGCTGTCATGCTGCCTTATGTGCTTGTTATCGTGGTGCTCTCATTCACGTCGCGTAACCAGACGACATCTCCGACAGCACTCGGAAAGCCGTTCAACAGAGAGATCAGAACATAATGGGAAGGCCGGGAAACCGGCTTTCTTCGTTTCTTTTCTCAATCGATTGCAAAACTGTGATAAGATAGGCTGTATCTGATTTGAGGGAGGAAGATATGGAATATGAATCTCTCTTCACACCGATAAGAATCGGAAATGTGGAGATCAAGAACAGATTTGCCATGGCTCCTATGGGACCATTAGGGCTGTCGGATAGCGAAGGTGGCTGGAACCAGAGAGGCATAGATTATTATACACGCCGTGCTCAGGGCGGAACGGGACTTATCATTACGGGTGTTACATTCTCTGACTGTACTGTTGAGCAGCAGAGCATGCCCAACTGTCCGAATTCAACATATAACCCGGTTCATTTCGTCCGTACCAGCCGTGAGATGACCGAGCGCATTCATGCATATGATGCTAGAATCTTTCTGATGATGAGCGCGGGATTCGGGCGCGTCACAATACCGACAAATCTTGGAGAGTTTCCTCCTGTTGCTCCTTCTGCCATTCCTCATAGATGGCTGGATAAAACCTGCAGGCCCCTTGAGAAGGATGAGATCCGGAGCATCGTGAAATCATTCGGAGATGGTGCTTTCAACGCAAAGCGTGCAGGTTTCGATGGCGTTGAGATACATGCTGTTCACGAGGGGTATCTTCTCGCTCAGTTTGCAATTTCGATGTTCAATCAGCGAACAGATGAATATGGCGGGACACTTGAAAACAGGCTCAGGTTTGCAAGGGAAGTCGTTGAGGAGATAAAATCGCGCTGCGGCAGTGATTTCCCCGTATCCCTTAGGTTCTCTCTCAAGAGCATGATCATCGATTGGCGTAAAGGAGCTCTGCCTGGTGAGGATTTCGAGGAGAAAGGAAGGGATATCGAAGAAGGGCTGGAAGCTGCAAAGCTGCTGGTCTCATATGGCTATGATGCCCTTGATGCTGATGTCGGAACATATGATGCATGGTGGTGGAATCATCCGCCAATGTATCAGAAGAAAGGTCTTTACAGAGAGTACTGCCATATGCTGAAAAAGGTGGTTGATGTTCCTGTCCTCTGTGCCGGCAGAATGGATAATCCAGATATGGCTGAAAAGTCTCTGGCAGATAATGATTGCGATATCATCAATCTTGGCCGTCCGCTTCTTGCAGATCCTGATTACGTACTTAAGCTGCGTACAGGGCGTAAAGATGAGATAAGACCATGTATCTCGTGTCAGGAAGGATGCATGGGCAGAATCCAGGAGTTCTCTGCTATCAACTGTGCTGTCAATCCGCAGGCTGCAAGAGAACGCGCTTTTGCATATAATCCTGTACTTTCTCAAAAGAATGTTCTTGTCATTGGAGGCGGTGTCGCTGGATGCGAAGCTGCACGCGTACTAAGGACAAGGGGCCATCGTGTGACTCTCTATGAGAAGAATACAGCTTTGGGAGGTAATCTCATTCCTGGCGGTGCCCCATCTTTCAAGGAGGATGATCTGGCACTTGCCCGATGGTATGCGCTTGAACTGAAGAGGCTTGGTGCTGAGGTCCATCTCGGAGAAGTGGCTGATGAGAGCACAATCCGTTCCGGTTCATTTGATGCTGTTATCTTTGCAACTGGTTCCCGGCCGAAGAAATTCTCTCTAGGGGATGATGAAAAGGTTTATACAGCTGAAGAAGTGCTGCTTGGAAGAAAGAATCCAGGGCATTCGGCTGTTATCATCGGAGCGGGACTTGTCGGATGTGAGCTTGCCTTGCATCTGAGAGAGAAAGGCTGTCAGATAACTCTTCTTGAAGGATTGGACAGGATTCTTGTAAACGGTCCTCTTTGTCATGCCAATAAAGATATGCTGGCCGCCCTCATCCCGTTCAACGGTATTGAGACAATCTGCTCTGCGAAGGCTGAGAGATTTACAGATGGCAAGCTCTATTACCTGAAAGATGGAAAAGAGCATTCCGTCTCCGCTGACAGTGTCATCCTAGCTGTAGGATACAGTGAAGAGAAGAACCTGTATGAGAAGATGAAGAATGATATAGGGGAATGCTATCTTCTTGGCGATGCAAGGAAGGTTTCGAATATCATGTATGCAATCTGGGATGCTTTTGAGGTCGCGAATAATATCTGATGCAGGCTGTAGCCATACCTGCATGAGAGAAAGTATCATGTAGGTATGACGAAAAAGAGAACCTGCCCCTTAGCAGGGCGTTGCGGTGGCTGTGATTACATCGGCATGAGATATGAGGATGAGCTGCTGGAGAAATATCTTGAGGAGGAGCAGTTTCTATCCCGTTTCTGCTCTGTCTCTCCGATTCTTCCCTCTCCTGAGATAACTGGTTACAGATGCAAAGTGCAGGCTGTATGCGGAACTGAAGATGGACGTCTTGTAACTGGCATTTACAGAAAGGGAAGCCATCGCCTGATTCCTGTCCGTTCATGTCCTCTTGAAGATAAGAGGGCAGGGAAAATTCTGCAGACGATAAGGACGCTTGCAGGCCGTTATCACATTGTGTCTTATGATGAGGACAGAAAGACCGGACATCTTCGTCATGTGCTTATCAGGACATCGGAATACTATGATGAGGCACTTGTCGTACTTGTTGGTTCTTCTTTTGATCTGCCATCAGCTTCCGATCTGGCTGCAGCCCTCCATCAGAAGCATCCGTATGTCCGCTCCGTCTCTATAATCGTCAATACAGAAAAGACATCG
This sequence comes from uncultured Spirochaetaceae bacterium, assembly GCA_944389085.1. Lineage (GTDB taxonomy): Bacteria > Spirochaetota > Spirochaetia > Sphaerochaetales > Sphaerochaetaceae > Ornithospirochaeta. The sequence goes on from CALXLB010000015.1 coordinate 19,481, forward strand.
ATGGTGATCCCTGATGATGCAGAAGAGCGTGTCATCTATGGCAAGGGTTATATCATGGATAGGATTCTTGGCCTTGATTTCCGTATCTCCGCCAGGTCTTTTTATCAGGTGAATCCCAGACAGGCCGCGAATCTGTATACTATTGCCATGAATATGGCAGAGCTAAATGAACACGACACTGTCATTGATGCTTATTCAGGAACGGGCACAATAGCCCTGATTGCAGCCGCCTCCGGTGCCGGGCGGGTAATCGGTGTTGAAGCAAATGAAAGAGCTGTATCCGATGCCTGGGAGAATGCGAGGATAAATAATCTCGGAAATGTCTCTTTTGAGAGAGCCGATGCATCCAAATGGATGAAGGAGAGAGCCAAGGAAGGGATGGAGTGTTCTGTGCTCTTTCTCGATCCTCCACGCAGCGGAGCAACAGAAGAATTCCTGGCGGCTGCTGGCAGGATGAATCCTGAGCGTATCATCTACATTTCATGTAACCCTGAGACACTTGGCAGGGATCTGAGGTATATCTATCGCTTCATGCCTTATAAAGCAGTGGGGATACAGCCTGTAGACCTCTTCCCCGCCTCCCGTCATATCGAGACTGTCGTACTTCTGGAGAGGAGGGGAAGGAGCAGAGTCAACGGGCGATAGAATTCTGGAATCTGTCGAGGTCTTTGTTTGAGCCTGAGAGTACCATCAGCTCATCCTCATGCAGCACCGTGTCAGGGCCTACAGAACCATTGGCTTTGCCTTCTTTTACCACAGCAATAAGTGTGATGCCGAAGCGTTCACGGATTTTTATATCCTTTACAGCTTTCCCATCGAGCTCTTTCGGGGTTCTTATCTGGATGATGGAGAACTCCTCTGAGAGAGGCAGTATATCCTCTGCAAGCTTCTCACAGAGCCTGATTGCTGTACGCTTTCCGATTTCAACCTCAGGGAATACGACATCTGCTCCGATCTTCCTCAGTATCTTTGCGTGATCATCGCTGATGACCTTGCAGATGACATTTTTGACACCCAGTTCTATAGAATTGAGAGCAGCAAGGATTGAGCTTTCTACATCCTTTCCGATTCCGACAATCACTGTGTCGGCATCCTGGATGCCTGCATCCATCAGCGACTCTCTGGAGATATCACTGATTACAAAGACCTCAGCTTCTGTTTCATAGAGAGGTTTGAGCCTCTGCTGGTCCTGGTCTATGGCGATGACGTATTTGCCCCTTGCAAGAAGCTCTTCAGCGACCGCAAGGCCAAAACGTCCCGTTCCTATAACTCCGAATACCTGATTGCCTTCTCTGTTTTTCTTCATTTTCTAACCTATGATAACCTTTTCTTCTATGTATCTGGCACCCGTCTGCCGGCGGCGTGCGAATGCTGTGATGATTGTCATGAAACCGACTCTTCCAAGGAACATCATCACGATAAGCACAATCTTGCTTGCTGTTGAGACATAAGGTGTAATGCCCATTGTCAGCCCGACTGTAGCATAAGCGGAGACAACTTCGTATAGAATCTTATCTGAAGAGAATTCCGGCTCAATGATACAGATGATTGTGGTGGCGGCAGCAACAAGCAGCACTGAGATGATGATGACGAAGAATGCCTTCATGACAGACTCCCCGCTGATTTCCCTCTTGAATGCAATGGGATTCCTGCCAAGCAGCAGCGAGAAAGAAGCTTTGACTGCTGTGAAGAATGAAGTTGTCTTCACACCGCCTCCGGTAGACCCCGGTGATGCTCCGATGAACATCAGGATGATAGTCAGTGCAACTCCTGCTGGCGGCAGTATTGTCTGATCATATGAGAAATAGCCAGCTGTCCTCGTTGTGACTGACTGGAAAAAAGCATTCTTCCAGTCGATATCCGGCAGAATCAGACGGAAAAGAATTGTTCCCGCTGCTATCAGGAAGATTGTTGTCGAAAGGACAATCTTCGTATGCACGGAAATCTTCTTCTTTTTTGTAACATGGTCAGCGAGGTCATTGTAGAGAATGAAGCCCAGACCACCGAAAGCAATAAGAGAAGCGATGGTAATCAGGACAAGAGGATTATCATTCCACTTCATCATGCTGTCTGAGAAGAGATCGAATCCAGCATTGTTGAATGCTGAAACCGAATGGAAGACTGAGAGATATACAGCTCTTCCTGCCGGATACTTGGCTGAGAATGAAATGAAGAGGAGAACAGCTCCTAATAATTCCATCGCGGCTGTTACGGTAAGAGCAACGCCCAAGAGCCTTTTCGTTCCGATTTTGTGATCGGCACCAAGAGAATCCCTGAGAAGATTCCCTGTGGAAGCATCGATCCTGCCACTGGCAAGCCGTATGATAATCACCGCAACAACTGCATAGCCAAGCCCGCCGAACTGAATCAGCAGCATAAGCACAGTGGATCCGAAGAGAGACAAAGTCTTCGAGATATCCAGAGGTGTCAGCCCTGTGACACAGATAGCAGATGTTGAGATGAAGAGTGCATCAATGAGAGATACATCCACCCCATCCTGGTGCGAAACCGGCAGATACAGCAGCAGCGTTCCAATAGCTATCAGGAGCATGAAACCCAGAGCAAGCTTCAGTCCTGGCCGCAGTGTTTTCCTGTTTTGCATGTCTGTGATTATATCAGAATGACATTATAGGTTGAAGGCTTTGCAGTCTCTCTTGGCTGATTCTCCCCAAATCCCTCCATTTTGACCTTCTGTTGTGCATAATCCGGCAAAAATATTTTTTGTTCTGCATCCGGATTATATTTATGTTAAAATAATAAAAAGGAGGATGAGAATGGTTATAACATTAGGTCGTGAATTTGGCAGTGTAGGCAGAGAGCTTGGCAGAAGACTTGCCGATCATCTTCAGATTGCTTATTACGATAAGGAAATTCTCACGGAAATTGCTAAACGTACGCAGCTGACAGAGGAATATATTCATAATGTTGTTGAGCATCATCCATATCCTCTGTTGCCGATTACCGTCGGACACAGTCTTTATCCCGACATGACTTTCCAGATCCAGCAGTCCGTATATGTTGAACAGAGCAATATCATCAAGGAGATGGCAGCTGCCTCTGACTGTATCATCGTCGGACGCTGTGCTGATTATATTCTCCGGGATATCAAGCCATTCCGCATCTTTGTCTATGCTGATATGGACAGCAGGATCATGCGTTGCCACAACAGAGCACCGGAAGGCGAACATCTCTCAGATAAAGAGATGAAGCAGATGATCCAGAAAGTGGACAAAGGCCGTTCCAAGTATTACGAGTTCTATACTGGTGAGAAGTGGGGGGATAAATCCCACTATGATCTCTGTATCAATACTTCGAACGTTGTGATCAAGGATCTGGTACCGCATCTGGCAGCTTTCCTCAAGTAGTGTTGCTGATAATCCCGCCTTCGTATATAGTTTGCGGTGGAGATTATTATGCAGAATATAAGGAAAATAACTGAAGATGTCTTCTACGTCGGCGCTTCTGATAGGCGTCTGGCGCTTTTCGAGAATATTTATCCCATTGAGCGCGGCGTAAGCTATAACTCCTATGTCGTGCTTGATGAGAAGACAGTTCTTCTTGATACAGCAGATCACTCGGTATCAAGAGAGTTCCTGGAGAATGTCGAAGCAGCTCTTTCGGGCCGTGACCTCGACTATCTTGTTGTGAATCATATGGAGCCTGATCACTGTTCTGTGATTGCAGAGATTGTTCTCCGCTATCCAGATGTGAAGATTGTAGGTAATCAGAAGACAATGCAGATGATCAAGCAGTTCTATACATTTGATGTGGATAGCCGTGCTCACGTTGTCAAGGACGGAGACACTCTCACAACAGGAAAGCATACATTCGCATTTGTCTTTGCCCCGATGGTTCACTGGCCGGAAGTCATGGTCACTTTTGACACATCCAACGGCTTCCTTTTCTCGGCTGATGCCTTCGGCACATTCGGAGCTCTTGCAGGCAATATCTATGCAGATGAAGTAGAGTTCGAGAAAGAGTGGCTTGACGACGCAAGGCGTTATTACATCAATATTGTCGGCAAATATGGCGTTCAGGTCGTGAACACACTCAAGAAAGCTGCCTCTCTTCCTATAAAGATGATTCTTCCGCTGCACGGACCGATCTGGAGAGAGAATATCGGATGGTTCATCTCCAAGTATCAGACATGGGCAACATATGTGTCTGAGGAAAAGGGACTCCTGATGGTTTATTCTTCAATCTATGGTGATACGGCAAATGCTGTTGATGTCCTTGCTGCAAAGTGTGCGGAGAAGGGCGTGAAGAATATCCATATCTACGATGCTTCAAAAACTGACTGTTCCGTGCTTGTATCAGAATGCTTCAGATACAGCACAATCGTCTTCGCTTCTCCTACATACAATGCAGAGATCTTCCCTAAGATGGAGATGCTGCTGACGGAGCTTAAAGCTCATGCTTTCCAGAACAGGGATGCAGCTGTCATCGAGAATGGTACGTGGGCGCTCTCTGCAGGAAAGAAGATGTCAGAGATGCTTGCTTCTATGAAGGATATAAGGGTTATCGCTCCTGTTCTTTCCATCAAGTCTTCTCTCAAGGATGAGCAGATGGGGGATGTGGAAGCACTTGCTGATGCTTTGAAAAAGAGCGTGGAAGCTTGATTCAGGCGGGGCTTGGTCCCCGCTTTCTTTTTGGTGACTATGGGAATTCTGGAATTATTAGTACTGGCCATCGGGCTCAGTATGGATGCTTTTGCTGTCTCTGTCTGTAAGGGACTTGCTATCGGACGCCCGTCTGTCAGAGGTTCTGTGATTACAGGCCTCTGGTTCGGCTTCTTTCAGGCCCTGATGCCTCTTATCGGATACTTTGTAGGCTTGCAGCTTTCGTCTTTGATTCACGCAATCGATCATTGGGTTGCTTTTGTGCTTCTTGCAGCTATCGGTATTTCCATGATTGCTGAGTCAAGATCTAAAGAGGATGAGGATGAGAGTCCTTCTCTGGGGATAAAGGCTATGTTCCCGCTTGCGATTGCGACTTCAATTGATGCACTGGCTTCGGGAATAGCGCTTGCCGCCGTTGAAGGTAATATCTGGTGGGCTGTCTCCTTTATCGGTGTGATCACATTCTCTCTTTCCGCTGCAGGCGTGAGGCTTGGAGCTGCAGCGGGGAGCAGATACAAATCAAAAGCTGAGCTGGCAGGTGGTGTGATTCTCATTGTTATTGCTCTCAAGATACTCATAGAGCATTTGGTGGAAGGCATCTGATTTTTTGTGTATTTTTGATGATATCCGCGATTTCTGTTTTATAATATCAGCAGGAGACTTGGATATGGGAGACAAAATCATCTTCACGATCGGACGTCAGTTCGGTTCAGGTGGCCGCATGGTCGGCAAGAAACTAGCAGAGAAACTGGGAATCCCTTATTACGATAAGGAGCTTCTGGCGATGGCAGCTAAGGACAGCGGATACTCTGAAGAGCTTTTCCGCAATGCAGACGAGAAGCCTACATCCTCTCTTCTTTATTCACTGGTGATGGGGAATTATCCTATGTCATCAGGGACATTGGGGTTCAATGAAATGCCGCTCAATGATCAGCTCTTCCTTATCCAGTCGAATACAATCAGGAAGGTTGCTTCAAAGGAATCCTGCATCATCATCGGCCGCTGCGGAGATTACATCCTTCGTGGAAATCCTAATCTGATATCTGTTTTCATCCACGCACCCCTTGAAGCAAGAGTGAAAAGGGCCGTTGAGGTCTATGGCGTGCCTGCAGACAGGGCAGAGGATGTCTGCCTGAAGAACGATAAGAGCAGAGCGAATTTCTATAATTATTATTCCGACCAGAAGTGGGGTATGTGCCGAACGTATTCGCTCTCCCTTGATTCCGCTCAGATAGGTATTGATGGCTGCGTGGAGGAGATCATCAGATATAAGGATCTGGTAGAAAAGCACAAGGCATCCATATGATGGTTTTTGATACGCTTTCTGAGCTTGAAAGCTATGAGGGGGCTTTTCCTGAGATACGTACGATAATCGACGTGATGGATCGCTCCCTTCCTTATGACCAGGGAGCAGGCAGATATAAGACTCCGGAAGAGAGTACTGTCAGCTATATCATCGAGACCTTCCTTACTTCATCAAAAGGCTTTGAAGCGGAGAAGGATGGCGGTAGGGTGATGGAGATTGTACTTGAAGGTGATGAGATGGTATCGATAGATGGCTCTGTCTTCCGTCTGCAGCCTGGGCGTTTTCTCCTCTATGATCCGTCGGAAAACATCAGACGCGGTCTTTCATACGCTCTGCCAGAGCATACTAAAACAGTACGTTTTGTCTTCTGAGTGAAAAATGAGGCTGATTCAACAGCCCCATTCACGATTATGAATACCTATAATCATTCCGGTGTTTCCACACCAAGAAGTGTTATATCAAAAATGAGAAGTGAATTAGGTGCGATTGTCTGAGTTCCATACTCACCATAGCCGAGCTCTGGTGGAATATATGCTCTGATCGTATCTCCCACGCTCATGTTCTTTACAGCTTCTGTAAAGCCAGGGATAAGGGATGAGAGGGCAAACTGGACACCGCTTCCCTGATCCATCACGCTTCCGTCAATGAGGGAGAGTGTGTAATCCACAGTTACTGTATCTGCATCTGTAGGAACAGCCCCTTCTGTCGTATCTTCGTGGATATATTCAATCTGCACGCCAGATGGAAGTGTTATGACTCCGTCTCGCTCTGCATTGTCAGCAAGGTAAGTCTCTGCAGCCTGAAGGTTTGCTGCTGCAAGCTCTTCCAACCATGCGACATACTCTTCCTGAAGCTTCTGGATATAAGCTTCAATGAAGCTGTTCATCTCCTCATCAGTAAACAGAGGTTCTGCACCATAGAGAGCTGTAAGAAGTCCTGCTGCGAACTCGGGTGCTTTTACCTCTACGCCGCCATAGAGGAGATTGATGATTGTGAAGTAACCGTAGGAATAACCGAATCTGTCTTCCAGAGATTCAGGCCTTCCCAGTGCTCTGATTCCCTCTTCATCTGCTATCACTTCACCGTAATCGGTTGGAAGACCTGCATTGTAGACATTTACCATGAACTCATCGAGCGCTGATGACATCTCCTCTGGCGTCAGAAGAGGTTCGGTGCTTCCTATCTCAGATGCATCGAGAACACCGCGCGCAAAGTATCCTCCACGTGGATACATGTTCTGAGTCATCAGTCCTTCCATTGAAAGATATCCATAGGAGTAGGAGAAGGCTGCATCAAGATCTTCTCTTGAGACATTGCCGATTGCGATTTCTACAGCAGGAAGGTTCTCCTGAGCTGTCTGATTGAATGTGATAAGTCCAGCATTTACTGCTTCTGTCACATCTCTGAGAGCCGTAAGCGGCATCTGAGGGGGAAGTGACATGGTCATGATTCCGCTGTCCTTGACGAGAAGATAGTCCCCGTCCGCGATATCACTGAACGCGATTTCGGATTCAGTTGTCTCTGGAGATGCGATGTATATCACTCTGCTGCCATCTTCACGCAGCGTATCGATTTTGTAGTTTCCCTGTTCATCAACGGAAACTGCTGTAACTTTTACCAATGTCTCATCGCTTTGCTGCTCCTGTACCCCCTCTGAGAAGAGGAGCATTCCTGAAAAGAGCAGGACTGCAGTGAAAGCAAGAATTTTTCTCATAATGCCTCCTTGGTGCATTAACCTTTCTTGAATTTAGCTGGATTAAATGATGCGGTCAATGAATAGGGATGGAGATTATGTGTATTGGTACCTTTGTGCTACAATAGGCTCATGACGGAAAAAGACAGAGAATTGCTTAGAAGGACAATCGTAATAGCCCATGAGGCAATGGAGAAGGGCAATCATCCATTCGGGGCGCTTCTTGCAGATAAAGATGGAAATATATTGCTGGAACAGGGCAATGAATTCCGGGAAGGTGGGAGTGCTTATCACGCAGAGACGCTTCTACTGCTGAAAGCAGCTAAGAAGTATTCGCCGGATTTTCTCAAAAGCTGTACGCTTTATTCCAATTTCGAGCCATGTTGCATGTGTACAGGGGCGCTCTACTGGACGAATGTAGGACGACTTGTCTTCGGTGCGACTGAAAAAGATCTCCTTCGGTTCACTGGTGACAATGAAGAGAATCCCACATTCTCACTCTCCTCCAGGGAAGTGGTAAGACATGGCCAGAAGGATATCATCATAGAAGGACCTTCGGATGATGATGCCCTTGTGGAGGCAATCTGCCGCGATCATATGGATTTCTGGAAGTGATAGATTCTCTTCTTCCCTCAATTCTCCAGCATGAGAATATATCGAGGATAACCGATAGCGGTATTCTTGTCCGTGACAGGAGAAAGCTTCCTTTCTGTACAGAGGATATTCTCTGTCGTGATTATAAAGAGGCCAGCAAAGCTATAAAGGAGATGGTGACACAGGGTGGCGGACCTCTTGAAGTCGCTCTCAATACGCTTCTGTATACCTGGAGGCATGACAGAGACAGCATTGATGATGCTGTAGAATCACTTTTGCTTTCCCGTCCGACAAATACGACGATGAAAAGAACACTTCTCGGTGTTATGAAGGCATACAGGGAAACTGGAGACATGGAGGGGATAATCAAGGCGGCTTTTGACCATTATGATTCTCTCTATGATTCCATCTCTGATATAGGAGAAACATTGATTGAAGATGGATGCGGGGTTCTGACTACCTGTTTTCCTGAGCATACATTCATGCTCTCCCTGATAAAGGCAAAGGAAAACGGCAAGCGCGTCACTGTCTATGTTCCAGAGACCCGGCCATATCTTCAAGGTGCACATCTGACAGAACCCTGCTTAAGGGAAAAAGGCATTGATTGCTATCTTATAACAGATGGTATGCCAGCCCATTTCATGAGAGAGGGGCGTATCCAGCTTTATATGACAGCATCAGATCTTGCATTGAAAGACAGGACTGTCGTCAATAAGACTGGAACGCTGGCAAATGCCATTGCAGCCCATTATTTCGGTATACCGTATTATGCATTCTCTCTTTCACTCGATGAGACAAAAACAAGAGAAGATATTGTGATAGAATACAGAGACAGCGATAGTGTGAAGAGCATAGGAGGGACTGTGATAGCCTCACAATCTTCGAAAGCTCTATACCCTTGCTTTGATATAATAGAACCGGAACTTGTTACAGGCATAGTGACAGAAGGAGGAATTCTTTGAAGGCGATAATAGGTGGTACAGGTGTAGACAGGGATAAGAGATTCCTCGATGGCGCAGAGCGGATTGTCACACGTTATGGTGAGGCTTTTTATACCTCGCTTGATGATATCATCTATCTTCCACGTCACAGCCCAGGGCATTCTGTCCCTCCTCATATGATCAATTACAAAGCCAATGTGCAGGCTCTTGTGGAGCTTGGCGTAGATACAGTGATTTCAATCTATGCAGTGGGGTCAATCACTCGTCGCCTCTCTCCAGGGCGCTTCGGCCTTGTCCGTGATTTCATCGATCTTGCGTTCTCACGTGAGAATACTTTCTATGATGGCAGCACAAGAGAGGTGCGTCATGTGCCTTTTGTAGAGCCATTTGACAGGAAGCTTGGTGCTCTCTTTGCCAGAACGGCAGTGGAAGAGGGGCATTCCCTGGCAATGGATAGTGTTTATATCTCAACCAATGGGCCGAGGCTTGAGACGCCTGCAGAGATTGTCGCTTACAGGAACATGGGGGCAGACATCGTGGGAATGACACTTGGAACTGAAGCGGCTCTCTTGAAGGAAGCTGGAATCAGGAACGCAGCTGTCGCTTATTCAATCAACTGGGCAGCAGGGCTTGATGCGGAGGGCATCTCATTTCTGGAAGAAGAGTCCATAGACCGCCTTGTCGGTGCAATCATGTCAATTGCTGTCAAAACGCTCGCAAAGGTCTGAGTTCTCAGACCTCATGCTTGCTGTCGCTTTTTCCATGTAGCCAAGAAAGGCATTGCTAGGCGTAAAGATCGTTGAGCGTGAACAGCTTTATATTCTCTTTCTTGCAGGAGACCATGGTCGGTGTGAATCCGTCCTTTGAAAAGAACCAGTGATGTCTTTTCTTTATCAAGTTCATAGCATCTCTGTCCTGTCCTGCGGCCATATATAGCACTCTTTTCAGAGAGAACACCTTCTTCCATGAAAGACATGGATATGAGCCACTGAGGATGATGAAAAGCTTTCTTTCCTTTGCTTCATGGTCAAGAAAATGCTGCAGTATGGATAATGCGGAAGGGCTTGATGCTGCAAGATATGGCAATTCATCGATGCAGAACACCATATGAGCGTCCTTTGCAAGAAGGCTGACAGCAATGAGTGCAGAACGGAAATCGGGAAAGGATGCTGATTCTTCATTTGAAAGACCGTACTGGTATTCGGATATCACTCTCGAGAGTTCGCGAAGGTTGTCCTTCTCTCCACCCTTGAGTGCACTGAATATAATAGAGGGCTTTCCTTTGCAGAATTCATTAATCAGTACAGTCTTTCCTACTCTCTGCCTGCCATACAGTATACAATACAGCCATATGCATTCCTGCTGTATTCGCTGTTAAGCATTTTAAGTTCCCTTTCTCGTCCAATGAACATCTGTTCTTCCTTTTTCTGAATTTGGTATAATTAATTTTAGTAGGATCAATAATACTAATTTAATTACGATGATTCCGGCGTATTTGAGATAATATATCGTCAAGCCTCTTGTCCTGCTGTAATTGGTTACAGGTTATTGAGTTTCTGTCCATCTTTCTTTTAATATTGTATCGTGGGAAAAAGCGGTTTGACGCCAGCTTTCAGATTTCTGAAGCTGACATATGGTAATTATATTAAGAAAAGGTACAGTATTACGGCGGAGGGGATTGAGGACGTTCTTCCTTTCCGTGGCCCGTGTATTGTTTTTGCAAATCATACACATACTCTCGATCCATTCTTCATCTCTGAAGTTTATCCATATACCATTAGATGGGTTGCAGGCAGTTATCTCTTTAAGATGAAAGGGGTGAGCTTTCTGCTGCGGCATCTTGTGCGTGCTATCCCGAAGGTGCAGGGCAGAAGCGATCTGGAGACAATCAGGAATATCTCAAGAGCACTGAAAGAGGGGGATATCGTCGGTCTCTTTCCGGAAGGTACAAGAAGCTGGGACGGAGAGATGATGGATATCACGGCAGCAACTGCGAAGCTTGTGCGCATCTTCCATGTTCCTGTTGTCTTCTGCCATATTGAGGGAGGTTTCCTCAATAAGCCTCGCTGGAGTGATAAAGAGAGACGCGGGCCTGTTTCCGTACGTGTTGTGAAGGTGCTTACGGAAGAGGAAATCTCTTCTCTCTCTTTGCCTGAAATCACGGAAATCACAGCAAAGTATCTTTCATTCTCCACCGATGAATGGCAGGAGAGTGCCCATATCCCATACCCATCTGAAAGCGCGGCGGAGGGCTCGGAGCGTCTTTTCTATCTTTGTCCGAAGTGCCATAGGTTCTCCACTATGAGATCGGGCGGCAGGGAAGTCGTCTGCTCATCCTGTGGTTTCTCTGCCACCTTCGATGATTATGGCCGTATCCGTACAAACGATGATGATATTCCTTACACAAAGCTTTCAGAGTGGCATGAGTGGGAGCGAAAAGAACTCGGGGAGATTTTTGACAGGACTGAAGAGGGGTCTACTATCTTCACTGATAGCGGCATACTCTTCCAGATTCCGGGAAAGAAGAAGCTTGAGACTGTGTCAGAAGATTTTACAGTCACAGTTACAAAGGAAGGCTTTGTCTTCATCTTCTCTTCCCCGATACCCCATGAAGGAAAGAGTGTGGAGCGTCTCTTCTTCCCGTTCTCCTCGATAGAGTCCGTTGTCATAAACGCAAAACAGACAATAGAGTTCTATGCTGATGGCAAGCAATACAGATTCAGGACTGCATTAGACAGATCAGCCCTGAAATATCAGGAAATATATCTACACGTAAAAGCAAAGGGGTGATTTATGAATTTCAATGCAATCATCAATCTCGGGATAGTGGGAGCCGGGCTGCTGCTTGGTGCCTTCCTGAGAGCAAAGGTCAGGATACTTCAGCGTTATCTTATACCTTCTGCTATCATCGGAGGCTTCTTCCTGCTTTTCTTCTATAATTTCGCAGCACCGCGCATTGGGCTTGAGGCTGCTTTCCTGGGAGATCTTGTCTATCATCTTCTGAATATCTCGTTCATCGCCATGGCTCTTCGCAATCCATCCGATGACAAACCCAAGGATGGTAGTGCACGCCGCTCTTTCTTCCAGAACGTCATTGCAATTTTCGGCCAGTACGGTCTGCAGTGCTTCTTCGGACTTCTGGCAACGCTTATCATGATGAATACATTCCTTCCTGATCTCTTCCCTGCAATCGGACTTACATTGCCGCTTGGCTTTGAGCTGGGACCCGGACAGGCTTATTCAATCACGCTGCCTTGGGAGGCTCTTGGCTTTGAAGGCGGCACATCTGTAGGACTTGCCATGGCTGCCGCTGGATTCATCACTGGCAGTATCGGTGGTGTCATTCTTATCAACCTCGGTGTGAAGAAAGGCTGGATTCCGCAGCAGGATGTGGAAAAGCTCAATCAGAGAAGGCTGTTCTCGGGTTTTCTCAAGAAAGGTGAGACAAGGGAAGGCTCAAGACTGACAAGCGATGGAGAATCTATTGATACGCTCTCTTACCATGTGGCTCTGATCATGGTCTCATATCTTGTCAGCTGGGCAATGCTTGCCATAATCGAGAAGCTCCTTGGATTCCTCGGATCTATGGGAGCGGAAATCTCTTCGACACTCTGGGGTGTGAACTTCATATTCAGTATGTTCGCAGCAGCCATTGTAAGACAGGTGATCAAGAGAACAGGCATCGATTACACAATAGACAATGGAACACTCAACAGAATCAATGGACTTTCTGTCGATCTCACAGTAGCTGCATGCCTTGGAGCTATTTCTCTTACAGCGCTCTCTGCATACTATGTTCCTGTCCTTGTACTTATCGTTGTCGGCATTCTCATCACATGCTTTGTGCTGCCATGGTATTCATCAAGAATCTATTCCGATCACCAGTTCTTCCGTATGCTCGTGCTCTTCGGAACAGCGACGGGAACGCTTCCTACAGGACTTTCGCTTCTGAGAGTAGTTGACCCTGATTTTGAAACACCTGCCGCTCGCGATTATGCTTATGCATCGGGTATGGTTTTCGTCTTTGTCTTTCCTCTGATTCTCTTTGTGAATCTGCCGGCTAACAGCTATTCGCAGAACAATCCGGTACTCTTTTATACAATGCTCGGTATAACTCTGGCCTATACCCTGATCTTCATTGTTGCCTATAAGATAGCAGCTGGAAAGAAGGCATTCAGGAAGATCGGAACATTCTGGCTTAAGGAAGATAAATAATGTCCCATCCGCTTTCAGACTGGATGACCGATAACGCAGAGCTCTTCAGATATGCTGGAGAGCTCTCATGCATGAGAGAGAAGGCAGAGCGCATTCTTCTCTCTGGCTCAGCTTCTGCTTTTCTTGCTCCTCTTTTCAGAACGCTCTATCCGGATGCGGAGATAATCGCAGCTACTGATGAAGAAGCGGTACTTGCTGAAGTTGCGAGAGAATGCAGTGATATAGTTGAAGAATGCGTCCCGCTCCTTTCATTCAATGCAGAGAATGTGGACATAGCTGTCTCCGTGCTGGCAATCCAGACGCTGGAGACAAGAGAGCTCACATCTTATCTCTTCTCGCTCTTTGACGCGCTGAAGAGCGGTGGAAATCTCTATATCTCATTTCCTCAGGCAGAGAGGCCTGGTCTTTATCCAATGAGTGAGGAGACATCATGGTATGATGCCGGCAAAACTGTGAAGATGAAACGATATCAGGCGGAAGATGTCATGAAAGCACTTTCCCTTATAGGTTTCAACCTCAAAGCTGCTGAGAAAGATGAGAACGGTGAGCTGGGGACAGTCATTTCCATACATGCAGAAAAGAGAGCAGATTGATCTGGGGACGTCTCCTTTTTAAGGATGAAAATCCTGATTACCGGATCCGGTGCAGGTAATAGGTAGATTGTCTGTCGATTAGGTGAAGTATGATTCTTTCTCTGTTTTCTGTGTTATCTTCACAATCGGAGGCAGAAAAATGAGAAAGAGTTCTGTGATTACTCTGGTTCTTGGTATTGTTCTATTGATTCTTGGTATCCTCATGGTTGCAGGCGGAAGTGTGATGAGTGCACCGCACAGTGCTGTCTATCATTATGGGCATGGCATGATGATGTACTCAATGAGATACAGCTATGCACTTCCAGGCTCTGGAGATGCACTTGTTTCTTTTGGCCACCTCGTCTTTGACTCTGGCCTGATCCTGATGGTCATCTTCGCACTTCTGCAGGTCTCTGATAAGAGAAAAGACAACAAGAAGACCGAAGAGAAGGAAAAGAAGGCTAATATTGCAGATATGAAGAATGCCAAAGCAGAGGCTGTGGATGCCACAGTCCACGAAGTAGACGAAGAACACGATAAATAATGCAAATTGCCCTGTCTCCGGTGAGGCAGGGTATTCTTATTTCTTCCTCTTCTGGCTAATATGTCAGGGGAGGAAATGATGGTAGATATACTCATCAGGGCATGCTTTTTTCTTCTCATGGTCATCCTTGGCTATGGAATGAAGAAAATCGGAGTCCTGTCCAAAGAAGATGGAGTGGCAGTTGCGCGTGTAGTGCTCAATATCACACTGCCATGTGCGATTCTTGTAAGCTTCAAGACATTCGTCTTTGAATGGACATATATGATAATCCCTCTCATCTCATTCGCTGCCAACTGGCTGATGCTGGGAACTGGTTATCTCATTTCAAAGCGTGGTGGAAGAGATGATAGGATTTTCTATATGCTGGAGCTTCCTGCCTATAACATCGGAAATTTCACGCTTCCTTTTGTATCTGGCATTTTAGGCGCAACAGGTGTTGTAGCAACCTGCCTTTTCGATATGGGCAATTCTCCGATGTGTCTTGGCATCAATTTCATCATCACAGCCCTGATACTCGGTGAGAATCCTGGCAGAAGCCCGCTGCGTTCTGTACTTACGATTTTCAAGAAACCATCCTTTACTGTCTATTTCACGATGCTCATACTGAGCATATTCTCCATTCATCTGCCCGATGTGATCTTCGATTTCGCTTCTATGGTCAGTCCTGCAAATGGTCCGATGGCAATGATCATGATCGGCCTCATGCTGGAGTTCAGCTCAGATAAATCAAAGGTGAAGGAAGTCGTGATAGTAAACGCCATCCGCCTCGCCCTGGCTGCCCTCATCGCATTCCTCTTCTTCACTTTCACTCCATTCCCGTATGAAGTTAGAAAAGCGGTTGCAATCACGGCATTCTCACCAATCAGCTCTGCAAGCCCTGCATTTGTCTCAGAGCTGAAAGGCGATGTGGAGCTTGTTGGATTTGCCAGTACGGTATCTATTGTCATTTCACTTATATTGATGCCGCTTCTCTTTACTCTCATATGAGTTGACCCCAACCGCCTCGTTGGGGTATATTCTACAGGAAACCGATACTGTATAAGGAGAAGAAAATGTCCAAAGCACATAGAGGAACAGGTATCCGCGATCAGTTCAACAATGGCAGAGCTACATGCCCAGTATGCAAGAGAACTGCTATCAAGTGCCTTTACGAGAAGGAGATTGACGGAAACAAGGTCAAGATCTGCAAGGAATGCAACGCAAAGCTTTCCAAGTAAGATGACTCCATTCTGGAAGAAAAAGAGTGATAAAGTGAGGATACAGCAGACTGTACCCTCATTTTTCACATCTATCGGTAATGAATACATCGTTTCAGATTCCAAGGAAGCAAGAAAAATTCTGGAAGAGAATAAGCCTTGCCTCTGTGTTTTCGTGCCTTCTGAAGAGGTATTCGGATCCTCTTATTCCTGGGCCAATGCACTTTCTTCAGCATCTTATCTGATTGTGATCGGAAATAAAGATGGAAAGGATGAGAAAGCATTCATGAAGACAATCGACGGAATCATCTTCTCTCCAGTGCCACGAAGGCTTGCCTCTGCGTTTATTGCCAGTGGGCAGGAAGAAGCCCAGAGTCTGGTGGATGCTGTGAAAGAGACTTTCCCGACTGTGGTAACCATACGGTATAATCAATCTGGAGGTGAGAAATGAAAAGCATGACAGGCTATGGCCATGCCTTCTGCCGTACCGATGAATATGCAATCGAGTGCGAGATCAAAGGCTATAACAGCCGCTATCTTGATATAGTCCACAACATCTCACAGAGCCTTTCGGCATACGAAAGCCTGGTTGATGAGAAGATAAATGAGAGAGCTTCCAGAGGCAGGGTAGAGGTCATGCTGAAGCTCATCGTCGTAAAAAGCGATGTCAGATTCTCCATTGATGAAGGTCTGCTGGAATCCTATAAAGAAGCCTATGAGCGCATTGCTTCTCTGGCGGATACACCATCTCCTGTTCTCTCTGATTACGCCTCCGTCGATGGCATAATCGTGAAAGTCAACAATGCGGATTCTTCCAGATACGAAGAGAGTGTCCGTTCTGTACTTGAAGAAGCACTCGACGCTTTCTCAAGCGGCAAGGATCGTGAAGGTGAGGGGACGCGGAAGGATCTCGAGCGCCTTGGCGACAGATTCGCTTCCTCTCTTGAGAAGATAAAAGAGCACTCTGCAGAACTGGAGAGCCATTACAAGGCACTTCTTGTAGAGAAGTATGAGGAGCTGACAGGAAATAAAGCAGATGACTCTGCCTTTATGACAGAGCTTGGAGCTATTCTTGTGCGTTATTCGATCAATGAGGAAGTCTCAAGGCTTACCGTTCACATTGCTGAGTACAGAAAGCTCATCGCTTCTACCGACCCTGTTGGCAAGAAGCTCGATTTCCTTTGCCAGGAAATGCAGAGGGAGTGCAATACAATCGCTTCCAAGAGTCAGCTTGTGGAAATCAACCTCCTTGTCGTCAGCATGAAGGATGATGTGGAGAATATCAGGGAACAGATAAGGAATATCGAATGAGAATAGCTATTTCATCAAGAAGCGGCTGTGGAAATACAACAGTCACAAAACTGCTTTCAGAGAAACTTGGATACCCTATGATCAATTTCACTTTCCGTCAGATGGCCCAGGAGCGGGGTATGGAGTTCTGGGATTTCTGCCACCTGGCGGAGACAGACTATAATATAGATAAAGAACTCGACAGAAGGCAGGTTGAGATGGCTATGGCACTGCCAGATTGCGTCCTCGGCTCCAGGCTTGCTATCTGGATGCTCCGCGATGCAGACCTGAAGGTCTATCTCACAGCTTCAGCGGAGACAAGGGCAAACAGAATCCTCAAGCGCGAAGGCGGTACATTCGAGGAAAGGTATAATCAGACGGTCAACCGCGATAACCATGATTCTGCCCGCTATATGAAAATCTATGGTATCGACAACACAAAAGCAGAAGAAGTTGCAGACATTGTCATAGCAACTGATGATAAATCACCTGAGGAGATTGTCGATATAATCATAAAAGCTGTTAAAGAAAGAACAGCGAAATAAGCTTTCACAAGGCTATAGCGACTCCCTGATAGCCTTTATTCATATTTTTCCTGAAAAATCTTAAACAAAACACTTGACAAATCGATACCGGGGGGGGGTAGGCTATCTGCAGTTAACATACTTGGAGGAAAGGGAAAGATATGAAAAAGTCAATCCTTATTGGAGTGCTCGCTGCTCTGATGCTTTTCGC
>CALXLB010000016.1 GCA_944389085.1 uncultured Spirochaetaceae bacterium
TTGAGAACCTGCCACATGTGATCGCCATCTCTATAGAGATAAGGAAGCTGGATAACGTTGAGTGCAGGAACATAAGAAGCAACAGGAGATGCAGAAACACGAGCAAATGCAAGGTCGCCAATCTGGAGAGCTTCGATTGATCCTGTTTCCTCACCATAAAGTGTTCCACCAGAGTAAACTTCAATCTTGATTCTTCCGTCTGTTCTCTCTTCTACGAGACGAGCAAACTCATAGTCAGCAAGTGTTGTCGGATAACCTTCAGCATGAACTTCTGAAAGTGTAAGGACTGTCTGTCCACTCTCGCCAGAACCCTGTGCGAAGAGAGGAATCATCATAGCTACTGCTACAAGGAGCAATACAGCAATTTTCTTCATGGTTTCCTCCTTTATTGGAAAACGAAGCTAGATTACGACCTACTACCAGCTTGATGCTGAATTCAGTCAATTATAGATTTTACCCGTAAAATCCATAGTTTCAAGTAGAAAAATTCATATAATTTCGAAAAACGGAACAATGGTTCATTTTCCTGTATAAAAATATAGACGCTAAAAAAATTTATTTAACATAAAATTAACATACGGTTTTTTACATGAAATCTTAGCGAAACATAAAATTCATACAAAGTCTTTGTTTTTTATACATTATTATGTCATTCTCTCTGTTTCCTCAATCTGCTAAAATAACACCATGGACAGGAGAACAAAGGGAATTCTCTCAATACTTTCATCTGCATTCTGCTTTGCTCTGATGAACATGTTCGTCAGGCTTTCCGGAGATATTCCCTCCACAGAGAAAAGCTTCTTCCGTAACTTCATCGCAGCATTAGTCGCACTAGTTCTGGTGCTTAAGGAAAGGAAAACTCTTTCAGTGAAAAAAGAAGATGTTCCAATGCTGCTCCTGCGGTCGGTTACAGGAACGGTAGGAATACTTGGGAACTTCTATGCCGTTGATCATCTGATACTCTCAGATGCCACCATGCTCAATAAGATGGCACCGTTTTTCACTCTCATCTTTTCATTCCTTTTCCTTAAGGAGAAAATCAGACCAAAAGTCGCGGTGATAGTCATCGGTGCATTCATCGGCTCGCTTTTCGTCATCAAACCGACATTCCAGAATGCTAATTTAGGAGCATCGATTATCGGATTTATCGGAGGACTGGGAGCCGGAAGCGCTTACACATGCGTGCGGGCCCTCGGAAAAAGAGGCGTCAGCGGCCCCGTTGTGGTGCTTTTCTTCTCAGTCTTCTCCTGTCTTGTGACAGTGCCATATATGATATTCTCATTTGTGCCGATGGCCCCGATGCAGCTTGTCACCCTGCTTCTGGCTGGCCTTGCAGCTGCAGGAGGACAGTTTTCCATCACTGCCGCATACCGCTACGCGCCGGCACGCGAGATATCAGTATATGATTATTCGCAAGTCATATTCACAGCACTTCTGGGCTGGTTCGTCTTCTCCCAGGTACCAGATGCACTCAGTATCATCGGGTATGCAATCATCATACTGATGGCACTTTTGATGTTCCTCTCAGAGAGGAAGGAGGCATGATGCAGCTTGATATACTGCTCTTTCTTCAGAGCATACGAACGGAAGCAGTCGGAAAGGTGGCTGAAGTCATTTCTCTTTTCGGAGAAATAGCCATTCCCCTTCTCATCGTCATGATACTTATCTGGTGCGTCAGCCGCAAAAAAGCTTTCGCAGCGGTCACGGCTCTCTTATCTGCCCTCATAGTATCGCAGACGCTGAAAGCGATATTCCGCGTTCAAAGACCATTCCAGAAATACCCTCATCTGATACAAGGGGAAAGACTTTCCACTGCAACCGGTTATTCTTTTCCTTCCGGCCACAGTACGACATCAGGCGCATTCTACTCTTCTCTGATTGTGACAGCATGGAACCGCTGGGCAACCATCCTCTGCCTGCTGCCTATAATCCTTGTACCGCTTTCGCGCATGATACTTGGAGTACACTGGCCGATGGATGTGGCTGCAGGAACTGTGATAGGACTGCTTTCAGGTTTCATCATCACTCCGCTGATGCTGCGGCTCTATGATGCGAAACGGCCATTCCTGATCTTCACATTCACATTTGGCCTTGTCACAGCAGCCTCAGGAGCTTTCATTGCAGTTCTGCTGGCTGTTACGGAAATAGACAGAGTGGCTTTCGAAGATATGATGTCAACACTCTCCATCACAGGAGGAGCGATGCTGGGATTCTATCTGGAGAGAAAGTTTGTCTCATCTGCTCCGGAAAGCGGAAGCCTGGGCATCAAGATCGTCCGTTTCATCCTAGGTCTCATCTCCACTGCGCTGGTTGCGATCATCATCAGCATTGTCCCAGCACCAGAAGAATTCACATCATTCACAACATATTTCACTCTTGGAATCTGGTGCATCTACCTCTATCCGCTGCTGGCTGTACGCCTGCATCTGATGGATGCTGAGTGATCATATTCTTTTAGGATAGCTTCCGTCGCGATAGACACGCGAGAAAAAGCGCTCGGCTACCTCATCATCATAAAGTGCATTGCCGCACAACCGGGAAAAGAGACGGCCGCAGATCTCGCTGTCAGATAGAGCATTATGAGCCTCATACTCCCAGCCAAAAGAAGAAGCAAGGGATGTGAGCTTATAGGAAGGCCTCCCCTTCCACAGCCTCCTGGCCAATGAAAGCGTGCAATAATATTCATTATGGATTGGTTCCAGAGCCCAGGAGAGAAGAGTACTCCTCAGTACAGAGACATCGAATCTGGCATTATGGGCAACAAGCGGCAGCTCTCCGATGAAAGCTTTCACCTCAGGATAGATATCAGCCATCGTAGGAGAAGCAAGAATCGAGACAGGATCCAGATGGTGGACTGCAAAGCACCTTGGATCGAATTCTGGGCTTTTCGGCTGTATCAGCGAATAATAGCGATCCAAAGGCAAGCCCTCCTCATCCATTTTCACCATGCCAATGGCACAGGCACTGTCCGGAGAGGAGGAGGCTGTCTCAAAATCAATCGCAATATATCTCATTTGTTCTTTTCCAGCATAATCTGGAGAATGGTACGGTTAGTCT
>CALXLB010000017.1 GCA_944389085.1 uncultured Spirochaetaceae bacterium
CCCGTCTTTTGGGATGGAATTAGTCAAAAATAGGGTATAAATACCTGTAATCCAAGCATTTACACCCATAGTGGCTGTGAAAGAAAGTTGGTTACGTCAATCATCCTTCCTTGTCTGGGCGAAAAGCATCTTCAGATCATTCTGCGTATAGGCCTTCTGGTTGAGGTTAAGCCCCAGGCTCCCACACAGCTTCTGGAGCACCTTGTCATAGTAGAGATTGATGTACTTCCCGTCCGCAATCTCCGCTATCTCAGCCTTCCTCAGCGACTCTATTATCTTCTCCGCTGAGAAAGCGCCGCCAGCCTCCTTCTCGAGTATCCTCACTATGAGAAGAGCGATGAAGCAGATCAGGAAATGCCCTTCTATCGATGCCCTGGCAGAGACATATGCAGGGCGGAGGGAAAGGAATGACTTGAGGACGCGGAATGAGTCCTCGATCCTCCAGAGCCCGCGGTAGATGTCTATTATGTCCATCGGCTCCAGCTCCCTCGCAAGCTGCAGCATCCCCCAGTCCTTCCTCCATCTGGATGCCTCGCCATCTCTGAACGGAAGATCATCGCCGAACCATCCCTTCCCTGCGAGGTTGGTCTCTATGATGTAGTAGCCATCCAGCCTCTCATCCTCATCAAGCGCCTCCTGGTCGAACCTGACGAATGCATCGTAGTCCGGGAGGATCTCTCCATCGCAGGTGGCTATCTCGGTCTTAAGATACTTGTTGGACCCATGCCTGTTGTCCACCTTGTCCTTCGAGCCCGAATGGCTTCTCACCATCGCCTTCTCGACTGCGTACATCCTGTCGATCTTCGCCCGTTCGGCATACTTCCGCGACCAGAACACTATGCAGAAGCGGCCTATGTCCCTTACGGCATGCTTCTTCCCATCCGCCTCGCTCGTGACATTCAGGTTGCCGATGCGGTCGAGTACCTTGTACTTGAATACTGCGTCCTCTCCCGAATCTACAGGATTGCCACTTGCATCGAATCCTATGAATCCCTCAGGGGCAATTGCCTTCTCCCTGAACTCCCTTGTCACGTTCGTTCCCCGGATCGAGCGGCTCATGACGAACCCGTTGTGCTCCGCAATCATATCCGCGGTGTTGTCCCCTGTATTGAAGCCGCTGTCAGCGACGTAGATCATATGCTCGAACCCGAACCTCTCCTTAACCTTGCCCATCGCGGGGATGAGCATCTGGCTGTCATTCGTGTTGCCCTTGTATATGTCATACGACATCGGGAACCCGTTGGAATCCAGCAGAAGCCCCATCTGCACTATAGGCAGCCTCCTGTTCTCCTTCGAGCACCCATAGTTCCTGAACCCGTCCTCATCCTCTATCTCATAGTAGATGTTCGTCCCGTCGAAGTAGCCATAGCCGAAGGTCCGCCCGTATCTCTCCGCCATCACCCGGTTGAGGTGCTCAAGCATATCCTCCTTCCATCCAGCGAGCATCTGCAGCCCGGAATATATCTGGCTCTCCGTGAATCCCATCTTCTCATAGTACCTCCCTCGGCTCCTCCAGTCCCCGATCTTCGATCCCGGATCGAGCACCCTCTGGTAGACAAAGAGGCGGAGGAGGTTCGTCAGGTTGTACTGGCACTTCAGCCGGTGCCTCCTGGAGTCAACGAACCCATCCAGCCCAAGGCTGTGGATGACCTTCGCTATGGGAGCATTCCCGATCCTCATCCTGATGTCATACTCCCCGGACTCATCGAATGGCAGGAGCCCGTCCTTCTGTATCTCAACAGCAATGATGTTCTCCGCAGCCTTCCTCTCCGCGGTCCTTCTCCTCGCTTCCTCCCTGAAATGGGCGATGGGATCGTCGTACTTATCCTTCAGGTCCTCAATGTATCCTATCTTCTCGACGGTCCTGGAATGGGGCTTGCCGTCCTTTCCCCTGTATCTTTCCTGGATGACCAGCAGGGTGCGGTTGTTCCTCTTGTCGGGTATCTTGTTCAGAAACATAATCAGCTCCTCAGAGTTATTATACAACGTATCAGGACGTATCACAACTATATAATCTCAGAAAATTACAAAAAATGAGCCTGAATTGGCTCTTGGTGCTTCTATTCGATGATTTTCTTCATTTTTCAAGGACGGGGAAGTCTAAACTCCGGAGACGGTAGACAGTCCAGTCTCCTGTCTTCTGATAATATTCTGTCAGGGCTTTACGCCATTCCAGTCTGGGTTTTTCATCAAGTGTAAGTACAGTAATCTTCATTAAGAAACAATATAAGCAATCATCAGGCTATTTACAAAGGTTTTCTCTTCAGGTATAGTCTCTTAGCTGTGACTGGCATTCCGCTGAGGAAGCCTCTCTTTCAGACAACAGTATAAGGTGGATGATAACATGGCAAGAAGATGTGATATCTGCGGCAAGGGAACTATCTCGGGATGCATCGTACCCCGCAAGGGACAGGCTAAGAAGAAGGGTGGTGTCGGTCAGCATATCGGCGTGACCAAGAAGCGCACATTCAAGCCTAATCTTGTTTCCGTAAAGGCACTCATCAATGGCACACCAAGAACAATCAAGGTTTGCACACGCTGCCTCAGAAGCGGCAAGATTGAGAAAGTGGTATAACAGCCGCATGGCATCCGGAAAAGGGCTCCCGAAAGGGAGCTTTTCCAGAATATAAGGGTCTTGTCCCTCTTTTAGGAGAATATTTTATGGCTTCAGTCCGTATCCACGCGCTAGAAGGTTCAATGCTTTCGCACCCTCAGGGAATCAAGAAGCTTGTTTCCCTTTCAGAAAACAGTGAGGAGAGGACAGACGTCTTTGTCCTTTCTCCTGTCAGGTCCCCCGATTATCAGCTGGATGGGCTTTTGACACTGGCTGCAGAGAATGAAGAGAAACTCTGGAGCAGGCTAGAAAAGAGCCAGAGCATCTGGAATGAACTGGCAGAATCATCGCTTGCTGAAAGCGAGTCAGTCCAGGAGCGGATCAATGCTTCCTTTTCAGATATCGAGGAAGTGCTGAGGGCTGTCTGGATTATGAAATCAGCTCCGGATTCTGCTTTCCGTTATTTTGACGGTCTCACTTCGACATTCCTCTCCTGGATATTGGCAGAAGCTTTCACTTCTCTTTCCCTGCCTTGTTCCACGATGTCCCCCCGGGACGCTGTTGATTGCCAGTCATTTCCAGATGGAGCTGTTTTCGTAACTGGCGATCTCTTTATGATTCCAGCCTCAACGGATGCGGCAGGAAAACCGAGAAAGGAAGGAGAAAGTGAATATACTGCTTCTCTGATAGCTTCCAGCCATAAATCCCCTCTGACATTCTGGAACTCCCGTTCTCCGCTATGTACTGCCAGCCGCAAGGATGTTCCCAATGCAAAGGTGATACGCTCCCTTACGTACAGTGAGGCGACAGAGCTTTCATTCTTCGGAGCTCCTATTATCCATCCTCAGTCATTCCAGCCTGCATCGGATGCCGGTATTCCTATTACTCTCCGCTGCTGGCTTGATATGGATGAGGAAGGAACGGTGATTTCAGGAGAGAACCAGGATGATGATCTTTCAGTTAAGGCATTCTCCGTTGTGAGAAATGTTGCAATGATCAATGTCGAGGGCTCTGGCATGTCTGGAGTTCCGGGCTTTTCATCCCGTCTTTTCACTTCGCTGAGAAATGAGAGGATTTCTGTAATACTAATTTCACAGGCTTCATCCGAGTATTCTATCTGTTTCTGCGTTCCGCAGCGTCAGGTAAGCTCTGCTGTAAAGACCATAAGGGCAGAGTTCTCCCATGAGATCCAGGAGAAGGGGATTTCCGCGATAGACAGTGAAAGCGATCTTGCTATCATCGCCGCAGTCGGCGAGGGCATGCCAGGGCATGTTGGTACAGCAGGTGCATTTCTCTCATCTCTTGGACGGGCAGGGATAAATATCAGAGCTATTGCACAGGGATCCTCCGAGAGGAATATCAGTGCTGTGATCAGAGCAGATGAGAGCGGAAGGGCACTAAGAGCTCTGCACTCAGTCTTCTTTTTGTCACAGCAGACGCTTTCCATCGGTCTTTTCGGACCTGGGAATATCGGGGGAACACTTCTTGACCAGCTTTCTGCTGAGAGCGAGAGACTCCGTAGAGAGTTCGATCTGGATATCAGAGTACGTGGTATCGCTACATCAAAGAAGATGCTCTTGTCTGAGGACGGTATTGACCTCTCTTCCTGGCGGGATAAGTTCAAGAGTGAGGCCATTGCATACAATGAGGAAATTTTCCTTTCGCACATCGCTGCTCAGTATTATCCGCATAAAGTCATCATTGACTGCACGTCCTCTGAGTCCAGAGCTATGCAGTACAAGAAATTCATCGAGAATGGCTTTCATGTGATTACTCCGAACAAGAAAGCAGGTTCCGGTCCGTACAGCTACTACAGAGAACTGATGGCAAGTGCACTCAGGACAGGGCGTAAGTTCCTCTATGAGACTACAGTCGGTGCAGGTCTTCCTGTTATCTGTACACTCAAGGACCTGCGAGAGACTGGAGACCGGGTCATCAGCGTTGAGGGGATGGTATCAGGAACCCTCTGCTGGCTCTTCTCTGAGTATGATGGAACGGTGCCATTCTCAGAACTTGTCAAGAAGGCTCGGAGCTTAGGCTATACAGAACCCGATCCGCGCGATGATCTTTCTGGTATGGATGTGGCAAGAAAGACTGTCATACTTGCACGTGAACTGGGGTATCAGACAGAGACGGGGGATATAAGAGTGGAATCTCTTGTTCCTGAGAATATGAGGGAACTTTCAAGTGAGGAATTCCTTTCACGTCTTTCAGAGATGGACGATGCCATGCTAAAGCTTTATAAAGACGCAGAGAAGAGAGGTATGAAGCTGCGCTATGTCGGCCGTGTTGAAGGTGGCCAATGCTCTGTTTCGCTGGAAGAATATCCGCTCGATCATCCATTCTCACAGGCCAGAGGAACAGATAATGTGATATCATTCCGTACGATGCGCTATGATAAACAGCCATTGGTGATAAAAGGACCAGGTGCTGGACCTGAGGTCACTGCGGGTGGTGTTTTTGCAGATATACTGCGCCTTAGCGCTTATCTTGGATCGAAAGTATAAGGAGGAAAGATGAAATTCATTTCCACTAGAGCAACAGATAATACTGCAGCAGTCACAGCCTCGGAAGCGATTCTCAAGGGACTTGCTCCTGACGGAGGCTTATTCATTCCTGAGTCCTTTCCACACCTCAGCACTTCTTTCACACTTGCAAAAGGTGCATGGTATGCCATGTATCAGGCACTTCAGCCTTATTTTGCAGGTGATGAGCTTGAAGGAGATTTGGAAGAGATATGCAGAAATGCGTTTTCTTTCCCTGTTCCTTTCCATGCGGAAAAAGGTAAGGATACTCTGGAACTCTACTTCGGTCCTACAGCTGCTTTCAAGGATTTCGGAGCCCGCTTCCTGGCTTTCTCGATGGAGAAGCTTCTGGAAAAGAGAAATGAGGATCTGACAATTCTTGTTGCTACTTCCGGAGATACAGGAGGAGCCGTTGCTTCAGCATTCCATGGAAGGAATCATCTTTCTGTGAAAGTTCTTTTCCCGAAGGGAAGAGTAGCGGAAAGACAGAGAATGCAGCTGACAGGCTGGGATGGAAATGTTACAAGCTATGAAGTTGATGGTACATTCGACGATTGCCAGAGAATGGTGAAGGAAGCTTTCATGGATCCATCTCTTTCCAGCCTTTCCAGTGCGAATTCGATAAATCTTGGACGCCTGCTGCCTCAGATGGCCTATTATGTCTACGCTTCTTCAATGTATGAAGTGAAGTATGGAGAGGAAGCTGTATTCATTATCCCTTCAGGTAATATCGGCAATGCAACGGGTGCATACTGGGCAAAAGCCATGGGGGCTCCTATAAAGAGGATTGTATTGGCGGCCAATGCGAACAGACCTCTGACAGATTATCTCGAGACTGGGGATTATAAGCCAAGAGCCTCCTTGAAGACGCTCGCGAA
The DNA here is from genome assembly GCA_944389085.1 of uncultured Spirochaetaceae bacterium. Lineage (GTDB taxonomy): Bacteria > Spirochaetota > Spirochaetia > Sphaerochaetales > Sphaerochaetaceae > Ornithospirochaeta. Next base: position 5,958 of record CALXLB010000017.1, read on the forward strand.
TGCAATGGATGTTGGTGCTCCTTCCAATATTGAGAGATTGTTCTCTCTCTTCCCTGACTGGGAGAGCTTCAAAGCCAATGTAGAGGCTTATTCAGTCTCAGATGATGAAATCAGAAGAACTATCAGAGAAGTATATGAGGATTCGGGGTATGTTATCTGTCCTCATACAGCCTGTGCTGAACGTGTTAGGAGAGACAAAGTAGAAGAAAGCCATTCTGTTGTTGTTTCTACAGCCCATCCTGCCAAATTCAATGATATCGTCGAGAAAGAAATCGGCAGAGAAATAGCTATCCCTGCCAATCTATATGAGATCATGCATTCTGAATCAAAGGCGAAGAGCATCGAAGCGGATTACCGCAAACTTTTCTGATGGCTTTTTCTGACTGAGTAGATATCGCCTTTGAAGTAATAGATTATGAAAAGAAGCGATGTCACAATCCATGAGAATGGATAGGAGAAGAGGACTCCGAGTATTGAGGTATCGAAAAGAGGTACCACATATATCCAGATTATTCTCAGCACGCAGATACCGACTACCGATATGATGGTCGGTATCATTGATTTTCCAGCACCTCTTATCGCTCCAGAGAGTATTTCAATTGCGATATATGTGATGTACCATGGTACGATGAAATGCATGATTTCCACACCGACTTCCAGAACAGTGCTATCAGTGATGAAGAGCATCAGGCCATAGCGGCCGACGAGGAAATAACCTGCTTCAATCACGAAAGTGGAAACAGCAGACATCAGCGTTACAGTTCTTACTCCTTTTCTTGCCCTGTCAATCTTTCCTGCTCCATAGTTCTGGCCGACGAATGTCGTGATAGCGATGCTGAAGGCATTGATGAACATCCAGAATATCTGATCGAGTTTTGACCACCCTGCCCAGGCTGCTGCTGTATCAGTCCCGAATTGGTTGATAGCAGCCTGTATGATTAGATTAGAGATAGTATACATGATTGACTGGATTCCTGCCGGAAAGCCGATCATGAGCATCTGACTTAGAAGTCTCCTGTCAAATGCTATCTTCCTGATTCTCAGCTTTGCACTGTCCTTTCTTCTCATCAGCGTGATGAAAATCAGTACCATTGACAGCAGCTGTGAGATGACTGTAGCGATAGCAGCACCTTCGACACCTGTATGGAAAACCCCGACAAAGAGGATATCAAGCACAATATTGGTCAGACAGCTTGCAAGCAGGAAATAGAACGGGCTCTTGCTGTCACCCATAGCACGGAAGATACCTGCTCCCATATTGTACATGACAACAGGAATTCCGCCCAGGAAATAGATATGCATGTATCTTATTGCAAGCGGAAGTACATCATCAGGAGTTCCTATTGCCTCCAGAAGCGGTACTGTGAAGATATAGCCTGCGACCGAGATGATAAGCCCGCCGACGAGAGCTAAAGCTATAGCTGTATGGACGGCTTTTTCCACCCTCTCTTCATTCTTAGCGCCATAGTGCGGTGAGATGACTACAGTAGCTCCTGAGGAAAGGCCTGTGAAGAAACCGATAAGGAGGTTGATGGCTGTTCCAGTTCCTCCTCCTACAGCGGCTAGAGCTTCTTTTCCGAGAAACTGGCCGACAATGACCGCATCAGCTGTGTTATAAAGCTGCTGGAAAAACGTTCCCAGGAGAATAGGGAAGAAGAAAGAGAGAATCTGCTTCCAGATTACTCCCTCTGTGATTCCGTTGCTATTGATGGTACGCGCATTCACGAGAGGGAGTATAACTTGCCATTAAAGGAAATGGAAGATGCTAAATGAGTCTAGTTACAGGAAGCTTTCTGATGGCAATCCTCATTGAGCAGCCTGCTCCGAAAAGAGACTCCATGCCACTGATGTATTTGTTGACAAGTGCCTCCGGAACATATGCCTGAATTGTTCCTGCAAAACCGCCGCCATGTACACGTACGGCACCATCTCCCTGAAGAATATGCTCAGAAAGCGCAATCGCCAGGGAAAGCCCCTGATCCTTCGGAGATGAGGACGGATAGACATTCTGCAGGAATCTGAATGAACTGTTCCCTGATTCATTCACGAAGCCCAGGAATCCATCGATATCACCTTCTTTGAGTGTCTGCAGCATATAATCGACTCTTATGTTCTCTGTAAAGAAATGGTAAGCCCTCAGGAGAGCTCTGTCGTTGCCGGTTTTCTCCCTGATATCCTTTGCGTCACGCAGGAAGCACTGGAAGTCAACATCCCGCAGATTCTTCTTTCCATAATAAGCTGCGATTTCCCTCATCTCGGGAGGAACAGCTGCATATTCACCTGTGAGATCTGCGTGGGAACCTCGTGTATCGGTGATGATCATTGTATAGCCATAATCCTCGAAAGATACGCTCACTGGTGTAAGTACAGGATTGTCATTATCCTTAAAATCAATGCCGACGATACCGCCTTGGGCGCAGCATGCCTGATCGAGAAGACCTGAAGGCTTGCCAAAATAGACGTTCTCAGCATACTTACCCATCTTTGCAATCTCGATAGGGGCAAGATCATCATCGTTATAGAGATTATCGAAGATCTTGGCAATAAGAACCTCAATGGCGGCAGAGGAGGAGAGTCCGGAACCTCCAAGCACTTTTGTTGTTGTATTTGCCTGCCAGCCGCCTATTTTCATGCCCTTTTTCCTGAAGGCTGCCGCGATGCCGCGTACTAAGCTGTCCGTGCCGTTTTTCTCTCCGCTCTTGACTTCCAGATCTGATATATCAACATCGACGACAGGAAAACCTTCGCTGGCAATGATCACACGGTTATCCGAACGCTTTGTGACAGCTCCGATCGTATCGAGATTTACAGATCCCCCGATGACCTTTCCAAGATTGTGGTCTGTATGATTGCCTCCTATCTCGGTCCTGCCTGCTGCGGAGAAGATTGCTGCATCCTCTCTGCCGAAAAGCTCTTTATGCTTTTCTGTCAGGTGTGTGAAACGATCATCCATTTCCCTCTCATCATATTCTTTACCATAAAGGTCAGGATAAAGCTGATGAAGCTGTTCTAACATCTCAAAAACTCCTTTTTCCTGATTCTATCATAAAAGAAGAGAGAGGACAAAACAGACGGGAAAGAAATAGATGCAGATGTTTTTCTTCCACCAGTGTTTTTATAGCCATCTCTGTTTCTCTTCCGTTCCATCCTTTCATATTCTTCCAGCGTGAGAAGAATGCGGGAGTCGTAATGCTTTTCGCTGCCCCCTTGATTGTGTGTCCAGGATGCCATTTTACCCATGCCATGATTTCATCTTCGCCAGCTCTCCTGTAACCATCATGAACACAGGCAGAACAGCCCAGACATTCTTCCGCGTTCTCTTCTCCCATGTGAAGGAGAAGAGAATGGCGTATGCATTTTCCGTTTGTGAAAATATCTTTTATAGGACTGCATTCTTCATCATACCAGAGAATCCATGAATCCATCCGTCCTCCATCCCTGCCGCCTCTTCCAGATTCCTGGAGAAAGTCAGGCACACTTTCAGGAAGGTGTGTATGGATTACTGTCCGTATGTTCTTTTTGTCCACACCCATACCATAGGCAGATGTGGAGACCAGTACACCATCTGAGGAAGATAAGAACCATCTCTCTCTTTCTTTTCTCTCTTCTGAAGTGAGCCCAGCATGATAACATCCGGTGTTGAGCAATCCCGCCAGATACTCTGTCTCCTTTCTTGAACGGCAGAAGATGACTGCAGGACGGGAGGACGGAGGGGCAAGAATCTTTTGTATGTCTTTTTGCTTTGAAAGACTTTTGAGAGAATGGTAGAAGATATTCTCTCTGTCACTAGAGTCACGTACTGTGTATGGAATCCTGCCGGAAAAGATATGTTTGATGATTCCCTCTGTGATGCTTTCATCGGCAGTAGCTGTGAAGGCAAGTGTAGAATCTGCTCTGAGTAATTCAACAAGTCTGCCAAGTTCTAAATACGATGGACGGAAATTTTCTCCCCATGTCACTGCTGTATGTGCTTCATCAATAACAAGTAGAGCGGGGTGAGAGAGCAGTTTCAATTCTCCTCTTTTTTCCATCGCAAGAAGAGTTTCAGGATTTGTGACGATTGCAATTCTTTTTTCCTCAGAAATCCTTTTAAAACATGCGTTCCGTTCATCACGTGTCATGCCGCCTTTCATCAAGACGAAAGGAATGGAAGCTTTTTCCAGTCTTTTCGCCTGATCGTTCATCAGAGAGAGAAGTGGATAGACAAGAATCGAGTGCCGTTCAAGCACAGCAATCGGATACATGAAACAAAGAGATTTCCCGCTTCCTGTAGGGAGTATACAGAGTACTTTTCCTCCTTCATCCCTTAATTCCAGTATTCTTGTAATGACAAGCTCCTGCCATGGTCTGAGGTAGGAGATTCCAAATTGTTTTTTAAGTATTGCTTTATCTATCACATATAGATATACGCTGAAAAGCTGGGAAAATGTCAGGAATCCTGCTCTTTTTGAGTTTTGCTTATTAAAAAGATTTCTTTTTCCCGAAAAGTTGTCAAAAAGCATGGCTTAGAGCGTATTAACCTTATAGAAGCAGGCTGTGCTTCTAAAGGAGGTCAATATGGATATAGCCTTGATGAGCGACAAGGACAGAGACAATGTCCTCGAGAAGCTATCACTTATGGATGATATCTTCTTCACCAAGTGCTTCAGCGACAGCAGGGAGTGCACAGCTCTCCTCCTGCGGATCATCCTCTCCCGCAGCGACATAATGGTGGAGAGAGTGGAGACTCAGTCATGGATGCAGTCCATCCTCAGCCACTCGGTCAAGCTGGACATCCTCGCAAGGGACGGCGAAGGAAAGCTCTACAACATCGAGGTGCAGAAGGATGAGAGAGGGGCGAAGAGGAGAAGAGCAAGATATTAGTGCGCCAGTTCGGTGCATATGACATAGACAGGTGAAACTCCTGTCCCGGCAAAGCCTAGTCAGCAGCCGGTATCCAGTCCTTGGATGCGAAGCCGTGAGG
>CALXLB010000018.1 GCA_944389085.1 uncultured Spirochaetaceae bacterium
ATGCTTCTCAGCGTAATCAGCTACCTGCCTGGCTATGTTATTGAGTTCGTTATCCATGAAATTCTCTCTTCTCATTGTCAGCTGTATCATGGCCTGGCCATTCGATACCTTCTGCCTATCATAGATGCTCTGAATCTCCGCCTTGCGCTTGTTGTACCACTGGTTCATCGCCTTGACGGCCAATCCCTTTATGATGAAGGCATCGCCGTCCGGATACGAATATCCTGCAAGGATGTTGTCAACACCCGGGTCGAGGGCAAGAAGCCGCTCCCTCTTCTTCTCTTTCCTCTCCGTGCTTCTTTTCTGTTCCTCTTCCTCCTTATGTACTATGGTCACATCATAGAATCTCCCACTGAACCGCGGCTTGACCTCGAGCTGTGCTATCCTGCTGCTGAAACCCGGGATTGCCATGCCTATGACAAGCTCTTTCGCCTTTATTCCGTATGTCTCGCGGAACCGCTTTGTCAGGCCGATATGCACGCCATCATCTCCCATCCTGGCGCTGCGTCCAGCGACAAAGAACGACCAGAGCTCATCCTTCCCGAGGTATTTCGGCAGTCTCACCTTATCCTTGTCCGTTGCGGCCTTCTTCGCGCCGAAGAACGACACGAAGTCGCGGTGGACATGGTTTATCGTCTGGTCAGCGATATCGCAGAGGAGCATGCCGTAGTTCTCATTGAGGCGCGTGTCTGCCGAGAGCTTCTTCCTTCCGATATATTCATTCTCGGAGAAGAGGTGCTGGCGGACATTGTAGACGCCGGTGTTCCTCAGCCGTGCCGAATGATAGCAGAGCTTCTCAAGGATGAGCGCCTCTTCTTCGGTCTTCGGATGGTAATGATTGCATATTGCTCCGGTCACATTGGTATTATAGCCCGACGGAATGCTTCGATGCATCAAATGGAGAAAAAAAGATGCATTCTATGCCGCCTAAGCCGCATTCCTCCCGCCGCTTAAAGAAGCGGGAGCTTCCTGTGGTGTTATTTGGTGAAAATAAACCAACGAATTTAATATTTGTGGTCTTATTTTAACAGAGAACAGATTTCTTCAATACATCTTTCCATGATAGTGTGTGAATGAGGTGAAACATGAAGAAAACCGCAATCACACTTCTTATGCTGCTTTCCGCTTTCACACTTGCTGCAGCTTTCGATCCCGCAGTAAGCGATGATCTGTTTTATCACGAGGAAGCATATGAAGAAGATATGGACTATCTTCTCTCAGCTCTGGATGAAGCTGAGACAGATAATGATAAAACAGCCATTCTCTGGAGAATCAGCCGTACAAGGCTTTATCTTACAGATGAAATCCCCGAGGACCAGAAAAAAGAAAGAATCGCAGGCTATGAAGAGAGTGAGGACTGGGCCGACCAGTCACTTGCCATCGAAGAGACTGCAGATGCTTATCACTGGAAAGCTTCAGCCATCGGCAGAGTCGGACAGGTGAACGGACCGCTGAACAGTCTGGCAAAAGCCAAACCGATGAGAGAACTCATCGAGAAAGTACAGAATACATTCAATGCAGATATGTCAGATGCATGGTATGTGCTTTCACTGCTGTACAATCAGCTGCCAGGGGCTCCCATCAGCTTTGGCAACAAGAATTTCGCCATCAGCTACATCAGAAGATGCGTTGATACACAGGACAATGTGAACAGACTCAATCTCACTAACTACCTTGAGCTTGCCGAACAGCTTCATGCAAGAGGATGGAATGCATCCAAGAGAGCCAAGGAACTGGACAAGATGGAGAAGAACTGGGATAAGCAGACTGTTCCGACTGAGAAGATGAAGTACTATGAAGGAAGGGATGGCAGAGATACAACGCCATTTTATTCAGCACTTCCTCTGGGAGAGTTCTCAGATGATCAGGAAGCTGTGATGATCTGCCAGTACGCACTTGCTGTCTACAATATGAAAGAGAATCCTCTTCCATCAGAGACAGAGAGAGCAGAGAGTATCGAAGCATTCCTCTCGTCTCTCATCGACTGATTATCATTCGAGTCCCCAGGCCATCAATGCCAGAAGTGCGAGCAGAACGATGTTAAGCACAAGGAAGATGGCCATATAGCTTCCTTTTCTTCCCTTCTCCCTTCTGAAATAGAACTTGAGGGAGATAAGTGAGGCAAGGGAAGCTATCGGGGTTCCCAGTCCTCCTATATCCGTACCGATCAGAACTCCATCGAATCCATCTGCAAATGATGAGAGAAGAATAGCAGCAGGAACATTGCTTATAACCTGCGAAACAAGTGCCGAGACTGCTATCGGATGCTCCTTCATCGGAGCTGTAATCAAAGTCCTTACCGCATCAATGTTTCTGATATTCTCACTGAATATGAAAAAACAGACAAATGTGAGGAGCAGAATATAATCGATCCGCAGAAGGACTTTCCTGTCAAAAACAATAAGTACAAGAGCTTCCAGGACCAGTAGCACCTGCCATGGCAGGATATGGAATACGCTGAGAAGTGCAAGAAAGAGGAATGCAAGATAAATCACTGTCTTCTGCTTATCTACCTTCCTCACCTCCCTTTCATCTATTGCAATGTCTTCCTTCTTACGCAGAAAGAGAACGAAGCAGACAGCTATAAGAATCGCGGAAGCTGCTGAATACGGCAGGATAGTCTTGAAAAATGGCAGGGCATCCACATCAAAGAAAGAACAGATATAGAGATTCTGAGGATTTCCCACAGGCGTTGTCATTGAACCGAGGTTTGCACTTATTGTTTCCAGTACAACCAGACGGATTATATATCCTTCCTCTGCACCTTCTCTGTCGAGAATCATCATCGTGAAGGGAACGAACATCAGAAGCGCAACATCATTTGTGAAGAACATAGATGAGATAAAGACAACCACTACAAGAAGCAATGACAGCATCCGCGTATTGCCGGCTTTCCTCATCATCACACCAGCGGCAGCATCAAACATTCCGGAAGCTTTCAGCCCCTCAGACACACCCATCAGGGAAAACAGCAGTGCAAGAGTACGGAAATCAATCGCTTCAAGCCATGAGGCTGAAGGAGGATTGAAGAATGCCGATACAACCGCAGCAACAAGTGCTATACAGAATACAGTTTCTTTTTTGAAAAATGCCCACATTTTCTTTTCCGACAAATATTAACCATTTTCCAATTCACCTGCAATCAAATATGGGCAGAGAATGGGCAATCGGTTAAGATAAAAGCATGATCAATGTCGGAAATGACTGGCAGCCCCTCTTTGATAAAGAGCAGGTAAAGCCATATTACCTTGAGCTGAGAAAATTTCTCAAGAATGAATATATGACAAAGACTGTCTACCCACCAATGGGAGAAATCTTCAATACCTTCCGCCTCACACCATTTAACAATGTGAAAGTCATCATTGTCGGACAAGACCCATACCATGAGGAAGGACAGGCGATGGGGCTTTCTTTCTCCGTCCATGAAAATGTCGACGAACCTCCATCACTGAAGAATATCCATCAGGAAATCATCGCAGAAGGCGTTGAACAGGGACCTTGGTCAAGGGATCTGACACGCTGGGCAAAGCAGGGAGTACTGCTTCTCAATAGCACGCTCACCGTTGTGCAGCATCGGGCAGCCTCACACGCTGGAAAAGGATGGGAAATATTTACAGATAACGCCATCGAAGTACTGGGACGCGATGAAAGGCCGAAAGTCTTCATGCTCTGGGGCAGCTATGCCAGAAGCAAGAAAGCTCTCATAACCTACCCCGGACATCTGATTCTGGAATCCGCGCACCCAAGCCCGCTGAGTGCTTCCAGAGGCTTTTTCGGCAACGGTCACTTCAAGGCATGCAATGATTTTCTGAAATCAACAGGGCAGGAAAGCATTATCTGGTGAATACAGAATCCCTTTTCTGTCCATCGATTTAAATCAAATATTCTGCTAACCTTAAAAAAAGGAAAAATAAGTGGATATTTTAAGACAGCTGAAGGAAACATCATTGTCAGTACTGCCGATAGGAGTTCTGACGATTGTATTGTCCCTTATCACAGGGTGCATGGATACAGCGGGCATTTTAAGATTCCTGCTTTCATGCATCCTTGTGATTGTCGGTCTTACCATATTCCTCACAGGTGTTGAAATCGGAATCACACCAATCGGAGGCCGCATCGGAAGCGCTCTTACAAAAAGCCGCTCGCTTATCCTCATGCTGCTGGCGGCATTGATGCTTGGCCTGATCATCACGCTTCCAGAGCCTGACGTGCAGGTACTCGCCTCCCAGGTCCATCAGGCAAGTCCTTCTACACCAACGGGACCGCTTGTCTTTGCCATAGCACTTGGTGTCGGAATATTCTTTGCCATCTCACTGGCCCGCACAGTACTTTCATGGCCGATGAAAGCCGTGATGCTGGTGTCGTATTCACTGTTATTCATCGTTTCCATCTTCTCCGATAACTTCTTCATCTCCGTAGGCTTTGATTCAGGAGGAGCGACAACAGGACCATTATCAGTTCCATTCATCATGGCACTGGGCATGGGTGTCGCCTCCATGAGGAAGCATTCAAGCGAAGCGAATTTCGGATACGTGGCAATCTCTTCGATAGGGCCAGTGCTGTTTGTACTCATCTTCGGCCTCACAGCAAATGGAAACGGTCTTGCCTCTGTTGTCGAATCAGAAGCTGAGGCTGTTTCATTCTTCAGTATTCTTCTTACAAAACTGAAAGAGACAGGTTTTTCCCTGCTTCCACTTATAATTGTCTGCCTCCTCATGCAGGTATTCGTACTGAAAACACCAAAGACCGAAGCTATCAGAGAGGCAATCGGTGTCTTCTACGCTTATATCGGCATAGTACTGTTCTTCGCTGGTGTTGATTATTCCTTCTCACAGGTTGCCAGAATGCTTGGGGAAGCACTGATCGGAATAAGTCCTCTCCTGCTATATGTCTCAGCCTTTCTTTTCGGGCTTTCCGTTGTACTGGCAGAGCCTGCAGTCATCGTTCTTACAGAACAAGTCGAAGAAGAAAGCAGCGGCAGGATAAGCAAGAGAATAATGCTTGCGACGCTCTCACTAGGAGTAGGACTTGCTGTCACGCTCGCAGCAATCCGTACCGTCAACAATCTACCGATATGGATGTTCCTGCTTCCCGGATATGCCACGATAATGCTTCTGATGATCTGGACTCCTGGACTGTTTTCAGCAATTGCTTTCGATTCCGGAGGAGTAGCTACAGGCCCAATGAGCTCAGCCTTTCTGCTGCCTCTTGCGATGGGAGCTGCCTCAGGAGCACAGAGCGCAACACTTTCATCCTCCTTCGGGATGATAGCCATGATAGCGATGATGCCGATTCTTCTGATTGAAGTGCTTGGTATCATCTACAGAATCAAGACCAGAAAAGCCGGAAAGGGGGATGTATGAAAAGAAGTGTATTGCTTTCCGTAGTACGAAGAGGAGAAGCAAAAGCAGTCATGGCTGCTGCCAGAAACGCAGGTGCTCCGGGAGGAACAGTCTTCAGCGCAAGAGGCACTGCGACTCATACAATCCTGGCAGCACTGGGACTGGGAGATACAAAGCAGGAAGTTCTTGTCAGCGTAATGGATGATGAGACTGTAGATGCTGCTTTGGACAGCATAAAGACTGTCCACGCAAAAGGAATTGCCATGATCATAGATACACAAGGAAAGACGGAGGATGGAAATATGGAATCTGGCTGGACACTCATAGAAGTCATAACAGAGGATGGATATAGCGAAGAGATCATGGCAACAGCCAGAAAAGCAGGAGCCGGAGGCGGTACTGTAATCAATGCCCATGGTACAAGCACAGAGGATGACGTGAAGTTCTTCGGCTCCCCTCTTGTTCCTGAAAAGGAAATACTCATGATAGTAGTTCCGAATGAGAAGGCCGAAACGATTATCGAAGCCATCAATGGCATGGAAATACTGAAAAAGCGGGGTATGGGTATTCTCTTCAGCATTCCTGTAAGAAGTTTCACCAACCTTCATTCCTGAGTTTCTACACAAACCGGCGGCTCTGAGCTAAACTCGGAGCATGTACGAAGAGAACAGGATGTCTGCAGAACTCTGCAGCTTTATAGGAAAAAGTCCTACACAGTTCCATGCTGTGAAGAACATGGTCGATTCACTGTGTGGCAAAGGCTTCATTCCCCTCAGTGAGAAAGAACGATGGAAAATCGAGAAAGGGAAATCATATGTTGTGACCAGAAACGGTTCTGCACTCACCGCGTTCCGTGTTCCTCTCAATGATATAAAAGGATTCTCCATTGTTTCTGCACACACAGACAGTCCGGCATTCAAAGTAAAAACGGAGCCGGAGGTGACATCCTCTGGCCTGTATACAGTGCTGAATACCGAAGTATATGGCGGTCTTCTTATGGCGCCATGGTTTGACAGGCCTCTCTCAATTGCTGGCAGGGTGTATGTCAAAGGTAAGGAAGGAATAGAAGAGAAGCTTGTGGACTTTTCCAGAGATCTCGTGCTCATTCCTAACCTTGCCATCCACATGAACAGGAAAGTCAATGAAAGCAACAGCTACAGTGCCCAGAAAGATATGCTTCCGCTTCTTGCCGAGGGAACTGAAAAAGGAAGATTCATTAAAGCACTTGCAGATGCTGCAGAATGCAGAACGGACGATCTCCTTGAGTATGAGCTCTATCTTTATAACAGAACACCATACTCTTTCTGGGGACTGGACAATGAGTTCTTCTCCTCCCCTAAAATTGACGATCTGATGTGTGCATATACAGCGTTCCGGGCAATTGAAGATGCAGAGGCAAAAGACTACATGCCTCTTCTCATGCTCTTTGACAATGAAGAGACCGGAAGCGGAACAAAACAGGGAGCACTATCAGATTTCCTGCCGCTTGTTGTCAGCAGGATTGCATATTCACTTGGCATGGATGAAGAAGACAAGGCAGTAAAAACAGCGTCATCATTCGCCATCAGCGCGGACAACTGCCATGCAATGCACCCTAATTACAGCGAGAAGTGCGATATCACGAATAAAGCAAAGATGAACGGCGGAGTCGCCATCAAATTCAGTGCAGCCCAGAAATATACAACAGATGCCTATAGCGCAAGCTATCTGAGAGCATTGATGGAGGAGAATGGAATTCCATACCAGTATTTCGTGAATCACTCAGATATTCCCGGAGGCTCAACGCTTGGAAATCTTGCTGCTGAGAAACTTAGCATCCCTACTGTTGATATCGGAGCGGCACAGCTTGCAATGCACTCCCCTTATGAAAGTGCAGGAGCAAGGGATACAGAAGCGCTCTATCGGCTTTTCAGAGTATTCTTCGCAAGATAAAGGATTATGGGTATACCTGGAAGCCCCAGATATACCCTGCTATTCTGTCTTGTCTGATAGTTCCAGATCCTCATACATAAAACAGCATCTCGGAATATGTAGGAACAGGCCAGTAAGATTTATCTGTGATTGTCTCAAGCTCATCACAGAGGCGTCTTGCCTCCTCCATTGCAGGAATAATCTTATCTGCGGCATAGAAAGCAGCTTTCTCTGTCTCTGCAGGACATCCTGCCACACACTCCTCAAGTTCATCAGTCTTAAGCAAAAGCCCATCGCAAAGCGTGCTGGCTTTTGCACAGAGAGCCTTATCAGCATTAGCACTTACACCGATGCTTTCCTTCATCTGTACAGAGGAAGCAAGTGAAGATGAGAAGCGGATAGCGGCTGGCAGAATCTGGCGGCGAAGCATCTCCAGCATCGTGACAGCTTCAATGTGTATTGCCTTCTGATACTCATCGAGCGATATCTCCAATCTTGAATCCATCTCTTCTTCTGTATATACCTTATGCCTCTTGAAAAGCCTGACATTCTTCTCATCGCAGTAATGGACAAGAGCATCTGGCGTTCTCTTGTAATTTGAGAGACCGCGGCGCTCAGCTTCTTCCTCCCACTCTTTGCTATACCCGTTGCCATTGAAGAGAATCCTCTTGTGTTCGCTCAGTTCCCTCTTCAGCAGAACATTGAGAGCCTCATTGAAGTCCTCGGCACCCTCAAGCTCATCACAGAAATCCTTAAGTGCATCCGCCACTGCTGTATTGAGCATGACATTGGTGCATGCAATATTGAATGAAGAGCCAGGCATTCTGAATTCGAACTTATTGCCTGTAAAAGCAAACGGACTTGTCCTGTTCCTGTCGGAGTTGTCACGTGCAAGCTTGGGAAGGACACTTGTTCCGATGTCGAGACGGAAGGATGATGATTTTCCCTTGAAAGGCTTGTCCTCGATGATTGATTCAATTACAGAATTGAGTTCATCTCCGACGAAGATTGAAACAATTGCAGGAGGCGCTTCATTAGCTCCAAGCCTATGATCATTGCCAGCGCTTGCAACGCTTATACGCAACAGATCCTGATAATCATCCACAGCCTTTATGACAGCAGTCAGGAAAAGAAGGAACTGAGCATTATCCTTCGGTGTCTTGCCAGGATCAAGAAGGTTCTCACCTTCATCTGTGCTCAAAGCCCAGTTGTTATGTTTTCCTGAACCGTTTATTCCCTCAAACGGCTTCTCATGCAGAAGGCATGCAAAACCATGGCGCTCCGCAACCTTCTTCATCATCTCCATCGTCAGCTGATTGGCATCGGTGGCTTTATTTGCGTTATCGAAGATCGGAGCCATCTCATGCTGGCAAGGTGCCACCTCGTTATGTTCTGTCTTGGCTGTGATTCCCAGCTTCCAGAGCTCCTCATCAAGGTCAGCCATAAATGCCTTCACTCTCGGTCTGATTGAACCGAAATAATGATCCTCCATCTCCTGCCCCTTAGCAGCCGGAGCTCCGATTACAGTTCTGCCTGTGAGCCTGAGGTCGAGACGCTTAGAATAGTCTTCCTTATCAATAAGGAAATATTCCTGCTCTGCGCCAATAGTGGCATTCACTCTTCTGACATTCTTTCCAAAGAGAGCAAGAGCTCTTACAGCTTCACCGCTGATTGCATCCATACTCCTCAGAAGCGGTGTTTTCTTGTCGAGGATCTGCCCTGTATAGGAACAAAAGGCTGTAGGAATGCACAGTGTGTCATCCTTGATGAAAGCATAGCTTGTCGGATCCCAGGCAGTATAGCCACGTGCCTCGAATGTTGCCCTCAGACCGCCTGAAGGAAAGCTGGAAGCATCAGGCTCGCCCTTTGTGAGTTCTTTTCCCGAGAAATCCATGATAATGCATCCGCTTTTATCAACAGTGAGAAAGCTGTCATGCTTCTCAGCTGTGATTCCCGTCATAGGCTGGAACCAGTGAGTAAAGTGCGTAGCCCCCTTGCTTACAGCCCATTCCTTCATTGCTGAAGCTACGATATCAGCAACATCCTCATCGAGTGCAGATCCGGCAATCATTGTATTCTGCAACGATTGATATACCTTCTTCGGTAGCATTTCTCTCATAACATTGTCATTAAAGACCATGGATCCGAACATTTCAGGTACATTCATGATTTTCCCCTCCTATGATAATTCTCTGATGATGCTCATTGCCGCATCCGTAAGACTTACACGGCAATTCATTGATTTTTTCTCTATAAAGCCATGAGCTTCTGCCTCACTCATGCCTTTATGTCTTGCCAGCAGGCATTTTGCTTCTGTCAGCATTTTCTCATTCCGAAGCCTTGCGAGAAGCTTTCTGTTTTTCTCCTCGGCTTTTTCTATCTTCTCTCTTGCAATCCGGAGAACAGAGAACATCGTCCACATACTGTCGCGGCTGAAAGAGACAGTATAAACACCATACTTTCCCATCGTCTCAGACATATGGGCAGAAAGTTCATCTGGAACAATAAGAACTGTATCCACATCCTGAGATGCGGCAAATACAGAAACATCCTTTGCACCTCCCCCAGGAAGCAGCACATCGATGACAGCAAGAGATGGAGAGATATCAAGAATCTTCATTCTTGCTTCTCTCTCGTTCTCTGCCCTGATGAAGACATATCCGCCAGGGGGCAGCATCCTCTTTATCTCATCGCCTCTCTGCCGCTCTGCAGCAATAAGTACTGTTTCCATAGATTGCCTATATCAATCGGAAATACCGTCTGATCAGATAGTCATGGCACTCACCATTTCTTTTATATTCAGCAGCCTCTGCCTCCCTGTCTTCCAGATATCTCTCTACGATTCTTTCCGGAATGACCTGGTGGACGAATCTGCTCATCCGTGTCTCTCCGACCGCCTCAGAAAGGTTATGGGGAAGCCTTTCTGAAAGCGGCGAAGAAAGCATATCACCTGTCGCTTCCGGTTCTGGCTCAAGACTGTCTGCAATGCCTTCAAAGCCTGCAGACAGGAGCAGAGAAATAAGGAGGTATGGATTAGCGGCAGGATCGGGGCTACGGACTTCCATACGGCAGTCATGCCCTTCTGCATATGGTATTCTCACAAGCGTTGATCTGTTCTGATGGCTCCATGAAACAGTCGCAGGGGCCTCATACTGTCCCAGTCTTTCATAAGACGAAACAAGAGGATTCGCGAAAACTGTAATCTCCTTCATTCTTCTCAGAATTCCAGCCATGAAAGACATTGCCTTTCTGTTCTTTCCTTCAAAAAGATTCTCGTTGTTCTCATACAGAGAAAGATTTATATGAAGGCCGCTTCCGCTCTCATTCTCAATAGGCTTTGGAAGGAAGGAAGCGAAGAGGCCATGCTGCTGGGCTATCGCTTTCACTGCTGTTTTGAATGACATCAGGTCATCAGCTGCCTTTAAGGGGGAAGAACAGCGGAAATCTATCTCATTCTGCCCTGGTCCATGTTCATGATGGCTGCGCTCAGGTTTAATCCCCATATTCTCAAGGGCAAAACAGATCTCACGTCTGACATTCTCCCCCCTGTCCAGAGGTGCCATATCGAAGTATCCAGCTTCATCGAATGGTGTAAGCGTCGGAAAGCCCTTCTCATCTGTTTCAAAAAGATAGAATTCGCATTCAGGTCCGACAAGAAATGAATAGCCAGAACTTCCGCTCTTTCTCTCGATTTCCGAAAGCAGATACCTGCCATCGCCCTCGAATGGCCTTCTGTCAGGATATGTGATGAAGCAGTAGAACCTCGCAACAGCTTTATCAGAAGGTCTCCACGGAAGAATGGAAAATGTATCAAGATCAGGGAAGAGGAGCAGATCCGACTCATTTATGTTCAGGAAACCGCTTATCGCAGAAGCATCAAACGATACACCATGTTCGGCTGCATGCTCGAACTCATCAGCCATGATTGCAATATTCTTCTGCCTGCCGAATATGTCGCAAAAAGCAAGACGTATGAATTTTATCTCGTACTCTGCCAGAAGCTGCCTGATGTCCTCTACGTTCATAACTCCTCCATTAACGGAAAAAGCGCTACAGATACCAAATCTGCAGCGCCCTTGCTGTTCATAGCGGAATAATAGAAAAAACTGGGCAGAATAGTCAATAGATTCTATTCATGAATTTGCATTTTTATTCTGAATATATTCATACATGCAATTGACAAACAATACCGCTCTATCGTAAAACGTACCGCAAGGAACAAGGGCGTTCTAAGAGTAATCTTAGTGCGCCCTTTTTCCTTTTTCAGAGGGATAATATGAAAAAAGAAGGCGAAGTAAGAATAAGCTCAGGTTGCGCGATAAGCGGAATATTCTGCCGTGATGGCAAGAGGATATCCGGAGAAGCAATAAAGAAAAGCATTGCTGTAATGCACAACAGATCCAATGGATTGGGCGGAGGCTTTGCTGCATATGGAATATATCCGCAATACAAGGATTATTTCGCGCTTCACATCTTCTATGATTCGCAGAATGCCAGAGAGGATACCGAAAGATTTCTGGACAAGCGGTTCGATATAATAAACCTCTCAAAAATACCGGTGCGACAGACACAGAATATATCCGATGCACCGCTAATCTGGCGTTACTTCATCACCCCGCTTCCACATCTCCTGCAGGACAGCCAGCTGGATGAGAATGAATATACAGCAAAAGCCACGATAAGAATAAACAACTCGATTGAGGGGGCATATGTTGTCTCATGCGGCAAGAACATGGGAGTCTTCAAAGCTGTAGGCTATCCAGAGGATGTTGCAGATTTTTACAGGATAGAGGACTACGAAGGCTATTCGTGGACTGCTCACGGTCGGTACCCGACAAACACACCAGGCTGGTGGGCAGGTTCCCACCCTTTCTCTCTTCTCGATCTCACGGTAGTACACAATGGAGAGATTTCATCATATGACGCAAATCGCCGGGCAGTCGAGATGTACGGGTATTCCTGCAACCTTCTGACAGACACGGAAGTCATCACCTATATCCTCGATTACCTTACACGGAAACAAGGACTGAGCATGAAAGAATGCTCAGAAGTCATCGCAGCTCCATTCTGGACGACGATTTCAATCAAAAGCGAGGAAGAGAAGAACAGGCTTTCCTACCTGAGAAAGATGTTCTCCTCATTCCTCATCACCGGACCTTTCTCGATACTCGTAGGCTTCAATGGGGGAATGATGGCTCTCAACGACAGACTTAAGCTCAGAAGCCTCGTCGCTGCAGAGAAAGGTGAGACAGTCTATTTCAGCTCAGAAGAAGCTGCAATAAGAGTAATAGAAGACAATCCGGATAGAATCTGGGCTCCACGCGGAGGAGAGGCAGTAATCGTCGGCCTCAACGAAAGAGGAAAGAGAATATGAGGAAATACAGGATAAGGAAAGATGAGAGTTGCATCTCATGTCTCAGATGTACAAAGGAATGTTCTTTCGGAGCAATCACAGCTGGAGAGAACAGAACCCTGATATTCCATCATGAAAAATGTGTGGACTGCCAGCGCTGTGTAACATTCTGCCCTGCAGAGGCTCTTTACATCACTGAAGATGAAAACAGATTCAGAAGTAATTCTGTCTTCAGAAAAGATGATATAGAAGAAATACTTATACAGGCTGAGACCGGAGGGGTTCTATTATCATCAATGGGAACTTCAGGAAGCAATGTTCCTATCTATTTTGATAAGCTCCTTCTTAACGCAAGCCAGGTAACGAATCCATCAATCGACCCGTTGAGAGAACCTATGGAGACAGCTGTATTCATCGGCCAGCGTCCGGAACGCATACAGCGCGACGAGATAGGAAGAATAGTGGACAATCTTCCTCCTCACCTTGAACTGAAGACCCCGATTATGTTCTCTGCAATGAGCTATGGAGCTATAAGCCTTAACGTGCACAAAGCTCTGGCTTTTGCTGCAAAAGAACTCGGCACCTACTGGAATACAGGCGAAGGCGGACTCCATGAAAGCCTTTATCCATACAAGGAAAATACGATTGTACAGGTTGCTTCAGGCCGTTTCGGAGTGCACGAGACGTATCTCAACACAGCAGCGGCTATAGAAATAAAGATCGGACAGGGAGCAAAGCCAGGAATCGGAGGACATCTTACAGGCAAGAAGATTATCGGGGATGTCTCGAAAACCAGAATGGTACCAGAAGGTCTCGATGCCATAAGCCCCGCCCCTCATCACGATATTTACTCAATCGAGGATCTGGCACAGCTAGTAATGTCGATAAAAGAAGTGACGCACTACAGAAAACCAGTGATTGTCAAAGTTGCGGCTGTCCATAACATAGCCCCTATAGCCTCGGGAATCGCCAGAAGCGGTGCTGATATCATCTCAATCGATGGCTACAGAGGAGGCACTGGTGCCGCTCCTAAACGTATCCGCGACAATGTTGGAATACCTATTGAGCTTGCAATCGCTTCTGTAGATCAGAGGCTGAGAGAGGAAAGAATAAGAGACAGAGTCAGCATCATTGCCTCCGGTGGCATCAGGAACTCATCCGATGCAGTCAAGGCAATCGCTCTAGGCGCAGATGCTGTATCCATCGGCACCGCTGCCCTCTGCGCTCTTGGCTGTCATATATGCGCAGCCTGCCACACAGGCCGCTGTGCATGGGGACTGGCCACACAGGAGCCAGAGCTTACAGAAAGGCTTGATCCGGAAAAAGGCGCAGAGAAGCTTGTGAACCTCGTGAATGCCTGGACACACGAGATCAAGGAAATCATGGGTGGAATGGGAATAAACAGCATTGAGGCACTGCGTGGAAACAGAATGGCGCTGAGAGGCGTCAATCTCAATGTGAAGGAGCTTGAAATCCTTGGAATCAGATATGCAGGAGAATGAGATGAAAGTAATTGATATAAGAAAAGAAGGCATGGATGAGGTAAGAAAGCATGAGAATGAAAACCTTACCATAACAGGCTGTCTTGGAGAACGATATATAGGCTGTGGAATGAGAAACGGTACCATCCATGTCGAAGGAACACCAGGCAATGCCCTCGGTTCCTATCTCGATGGTGGCACGATATTCGTAGATGGAAACGCACAGGATGCGGCCGCGGATACGATGAATGCAGGCTTGCTCGCTATTAAAGGCTCCGCAGGCGATGCCCTGGCATACGGCATGAGAGGCGGCCGGGTATATGTCCTTGGGGATACAGGATACAGGACCGGAGTCCACATGAAAGCCTATAAAGATAACAAAAGCATCCTGGTAATCGGAGGAAGAACAGGCTCTTTTCTAGGGGAATATCTGGCAGGCGGAATCATCATTGTTCTTGGGCTTGGAGATGAAAAGAAGGATATCACAGGATACTTCTGCGGCAATGGCATGTACGCTGGAACTATCTATCTGAGGACAGATAAAGTACCGCTGAATCTTTCTGAGAAGCTTATAAAACGCAATGTTGAAGAGGATGAAAAGGACAGAATCCTTCGTCCGATAATCTCTGATTTCGCCGCAGCTTTCTCCATTCCGGCGAAGCGATGTCTAGAAGGCAGCTTCATAGCCATCGAAGCCGATAAATCGAAATCATATAGCCAGCTCTATGCTGCAGTCTGAGGTATTGGTATGTGTACAGTTTTTGCTTATAGCGGAAGTGCAATCGGACTTCCGCAGATCAGGAAGATTCTCGAGAGAACACAGCGAAGGGGACCTGATGCAGAGAGGATCCTTACACCAGCTGAGAATCTTTATCTTGCTTTCCAGCGTCTCTCGATTATGGGGCCAGATGAACGTGGAATGCAGCCTTTTGAATATAAAGGCACATACAGCATAACAAACGGAGAAATATATGGATTCAGAGCAATCCGTAAAAAGCTCGAGACGGAAGGATATGAATTCCACTCCGATTCAGATTGCGAGACAATCCTTTACCTCTATGAAAAATACAAAGAAAGAATGTTCGCGTTGCTGGATGCGGAATATGCAACAGTCATATACGATAAGGAACATGGATTGATTGCTGCACGGGACCCGATAGGAATCAGGCCTCTGTTCTATGGCCATGATAAGGATGGCATGATTGCTTTTGCAAGCGAAGCATGCCTGCTCACTCCGTTCTGTAGCGAAGTGAGACCATTCCCTCCGGGATACTATTACAAAAACGGGAAATTCATCTGCTACCGCGATATTTCCGAAGTAAAGGAATACACATATGGCAGCATCGAAGAAGTGACGAAGAAGATAAGAGAAAAACTTGTGAATGCGGTTTCTAAACGCCTTGATTCAGACACACCTGTTGCATTTCTACTCTCAGGAGGCCTTGACAGCTCTCTTGTCTGCTCCATTGCAACAAGAATCCTGAAAAAACCAATACGTACATTCTCTATCGGAATGGACAAGGACCCGATAGATTCGAAATACGCAGAAAGGACTGCAGAATTTCTCGGCTCTGAACATACCAATGTGACAATGACAGCTGATGAGGTGATAAATGTCCTTCCTGATGTCATAAACGCACTGGGAACTTATGACATCACAACCATAAGGGCAAGTATCGGAATGTATCTGCTCTGCAGCTTCATCCATGAGCATACAGATGTAAGAGTCCTGCTTACAGGGGAAGTATCCGATGAACTCTTCGGATATAAATACACGGACTTTGCGCCCTCCCCAGAGGAATTTGAGAAAGAAAGCCAGAAGCGTGTACGTGAACTATATGCTTATGATGTGCTGAGAGCAGACCGGTGCATTGCTGACAACAGCCTCGAAGCACGGGTTCCTTTCGGAGATCTCGATTTCGCCTCCTACGTTCTTTCAATCGATCCGGATATGAAGATGAACCACTCAGGACATGGAAAATACCTGCTCCGCAAGGCATTCGAGGATGGCGGCTGGCTTCCTGAAGATATTCTGTGGAGGGATAAGGCAGCTTTCAGCGATGCAGTAGGCCACAGTATGGTTGATGACCTGAAAGAGTATGCGGAAAAGTTCTACGAGGGCCGTAATCTCGAAGAGGAATACCGGAAGTATCCTGAAAACGGCAGACCATTCACACCCGAATCCCTGCTGTACAGAGAGATTTTTGAACGCTTCTACCCAGGACAGTATAAAATGATTCCTGGTTTCTGGATGCCGAACAGCAACTGGCCCGGCTGCAATGTAACCGACCCATCGGCAAGAGTGCTGTCAAATTACGGCAGCAGCGGAGTGTAATAGAGAAAGGCAGGATCCTACACGTCCTGCCTTCTATGCTTTCTGCAGCAATCAGCCTAAGCACGCTTTAACGAAACCATCGAACAGCGGATGGACTTTATTGGGCCGGCTCTTGAATTCAGGATGGGATTGCACTCCCAGGAAGAACCTGCATGAAGGATTCTCCATCGCCTCAACAAGCTTTCCATCAGGGCTCATTCCGCTGAAGACTATGCCGCTTGCTGCAATCCTGTCACGGAAAACAGGAGATACCTCATAGCGATGCCTGTGCCTCTCTTCCACGTGTTCAGTTCCATAGAGTTTATGCAGCAGCGTACCTTGCTGAATCTCACAAGGATAAGAGCCAAGACGCATAGTCCCTCCCTTTGCCACGATATTGCGCTGTTCGTCCATCAGATCTATCACGCATTCTTTTCCATCCGGATCGAACTCCCTAGAATTCGCCGCTTTAAGCCCTGCGAGAGAACGGGCAGCCTCGATTACAGCAATCTGCATTCCAAGACAGATTCCGAAGTACGGTATATCATGCTCACGTGCATAACGGGCAGAGAGAATCATTCCTTCAATGCCTCTTGCACCAAAACCTCCGGGTACCAGGATTCCATCAGCATCTTTCAGGAATTGTTCTGCTCCTTCTTCCTCGACTTCCTCTGTATCGACGAATGAAAGCTCAAGTTCTGCATCATTGAAACAGGCTGCATGATAAAGTGCCTCATTGATTGAAAGATAAGCGTCATGGAGTTTCACATATTTCCCGCAGATTGCGATTCTCACTTTATGCTTCTTTTCACCGATCATGCGACCTACTGCACTGCTCCAGACTGCAAGATCGCAGTCATGACAATCCAGAGAAAGCCTTCTGACAACATAATCATCGAAACCCCGCTCATGAAGCAGAAGAGGAAGAGCATAAATCGGAGAGATGTTCTCATTACCGATAACAGCCTGCCGTTCAACATTGCAGAACATGGCAATTTTCGAGAGGATATCATCATCGAGAGTCTTATCCGAACGGGCGATTATGCAATCAGGCATTATTCCCATCCCTTGAAGTTCATGGACAGAATGCTGGCTTGGCTTTGTCTTATACTCTCCGCTGCAGTTAAGATATGGAACAAGCACTACATGAATGAACATCGAGTTTCTGGTTCCGACTTCTGTACGCAGCTGCCTTGCAGCCTCCAGAAACGGCTGGCTTTCTATATCACCTATCGTTCCTCCGATTTCAGTTATGACAACATCTGCCCCGGTCATCTCTCCAAGAGAATATATTGCAGCTTTTATCTCATCAGTCACATGAGGAATTATCTGTACAGTTTTTCCCAGATACTCACCTTTCCTCTCTCTGGCAAGTATATTCCAGAATACCTTTCCGCTTGTCAGATTTGATTTCCTGTTCAGGTTCTCATCGATGAACCTTTCATAATGACCTAAGTCCAGATCGGTCTCAGCACCATCCTCCGTAACAAACACCTCCCCATGCTGATACGGACTCATCGTACCCGGATCGACATTCAGATACGGATCCAGTTTCTGTGCGGCAATCTTCAGTCCACGCTGTTTGAGAAGCAGTCCAAGGCTTGCAGCACTCACACCCTTTCCCAATCCGGAAACGACTCCACCTGTGACAAAAATGTATTTTCGCTCCATACTCACTCCATAACAGAAAAAGCGCCTATCCCATAAGAGATAGACGCCTTTGTCTAATTGAGAGCGATTATAACATATCTGTCATGATTTTCTCAATCATCCAGTTCAGATAACGTAATTCACATCTTCTTCAATCGGTATAGGATAATAAGCGATTGTCTCGTCATCAGCCATAGCCTTAAGAGCATTCTCTACACTGTAAGCATTGATACGTCTGTTCTCTGCTGGAGAGAAATAGTACGTCCTGCTCTCTGCGCACATGACTGCTGTGCAGAGTGTTCTCTCGTAATCATCATGATCTGCGCTTTCCTTGAGCATACCATCAGGAACATTGACAACTGAGAATGTATCGAACATTCTTGTGACTCCATCGAGCTCATTCTTCCCCAGCGGAGCAAACTCCTTTGCAAATGCCAGACGTACAAAGCGGGAAGGAGATGAGTAACTGCCGGGAAGACCGAAGCTGCCGCCAGTACCGTTGCCGAATGCCGAGACTGTAAGACCAAGAAGCTCACGAGGAGGTGTATCTACGTTCGACACAGGCACATAATTCTTGAGATTTGTCACCTGCCACTCATAGTTCGGAGAATTGGTCATGATTCCGATTGTATTCCTGTGAACAGTGATACCATCTTCATCGGGTTCGATGATAATGGCCTCACCCGTCTCATCGGAGAAGATATAATGGACAGACATATGTGCCCCGAAGATAAGCTCATCGGTAAGGTTCAGATGCTTTACAGCTTCTGCAACCTCATCGACTGTTGCACATGTACCAAGCATGTAAGGAACGAAGAAAGCCGGATGAAGGTCCGTGTTCCCTTCAGCCTGCTGAGTATTATAATGCCCATAGCCAGGGAAATTCTGCAGCGTGCCCATTAATCCTTTCTCATTGATTCCATCTGTGAAGATAGGAGAAACAGATCCCTGGATACCATTTCCGATAAAACCATACTTCATAGTAACGGTTCCGCCCTCTCCTGAAGGCGATGTATGAAGCTCATAGCCCGGTGCGACTACTGTGATCTTGTTTCCGCTGAGGTCTCCGAACATATCATATGTACGGCCGAGAAGATGGCAATCATCCTCTGTATGCCATGCAAATCCGGAACAGCCGAAAGCTGATGCCGCAGCTGCCAGAGATAGTGCGGCGATGGTAAGAACTTTTTTCATATTGTTCTCTCCTTTCTTATAGTGTACACCCGAAAGGAGAGAAAAGATTTATTTCTTCCAGAAATTTCTCGTGAAGAGAGCAAATACAGTGAAAAGCTCCAATCTTCCGATCAGCATCAGGAAAGAACCGGCAGAAAGAATCCAGTCACTGAAGATTGAGAAATTACCGCTGGGACCTACATCTCCCATACCTATTCCGATATTTCCAAGCAGAAGGAAGCTTGCTGTAAAGCACGTTTCAAAGTCATATCCGGAAAGAGAGAAGATCACAGTTCCGATAAGACCAGAGATTATATATGCCCCGACAAAGCCTGCAAGAGAGAGCATGGTACTCTGATCCACATTTGCATCCCCGAGTTTCAGAGGTATCACAGCATTTGGATGAAGGCGCTTTTTTATTGCGTTCTTCGCCAGCGAGATCATCGCCCCTACTCTTGTCACCTTGATACCACCACCTGCAGATCCTGCACATCCTCCGACGAAGAAGAGAAGCACAAGCAGCGTCTTCGAGAACTGCGGCCAGAAATTATAATCATAAGTGGCAAAGCCTGTTGTTGTTATAATCGAAGCAACATGGAATGCCGCATAGCGGAGAGCTGTGATGAAACCACCATATGTATCCATCACATCGAAGGTAATCATGAGAGTAAAAGAAATGATGATCAGGAGGTAAAGCCTCAGCTCCTTATCTTTTACAGCTTCTCTCACATGCCATTTGATAGCCTTGAAATACAGGGCGAAGTTGGAACCTGCGATAATCATGAAGATTATTACTATCCAGTCCACATAAGCAGAGTGATAACCGCCAATTGAAGAGTTCATGGCAGAAAAACCTGCTGCTCCCATCGTTCCGAACATGACAGTCACAGCATCATACAGTGGTATCTTGATCCAGAGAAGCAATACCTGAATAACCGAGAAGACTGTATAGATTGCCCAGAGAGCAAAAGCCGTATGCTGGATCTTCGGTGTCAGCTTGTCTTTCGTCGGTCCGACAGACTCTGCGTTGACAAGGCTTGTTCCCTTTATCCCCATGAACGGAATGAGCGCAACAAAAAGAACAACGATACCCATACCGCCAAGCCAGTTAGTCATACCACGCCAGAAGAGGATGGACTTCATCTTATCCTCAATCGAGGATAATGCTGTAGCTCCTGTCGTTGTGAAACCTGACATTATCTCGAAATAGCAGGAAGGATATGTTTCAAATGTATGAGTCAGATAAAGCGGCAATGCACCGAATGCAGTTGCAATCACCCAGACAAGAGTGACAAGAAGATAGCTGTCACGTGCCTTGATTGTAGTCTTTTCCTTTCTTGTCGCTAAAAGTATGACAAAAGCAAAGAGAACAATAGCACCTTCTGTTATCGCAAAAGCTTCTATCGCCGCACTTTCGTTGTAATAGAATGCCAGAGCAAACGGAAGAAGCATGCATATACCGACAAGGAGCTGAATGAGCGCAAGAACGCGTAAAACAGATTTTACATGCATCAGCGGAACAGCTCCTTCAGGTATCCACTCTCATCATGACGGATTGAGAGTATGAGGCTATCACCTTCGGTAAAGACATATTCACCATCAGGAACAAGTGAAGTACCATCTGTGCGTCTTACGCCTGCTATGACGATTCTGCTCCTGAAATGCACATTCTTGAGAGCTTTACCAAGGAACGGGAAAGTATCCTGAATGACATATTCATATACTTCCAGTTCCCCTTCAAAGAGTGTATGCATAGCAGAAATACCATCACCACGCAGATACCGGATGAGGGAATCTACAGTAACATCAGTGATTGAAAGAGCGACATCCACACCAAGGGATAAGGCAAACTGGCTGTAATTCGTATTCGACTTGACCTGAGCCATTGTCTTCTTTGTTCCGATCCTTCTGGCATATCCTGCTGTGACGATATTGAGCTCATCATTATCTGTCAGGCTTATGAAGAGATCGGAGTCCCCGAGATCCTCATCTTCCCAGATGCTTTCATCTGTGATGGAGGCATTGAGAACAGTAACCTCAGGAAAGAGGGATGAGAATTCCTCTGCGGCAACAGGATCTTTTTCAATCAGACGGACTCTCTTTCTCTCCTTCGGGGAGAATGCATAGAGAAGGAACCTGGTGATTCTTGTAGCTCCGAGAATGACGATGTTGTCGGGTTCTGTATATACCTCGCGCTCAGCCGATCCGCTCAGCGCAGCATATGCTTTATCGCTGTCTGTGATGATGACAACGATATCCCCCTGTTTGAATTCAGTATCACCGGTAGGGATTATTACAGCACCGTGCCTGTAGAGAGCTGCTATGACAAAGTTCTCTGCGATACGCTTGCGAAGAGCCATGACTGTGTCACCCTGCTTGATTGCTCCCTGCCCCTCCTGGACAGTGAAAATCATGAAATCAGTTCCTGGGAAAATCAGTGTATCACGATAAAGTCCATAGTGAATCGTATCAAGAATACGGTGTGCCCCTTCCTGATCCGGGTTGATTATATGAGTAATGCCAAGAATCTTTGGCGGTAAACCTTCTGCACCAAGATAACCTGCTGAACGGATTGCCGCGATTGTATTTACAACCGATGGAAATTCTGAGGCAATGATTCCGCAGGATACGATGTTGACTTCATCGGAGTCTGTCACAGCAATGACTGTATCAGCATCCTCTGCTCCTGCTTCCCTGAGCTTTTCGAGATCAGTTCCCGAACCGCAGACAGCAAGACAGTCAACTTTTGCTTCAGCTGCACGGCAGCGTGAAATCGATCTGTCAAGAAATGTGATTGAAGAGCCTTCAGCGGCAAGATGCCTGCCGATACGAACACCTCTTCTACCTGCACCAATAATCAATATTTTCATATGCAAAAAAAATAAACTAAGCCCGCCCCCGGAAAGGAAGCGGGCAATTCATCAGATCAATATCCGAAAAGTGGGATTCTGAAGATGTAAGGTACGTAAGTAAATACAATAAGAAGGATAACCATTGTTGCGAACAATGGAAGCATCTTCTTTGCAGTAGCTTCGAGTGATGTCTTACCAACAGCACAGCCAACGAAGAGTGCAGAACCAACAGGAGGTGTACACAGACCGATAGCGAGGTTGAAGATAAGAACGATACCGAAGTGGATATCAGTCATACCAAGCTTCTGTACAACAGGAAGAAGGATAGGTGTCATAATCATGATCAGTGGAGCCATATCCATGAAGCATCCGAGGATGAGAAGCAGGATGTTGATGATAAGGAAGATTACATACGGATTCTCAGAGAAACCAATGAGAGCATTTGTGATTGCGTTAGGAATTCTGAGAAGAGTCATCATGTAAGCAAATGCCTTTGCTGTAGCGATAAGCGTAAGAACAACAGCAAGAGTCTTCAGTGAGTTCTTGATGACCTTGAAGAAGTTCTTAATCTTGTCAGCGCGGAAGATGAAGTATGTAAGGATGAATGTGTAGAAACAAGCAACAGCGGAGCTCTCTGTAGCTGTGAAGACACCAGCACCAGTTCCAACGAGGATGATTACAAGAGTCATCATAGGAAGGATAGCGCTGAGAAGAACCTTCATACAGTTACCAAGTCTGAGCTTGCCCAAGCTGATCCAGCCTTCGCCTTCAGGAAGCTTGCCGCTCTTTGCTGTATCGCCAATACCAATCCAGCGGACCTTGTCGTCCTTGAACATCTTCTCTCCCTTCGGGAAGTTGTGCTTCTTTCCAAGAAGGAGACACATGAGCATGAAGCCAAGACCGAGACAGATTCCAGGAGCGAAACCTGCATAGAAGAGCTGTCCGATGGAGACACCTGTACCAGCTGCAAGAGCGTAGATAACCATGTTGTGTGATGGCGGGATAAGAACACCCTGGCATGCAGTTGTAACAGTAAGACCTACTGTGAACTCTCTGTCATAGCCCTGCTTGACCATCATAGGGATAACAACAGATCCCAGTGATGATACGTCAGCAACAGCTGAACCGGAGATACCACCGAAGAACATAGAGTCAATACAGTTAACATATGCAAGACCACCGCGGAAACGACCGACAACGAGGTTTGCAAGGTCAACGATCTTATCAGATATCTGACCCGCCGCCATAATCTCACCCATGACGATGAAGAACGGAATAGCAAGCATTGTGAAGTTGCTTACACCATCAATCATCATTCTGACCATTGTGGTTGGGTTTGCAAGCGGAACGAAGAACATTGATCCAATAGCTGCAAGGAGCATGGAGAATGTTACAGGAATCTTAAATGCCATCAGGAGGAAGAAACCACCGATAAGCACAAGTGTAGCAATACCGTTCATCAGTTTTTACCTCCATTCTTTGCTGCAGCTGCTGCTTCTGCTGCCTGCTGCTTGACCATCTCTTCGTAGTCTACTTCTGGTTCTGAGTAGAGAAGATCATCTGGTTTGATGAGCCCGGTGAGGAAGAGGATTGAGTCAAATGTGACTACGAATCCACCCAGTGGAGCCGGGATATACTGAATCCATGTCGGAAGACCAGTCATAGGCAGGAAGCCTGGCTTGAGTCTTACGATGTACATTGTGCCGTAATAGAGAAGGAATATACCGCAGAGGAGTGTTGCTACATCTCCAAGTACATCCATGAACTTACGCATCTTTCCGCCCTTCTTGAGTCTGCTGTAGACTATTGTGACAGAAATATGCATATGGTCTCTAACACCAATAGCACATGCGAGGAATGTGAAGAGAGTGACAAGGAGTCTTGCCACTTCGTCTACTGCACCGATGCCTGAGTTGAAGCAGTAACGCAGAACAACGTTGAAGAATACGATGCAGAGCATGACAATAACAGCAATCTGGGAAATCGTCAGAATAAGCTTGTGACACCAGTGGTTGATGAGCATTACATATGCTCTTGCTGGAATCTTTCCATTCTTATACTGGGATTTATCAATTGCCAGTTTGTTTTCCAGGAGATATTTCCTGATCTTTGAATCGGACATTGTCCGCCTCCCTATAAAAGCCGAATCGGGGAGCAAAAGTTACCCCCCGACCCTGAGCATTAACAGAAATTAAAGTCCCATGTTCTGGATCTGAGCGATAAGATCCTCGTATCCAGCACCGTACTGTGAATAGATAGGAGCCATTCTCTCCTGGAACTTAGCAAGCTCTTCAGCAGAAAGCTCAGTTACAGTTACGCCTTCAGAAGTAACCTTCTCCTCAGAAGACTGCTCGCGGAGTGCCCACTGCTCAATCTCATATGCCTGTGTCTCTTTTGCACACTCTTTGATGATCTCAACATCTGCTGGAGCAAGTGTCTCGAGAACAGCTTCAGAAGCAAGAAGAATCTCAGGAACTCTTGTGTGTCCATCAAGTACGAAGTATGGAGCTACCTGATAGTCGCCCATTGACTCGTATGTAGGCCAGTTGTTCTCTGCGCCATCGATTGTTCCCTGCTGGATAGCTGAGTAAACGTCGTTTGGTCCGATACCTGTAACG
>CALXLB010000019.1 GCA_944389085.1 uncultured Spirochaetaceae bacterium
GGCGCTCCCGGCGCAAGGACATGTTCAACATCCTCGACGAAGGAAAAAACAGGATGAAACGCACGGCATGTAACAGCAGAGAAAGTACTTCTCACTGCACTGAGGTCATTCTCCTCAACCCTGGCATTCTTCAGCCCTGTCCTCAAAAGGACTCCCTGTAGGAACTGAGAACGCCTTTTCATGCGTTCGACAAGCACGAAATTGCGATCTGGGAAAAGAATGGCAAGCACCACGCCCGGGAACCCCGCACCAGATCCGAGATCCGCAATCGTACATCCCGTTTCCGTCTCTTCTTTGAATACTGGCCAGGCAGCCGCCGAATCCAGTATATGCTTTATGATTATCTCATCGGGATCCTTGTCTCCGACAAGCTTCAGCGCAGGATTGAAGAGCATGATTTCTTCTAAATAGACAGAAAGACTCTGCATTATTCTCTCATCAACGCCAATGCCAAGCCTCTCTAATCCTGAAACCAAAAGCTCCTTATCCACGCTTAATACTCCTTACAGCAACTGCGAGCACTGCAATATCAGAAACCCTCGTGCCGGAAATTCTCATTGCCTGTCCGATGGAAACAGGTCTTACGGCTTTCAGTTTCTCACGAGCCTCGCTGGAGATGCCATCAACTGCATCATAATCGAAATCGGAAGGAATAACCATATTCTCAGCTTTTCTTGCTTTTTCCAGCTCCCTCTCCTGCCTTTCGATATATCCAGAATACCTTATATCAAGTTCTGCTTCAGTAAGAACCTCCTCAGAATACCCCTCAAGCTGAGGGATTTCAAATGAATGTATATCCTTCTCCGGTTCTCTGAGGCTCTCATAAGCACTCTTCTGTCCTATTCGCGTATGCTGGAGAATCTCCTTGACTCTTCTGATCTCCTCGCTCTTTCTCTCCAGCCTTTCCATCCTCTCCTTTGTTGCCAGCCCCAATGCATAGGATTTAGCTGTCAGACGCTGATCGGAAGTATCATGACGGAGAGAGAGACGATACTCAGCTCTGGAGGTGAACATCCTGTATGGTTCCTTGGTACCTTTCGTGACAAGGTCATCAATCAGAACACCTATATAGCTTTCAGTACGGGAAAGGATGAAAGGCTTCTCACCTTTCAGTCTCTCTGCAGCATTGATGCCTGCAATGATACCCTGTGCAGCAGCTTCCTCATAACCTGAAGTACCATTCGTCTGACCGGCAATGAAGAGATTTGCAAGTATCTTGCTTTCCAGGGATGGCATGAGATCCAATGGATCGAGATAGTCATATTCAACAGCATATGCAGGCCTCATGATCTCTGCGTGTCTCAAGCCTGGAATGGAATGAATGAACGCATGCTGCACATCCTCAGGGAGCGAAGAGGAAAGACCATTGAGATACATCTCCTCAGTTCCCATGCCCTCCGGCTCTACAAAGATCTGATGTCTTTCTCTATCCGGGAAACGCACGACCTTATCCTCGATTGAAGGACAATAACGAGGCCCTTTTCCTACAATCTTGCCACCATAGAGAGGGGATCTGGAGATATTCTCCCTGATAATCCTGTGCGTCTCTTCGTTTGTATATGTCACGTAGCAAGGAAGCGATGGACGGGAAATGGAGTCAGCCATGAAAGAAAAAGGAAGCATAGGATCATCTCCGGGCTGAACATCCATCTCGTCCAGATCAAGAGAACTTTTCCTTACTCTTGCAGGAGTTCCTGTCTTCATGCGCCCAGTATGGAAGCCAAGACGTCTGAGGCTGTCCCCGAGTCCGATGGCTGCCTCTTCATTCAGTCTTCCACATTGTTCTTCATATTCCCCTATGAAGATCTTGCCATCCATGAATGTACCAGTCGTCAGCACAACAACACGGCAGGAGATCTTCCATCCACGTGCGGTAACAATACCAATGACACAACGCTTCTCTTCATCAACGAGAAAATCTGTCACCGTATCCATAAAGAGAGATAGATGCTTTTCCTTCTCCAGCGTCTCCTTCGCAAGACGGGAATAGCTGAATTTATCAGCCTGGGCACGAGGAGCCTGCACAGCCGGACCTCTGCGTTTGTTGAGCATTCGCATCTGTATCATCGTGCTATCTGCCAGATGTCCCATCTCTCCACCGAGAGCATCGATTTCCCTGACAAGATTGCCTTTTGCAAGCCCACCGATTGAAGGATTGCAGCTCATACGCCCTATCGCATCCAGAGACTGTGTCACCAGAAGCGTATCAAAACCTTCTCTGGACAATGCCAGGGAAGCCTCTATACCTGCATGGCCTCCGCCAATGACTATCGCATCATAATCCCGCATATCATTTCCCTAAGCAGAATGAAGAGAAAAGTCTATCAAGAACATCCTCTCCTGTCACACTGCCTGTAAGCTCTCCCAGCGCAGTCAGCGCGCTCTGAAGATACATTGCAGTAACATCAGCACCGAACTGAAGGCTTTCCTCTGCATCAGAGAGAGCCTGGGAAGCCTCAAGAAGCTTCTCCCTCTGCCTCTCCGAATCAATCCTAGGAACCCCTTCCGTGCTCTCAAGATCCTCAGACAGCTTCTCTTTAACAGCCTCAAGGACATCTGCAATGCCCTCACCCGTTACAGAAGAGAAGGAAAGTCCTTCCGATGAAGGAGAGAGATCCTGCCGTGAATAGACAGGAAGAATCTTCTTTCCTTCCGGGGCTTTATCATCAGAAGAAGGATCGATGACATAGAGAACCAGGTCAGCCTTCTCCATCAGCTCTTCAGATCGTCTTATCCCTTCGGCTTCAACAGCTTCATCGGTTTCTCTCAGACCAGCTGTATCGAAAAGCCGCACAGGAATACCTGAAATAATTGCCTCTGTTTCAATATAATCCCGCGTAGTACCTTCAATCGGAGAGACTATCGCCCTGTTCTCCTTCAGAAGAGCATTATAAAGAGAGCTCTTACCTGCATTCGTCCTGCCAGCAATGACTACAAGCGCCCCCTCAGACCATAATCTGGAAGCTTTGAATGTAGAAGCTATCGCACTGAGTCTCGATTGAATCGCCACAACGCGCTCTTTTGGAAATACCCAGTCATCAGGAATCTCATCCTCGCCGTAATCAAGTTCAACTTCAAGGGAAGCAAGAATATCAAGGATGGCATCCTTTGCCTTTTCCGCTTCCGCTCTTATTGAGCCGGAAAGACGTTCCAGCGCTTCTCCAGATGCAGTCCCGGTCTTCGATTTCACAATCTCCTCGACAGCTTCTGCTTCTGTGAGATCCATACGGCCATGCATGAAAGCTCTGTAAGTAAACTCACCGCGCAGCGCCTCTCGTATGCCAGCCTTGACGAGAATCTTCTCTATTTCCCTTATCACTGCCAGCGAACCATGGCACATGATCTCAAAAGCCTCCTCAGAGGTATATCCATGCCCTTTCTCATATTTGATAACCATTACCTCATCAATCCGTTTACCGTTCCCATCTTCAATATAGCCATGAATGGCAGATGAAGAACGTGCCTTAATCAGATTACCAGTGAAATAAGGCTGGAAAAGAGAAAGTATGTTATCACCGGAGGCTCTTATGACAGCCAGTGCCGAAGGGGAATACGGGGTTGCGAGCGCATATACAGGCTCTCCCGTCTCGTAATTTGCCATACTGTGATAGTATTGCAACTGACGAGAGAGGGCAATACAATCGCGGCATGTACAATTTCGAAGCTGCAAGGAAGCGATCAGAGCTCCTGATGAACATCAGAAGATATTTCATCGATAAAGATTATCTGGAAGTGTCGACCCCGACGCTATCACCATATCTCATTCCAGAACCGACAATCAAAGCCTTTGGAACAAGATTCATAAATGAATTCGCAGGCTCCAGAGATCTCTATCTAATTCCATCTCCCGAGATATTCATGAAGAAACTGCTGGCAGCAGGGAGTGGATCCATCTTCCAGATTTCCCAATGCTTCCGCAATTCAGAGCAGCTTGGAGATGTGCACAATCCGGAATTCACAATGCTTGAATACTATACAGTAGGAGCTGATGACAAGGATTCGATAGCTATCACTGAAGACATGATCAGATCAACTGCCCTAAAAGGCATCGCACCTCAATGGCTTGAAGAAAAACCACTGGTTATCACAATGAGTGAAGCTATGATGAAATATGCCGGTGTTGATATGGATAAAGCCGAAAATATCAATCACCTCCGCAAAGAAGCTAAAAGGCTTGGCCTAGAACCGGGGGAAGATGAAAGTTGGGATGATACATTCAACCGCATCTTCCTTACATACACAGAGCCATCTCTCCCCAAAGACAGGGAAGTCTATCTTACTGAATATCCTGATAAAATCGCATGTCTTGCCAAGAATGAGAAAAACAGACCTGTGAAAAAACGCTGGGAAATGTATATTTCAGGCATCGAGATTGCAAATTGCTACGACGAAGAAACAGATAAAAACGAAACGGAAAAATACTTCACGGAAGAGAACAGAAAGATGAGGGAACTAAGGGAAGGTACCGATGATATCATTCCGGAAATCGACCCATCTTTCCCCTCTCTCAATATTCCTCAATCATCCGGAGGAGCTATGGGGCTCGACAGGCTTCTTGCCGTCCATCTCGGACTTAATTGCATAGAGCCTTTACTTTTATTTCCCCTTTCTGATATGCTACGGCAGTAAAAACCGGAAACAGTCCAATCAACGAGGTAACAATATGATTAAAGCAGGTCAGATTGACAAGGGAACTGCTCTCCTGATCAAGGGTCAGCCGTTCGTCTGCATCGAGCGTGAGTTCGTCAACCCTGGAAAGGGATCAGCATTCGTCCGTCTCAAGCTCAAGAGCCCAGCAACAGGCCAGGTTCTTTCAGAGACAATGAAGAGCCAGGACAACGCTGAGGACATTACAGTAGAGGATAAGGATCTCCAGTATCTCTACAATGATGGAGAGAATTTCTACTTCCAGAACACAGATACTTTCGATCAGATTGATGTTCCTATGAAATCCTTCACTGACTATGAGTACTTCATGAAGGAAGGAGAGACATACAGAGCAACATTCTGGGAAGAGCAGGTTCTCGACATCACAATCCCTTCAAAGATTGTCTTCACAGTCGCAGAGGCTGAAGAAGCTGTAAAGGGAGATACAGTACAGGGCGCTACAAAGTATGTCACAACAGAGACAGGCCTCCGCGTCCGCGTTCCTATCTTCATCAAGCAGGGCGAGAAGATCAGAGTCAACACAGAGACAAAAGAGTATCTCGAAAGAGTCAACAGCTAAAAGCTTTGACAGTCTTGCAGAAGGAGCTGGCAACAGCTCCTTTTTTCGTGAAAATTTAACTTTCATACACCTCAAAAGCAGGTTACTCTATTTAAAGAGTGGAGGGGACAAAACACAGATATGCAATATTCTGATTCCCTGCTTTCTCTTTTGGGAGGTTGAATGAAAAGGATTGTCACTATTCTTTTGATTGCACTGTCTTTTTTTCCTGTATACGCACAGGAAGATCAGAATTTAGCCATTTTTCTTGCCAATCTTGATATGCAAGCTCTTCTTATTGATGAACTTGAAAAAAATGAAGAAGCATCTGCTGAAACTGTATCGCTATTGCTTTCCTATGATTCAGCAAATCCAGATAATGGTAAAATTTCATCGGACACCTTACTCACCTATGCCATTGCGAACTGTTCTGATGAAGTTATCCTTGCAATCATAAACAGCGGAAAAGCTGATGTGAACATTGCAGATAATTATGGAAATACTCCGCTGTTTCATGAACTCGGAAAAGATGATGAGGCATCGCTTGATATTGTGCAGGCACTGCTCGACAAGGGAGCGGACCCCAATACCGGCGAATCATGGGGATATCCACCGCTTATCTATTCCATCGCTTACTGCTCTGAAGACATCACCATGGCAATCCTCAATTCGGGACTGGCTGATGTAAACAAGACTGATAATTACGATAGTACACCTCTGATGAGAGAACTCGAGAAAGATGATGAGGCATCGCTTGATGTGGTACAGGCACTGCTCGATCAGGGAGCGGACCCCAATACCGGCGAATCATGGGGATATCCACCGCTTATCTATTCCATCGCTTACTGCTCTGAAGACATTACTATGGCTATCCTTAATTCGGGACTGGCTGATGTAAACAAGACTGATGATTACGATGGCACACCTCTGTTGAGAGAGCTCGAAAAAGATGATGATGCTTCGTTAATTATCATTAATGCACTACTGCGGAATGGAGCAGACACAACTCTTGGAGAGTCATGGGGATATAATCCTGTGGAATATGCTGCAGTATTCTGCAGCGAAGAAATTGCAGAGACGCTAAAGAACGCTCCTGTCATAACTCCCGCAGAACCAATTCAGCTTAATGAAGTACCAGATTCCGATATCCGTACATCAGCCGAACTTCTGAATGTTCCTTATGAAGAGCTTTATGTTCTTGTAGCAGGATACAATAAAGTAGTCTGATATCTGAGAGAGGGGGCTGCCCCCTCTCTAT
The DNA here is from genome assembly GCA_944389085.1 of uncultured Spirochaetaceae bacterium. GTDB lineage: Bacteria > Spirochaetota > Spirochaetia > Sphaerochaetales > Sphaerochaetaceae > Ornithospirochaeta. The sequence continues at coordinate 6,465 of CALXLB010000019.1, forward strand.
CATATTTTCTCCGCCCTTCTGCGTGCTTTTCTCTCCTTCCTTGCAGAGTGTCCACCAATAAGATAAAGAAGCGAGAGCGCTACAGGAACAAGAGAGATGATGGCTAACGTTGCAGGGGTTCCCTTGGGTGCCATAATGAAATATGTATCAACATTCAGGATGCTCAGAATAAATGCCAGAAGTCCATTGAACGGAATCCATATTCCGGCAACTGCCAGAAAAATCATTAATAAGTAAAGTACTGCTGTAATTCCAAGGAATATCATATTGTTCCTGAACATCAGTTCAAAGACTTCACCATATGTCCTTCCATCCCGTTCTGTCACAAGATCGGAAATAAGGCTTTTATACATCTCAACAGGCTCTCCTGAAAGTGCCATGTCAGTGATTTCCTCTACATAGTTCTGCATGTTCCCATAGGAAAAATAAGCAAGATAGACGAATATTCCTATAGCTGCGATAAGGAAAAGATACCTGAAACGAAAACCTTTCATAAAACCACCTCTTCCATAACTATACAGCAGCATCATTCAGCAGCACAATTATTTTCTAAAGCATCCAGCAAAGCATGCCTTACTGGATGCTTGCCAGTTCTCATCAGTCGTCCTCAGGTTCGCCCCTATGCACATAGCGCATGAGAATGAGAGCAATGAGCATGAATACCAGACCGAATAAAAAGAGTGCAGGATATCCGAAAAGGTCGATGGAACCTCCTGCAAGAGGAGGTGCTATGATTGAAGCCAGCTGGGAGAAGAAGTAGTAAGCACCTGTGTAGATACCTATTGTCTGGTAATCGGCCATCTGCCAGAGCATCGGGAATGAGTTAGTGACAACCGTAACCCAGAAAATACCGAACAGGAACAGAAGAAGCCAGAACGTAACAAGACGGAATGTCGGATTCATTCCCGGTGTAAGCGTACCATGCAGGAAGACAAGGAGTAGTACAACGACAATAGCCAGAAGAGCTCCCCTGATAGTCTTCTTTCTTCCGTGGCGATGAGCAAACTTTCCAGAAGGAACAGCGAAAGCAGCATAAGCAATACCGACCATACCAGCAGAGAGTGCAGCCACTCCGGAACTTGTGCCTAATTCAGTTGCAGTGTAATCACCGACAAATGGCAATATTCCCTGATAAGCAATGAACCAGCAAAGAAGTGAAAGAAGAATAAAAAGAGCACTCTTCTCTTTTTCCGCAAAAATTTCTTTAAGACTCTTCAGGAGTGGTTCCTTCTTCTCCTTATCTCCTTTATCCTCTGCAGCGACGGTGCTCTTCTTCTCCTTCACGAAGATGAAAAGAAGAACAACAGCGATGATTACAAAGACGGATGCAACAGGGAAAGCAAGAATCATATCCCTCTCCCCAAAGTCAGGAACATTCACGCGTACATCCATCAAACGGGCAAGAAGTACCGTACCAAGAATAGTTGCAAGCCCTCCCATTGTGTTTATCACACCATTGGCTTCGCTTCTGAGATCTGATGGCACCATATCAGGCATAAGAGCAACAACTGGTCCTCTTACAGCCTGCTTGAAGATATTCAGCATGAAAATCGTGATGCAGAGAAACACCAGGGATTCCAGTGCAGAGAAAGGCACAAGCGCAAAGAACACAGCAGCCAGCGGCAAGAGTGTAATGATATAAGGCATACGTCGCCCTATTCTTGTCACCGTTCTATCCGACAGTGCGGAGAAAACAGGAATGAGGAATATCGCAAGGATATTATCCAGTGTCATCACGGATCCGACGAGTGCTTGCGATTCTATGAAATTGCCAAGAAACATTGGTACATATGTATCATAGAGCGGATCCATCAACCCCATCGTGAAGAATCCCAGTCCAATTAGAAATGTAGTCTTCCAGTAGCCGGAAAGGCCTTTCTTTTCTGACATAAATTCCCTCCGCTTTCTACCATACAGCATTATCTGGTCTTGCTCTATTGTCTGAGCGTTGAACTGGTGCTATAAAATCGGCATGGCAATCACAGAATTGGCAGAACTTGCTGAAATACTGAAGCTTACAGATGAGGAGAAGAGCTGGAATCCAGAGGGACCGGATACGCTGCCGCTACTCATTTCCGATGATATAAAAGATCTGCTGGACAACCCCGCAATACGTCGGCAGTTCGTCCCCAGCGCAGAAGAAAACAATGACGACGAAGGCAATCCAGATCCACAAGAAGAAGCAAAGCATAGCGGTACAGAAAGACTCGTACACAGATACACAAACAGGGCAGCTTTCAAGACCACAGACAGATGCTTTGCTTACTGCCGGCACTGCTTCAGACGGCGCTTCACCGGCCACCTGTCAGGGCCTGCAAGCGAAGCTGAAATAAGAGAAGCCGCAGAATACATTGCAAAGCACAGGGAAATAAGGGAAGTTCTGCTGACAGGAGGCGATTTCTTCACACTTTCCGATAGCCATATCGACATGCTGCTCTCAATATTCAGATCAACCTGCCCTTCTGTGATTCTCCGTCTATGCACGAGAGCAGTAGCAGTTTATCCTGAGCGTTTTACGGAAAATCTCATGGCCATAATCCGAAAACACAGAGATGGAGCTCCGATGTTCCTGATGACTCAGTTCAACCATCCTGCTGAGCTGACAGATAAAGCCATAAAAGCAGTAGCTGGATTTGTAGATATGGGCATCCCAGCTTTCAATCAAAGCGTGCTTCTGAAAGGTGTCAATGATGACGAAGATACACTGATAGAACTTTCAGACAAGCTTCTGATGGCACGTATCAAACCTTACTATCTCTTCCAGGGCGATCCTGTAAAAGGGACAAAACACCTCAGAGTAGACATAGAACGAGGATTAGAGATTGAGAAGAATCTCAGGCGTTCCCTTTCAGGTCTTGGCATGCCGCAGTATACTGCAGACCTTCCAAGAGGAGGCGGCAAGGTCATTCTCACTCATTCCTATCTCGAAGGCAAAACAGAAAAAGACGGCAGGATCAGGTATATTTTCACGACTCCCGAAGGAGAGACAAGATCCTATCCTGACTAAATCCGATTACTCTTCTTCATCCTTCAAAAACGAGGCGACAGAAAGACATGCCAGACCAAATCCCAGCATCATCGCAGCAACTTCCATTTCGATTCTGTCTACTATGGATATCACAGCAACAGCAACACCCATTGCTAGAGAAAGAGCCCTGAGAACTGTATAGATAAGGTCTTTGATTTTCTCCGGCTGAGCTCCTTTCTTCTCCATAACTGCCCCCTGCATAAGCTCATCGACGGAAATGCCAAGAATTTCACAAAGTTTTGGCAGCGTGGCGATATCAGGACAGGATAGATCTCGTTCCCATTTTGAAACTGCCTTATCTGTGATACCCAGCTTCTCTGCAAGTTCTGCCTGTGTCATGCCATTCTTCTTTCTCAGTTCTGCTATAGTTGTACCAATCGTTTTCTTTTCCATGGCTCCACGATAACATTCTGATCCTGGAGAAACAACAAACCAGTAGTAGAATCTTCTCAACCAGCAGTTTACCTGTAAAAATGCGAACTAAATGATAGCCTATAACAATCAATTCATACTATATTTCAATCTAAATCATCATTTCAGACTATTATTCCTTGGG
>CALXLB010000020.1 GCA_944389085.1 uncultured Spirochaetaceae bacterium
AAAATGAACTGCTGAAGAGGGAGAACGAGCTGTTAAAAAAAGTACTGCCCTTAGTTCGGGAAAAGATAAGGAATCGCTCACGCGCAAAGAGCGGTACCAGCTCATCAGAGAACTAAACGGCGAATACAATTTGTATGAGCTGACATCATTTTTCAAAGTACCAAAGAGCTCGTATCTGAGCTGGAAAGCGCGTCACAGGGAAGATGAGGATGCGGGAATAAAGAAACGTATAGAAGAGATATTCGAATACCATAAAAAGAGATACGGATACAGAAGGATAACAGCCGCGCTGCATCAGGAAGGGCTTATTGTGAACCATAAGAAGGTAAAAAGGCTGATGCGTGAACTCAATCTTTACCCGGTAACAGTCAAAAGAAGAAAGTATTCATCGTATAAAGGTGAAGTTGGCAGAATTGCTCCAAACAGACTCAAAAGAAGATTTGATGCAAAGGAACCAGATAAGGTATGGGCAACCGATGTCACGGAGTTCCAGACGGGTGAAGGCAAGCTCTATCTGTCTCCGATAAAGGACCTGTGCACCGGAGAGATAATAAGCTACGACATCTCCCCGTCTCCGAACATGCCAATGGTAATGAAGATGCTTGATACGGCTCTCCAGAGCCATCCAGATCACAAGGGGCTGATGATTCATTCTGACCAGGGATTCCAGTACCAGCATGCATTGTTTGTGAACTGCCTCAAGGAGAATGGCATTGTTCAGAGCATGTCCAGAAAGGGCAACTGCCTGGACAACAGCAAGATGGAGACGTTCTTCTCGACGCTGAAGAAGGAGATGTATTACGGACATGAGAAAGAGTTCAAGACAAGAGAGCAGCTCAGAGCCGCAATAGAGGAATACATTGAGTACTACAACAGAGAAAGGATGCAGATGAAATTAGGCTACCTTCCTCCATTGATTTTCAGAGAGAAGATAGCCTAAGCTTATTTTCAGGTCCAGCTTTGAGGGTTCACCTCAGCTACGGCCCCTTATTTTTTCCCATATCGACAGCAAAATCTGCCATTATTTCCTGCTTTGAAAGCATGTTTTTCCTTGCCTTTATGATTTGCGTGGCCGATAATAAAACCTATGAATATCCTGATGGTTTCAAGTGAAGCTGTCCCCTTCTCCAAATCAGGGGGGCTGGCTGATGTGTTAGGTTCATTGTCCCCCGCACTGGCAAAAAAGGGCGAGGATGTCCGCATATTCATGCCGATGTACTCATTCATTGACCGCAAGGGTTTCAGAAAAGGTGTGGAATTCACTGTCCCCATGATGAATGAGGATGTCAGCGTCTCTACCGTCAGCCGCAAGCTCGGCGGAGTGGAATATGTGGGTCTGGAACATCCTTATTTCACAAAGCGGAGCGGAATCTACGGTGATACATCATTCACACCCTATGCAGATAACGCAGAACGTTTCATGCTTTTTGCGAAAGCAGTCCCATATTATCTGAAAGCATCAGGCTGGAAATGCGATGTCGTCCACTGCCATGACTGGACAGCAGGTCTTGTACCTTTCTACATCAAGGAAACACAGACAAAAGCACATACGGTCTTCACAATTCACAATCTCGCTTATCAGGGGGATTTCTCTCGTTTCGATACAGTTTTCGGAGGAGACAGATTCCCGGAAGAAGTTTTCTCAGGTCCTGCGGAAGCAAGAAGACTCAACATGCTCAAAGCCGGTCTAGAGCTCTCCGATAAGATTACGACTGTATCCCCTACTTATGCAGAAGAGATCCAGACGGAAAAATATGGATGCGGTCTTGACTGGCTCCTGAGGGAGAGAAAGGATGATCTGGAAGGGATTCTCAATGGCATGGATACTCATGAATGGAATCCACGGACAGACAAATTCTTCACAGAGCACTATTCATACAAGGACATATCAGGGAAGAAAGCCCTGAAGGCAAGAATACAGGAAGCATATGGCTTCAAGGTTGATCCGGATATTCCTCTCTTTACCATGATTTCCAGAATTGCTGATCAGAAAGGCTATGCGGAACTGCTTGGTGGCAATCATCCTGTACTTGAAGAACTGCTTTATCAGGAGAATTTCCAGCTTCTTGTAATCGGCACAGGCGATAAGCACTATGAAGAAAAGCTCAAGGATGCTGAGAAGAGGCATGATAATCTCGCTGTTAATATTGCCTTCAGCAGTGTTACAGCCCACGAAGCGGAAGGTGCTGCAGATTTCTTCCTGATGCCTTCACGCTATGAACCTTGCGGTTTAAATCAGATGTACTCACTGCACTATGGTACCCTTCCAGTTGCTCACAGAACAGGAGGACTGGCAGATACCATCATTGATATCACAGAGCATCCGGGAACAGGAACTGGATTCCTGATGGAGAATCTTTCTTCTGAAGCCATAACCGATGCTGTGAACCGTGCTGTGAAGTACTACAGGGAAAACCGTGAAGGAATGGAAAAAGCCATCACGAGAGCCATGACAACTGACCTCACATGGGACAAGTCAGCTGGAGAATATATTGAACTCTATACAATGTTGAAAAATAAAGGTTAATACACATAGGAGGATTGGAAATGAAAAAAAAGAAAGCTATCGCAATTGTTCTGGGCGGTGGCCGTGGAACAAGACTTTACCCGCTGACAATGGACAGAGCTAAACCAGCTGTTCCGTTTGCAGGAAAATACAGACTTGTCGACATCCCTATCTCGAACTGTATCAACAGCGGAATCAGACAGATTTATGTTCTGACACAGTTCAACAGTGCCTCTCTGCACAACCATATTGCAAATACATACCAGTTTGATCAGTTCTCCGGCGGTTTTGTTGAAATCCTTGCAGCAGAACAGACGTATGCAAGCGAAAGCTGGTATCAGGGAACAGCGGATGCTGTAAGGAAGAACCTCAAGCATTTCCACGACCAGAATGCAGACTACTATATCATTCTCTCCGGCGACCAGCTTTACAGAATGGATTTCCAGAAGATGCTTGACAGACATATCGAATCAGGTGCCGAGCTGACAATCGCTGCAAAACCTATTTCCAGAGTACAGGCAACCGGACTTGGAATCATCGGAGCAGATGACGAGGGAATCATAAAGAAGTTCTATGAGAAACCAGCTCCTGACATGGACATCACAGAGTATAAAGTCCCGGAGCAGTGCCTTGAGAATCAGCTTGGCATCGGCAGAAATGCGGATAATGAATATCTGGCTTCAATGGGTATTTACATCTTCAATGCCCAGACAATGGAAGAGGCCCTGAATAATGACAAGACTGATTTCGGAAAGGAAATCATTCCGGATATCATCAAGACACGCCGTGTAAGTGCTTACCTCTTCTCAGATTTCTGGGAGGATATCGGAACAATCAAGGCATTCTACGAAACAAACCTCAATCTTGCTTCTGAGAAGCCTGCATTCAACTTCTATGATGAAGAGATGCCGATTTATACACACAGAAGACATCTGCCAGCAACAAAGGCTAACTTCTGCAACATTTCCTGCTCTCTCACATCAGAAGGATCCATCATCACCAATGCTTACATCGTCAATTCCATTGTCGGTGTACGTACATTCATCGAAGCTGGAGCTTCTCTTGATGGTGTTTACTGCATGGGTGCAACATTCTATGAAACAGAGGAAGAGAAGGCAGAGAATGCAAGGAAAGGCATTCCTAACATCGGTATCGGTAAAGCTACAATCATCAAGAGAGCTATTATCGACCAGAATGCCCGAATCGGATCGAATTGCAGAATCGGTATTGATAACATTCCTCGTCCAGACGGAGACTTTGAGATGTATTCCATACATGATGGCATCATCGTCATCAACAAGAATGCGGTCATCCCTGATGGCACAGTAATGTAAGGAAAGGATGAAGGGCTCTTTTCGTATTGAATTGAGCCCTTTTCTATTTTTCTTTTTCGGGCATCAATTGACAAAATGAAACCGTGCACTGAAAATTGATGGAAATACATAAGGAGAGGAAAATGCTCTGTCTTGTCTATCTTGCTCTTATTGCATTCGAAATTACAGCATCTGTCCTGATGGTAAGGAAAAACAGCTTGAATGTATTACGCCCGCTTACCTCTGAATTTCTGAATGGAACAGGCATTGCACTTGTTCTGATGCCACTTATTTTCGGAGAAGCATTCATGGCATTTGATGAAATACTTATCGACTCCTCCTTCATGCCAGTCCTGATGCTGCTTTCCATCCTCGCCCTCATTCTCTTCACGTTTACATCAAGAAAGTGCGATAAATAAAACAGGGGCCAAAGCCCCTGATGATTCTCAGCAGATTTTTCTGATCCAGCCTTCCGGAGCTTCAATATCTCCATTCTGTATGCCTGTAAGCGTCTCACGGAGCTTACCGAGCACTGGACCGAACTGCTCCATTCCTGATGGGACCATTATCTTTTTGTCAGCAGCATCAATTTCACCGACTGGGGAGATGACTGCAGCTGTACCGCAGACTCCGACTTCAGCGAATTCAGGAACTTCAGCAAATGGGACGACCCGCTCCTCTACTTCGAGTCCGAGATACTTCTCCGCAACATAGATAAGAGAACGTCTTGTGATTGATGGCAGGATTGTCGAAGACTTCGGTGTGACGAGCTTTCCATCCTTTGTGACAAAAAGGAAGTTAGCACCGCCTGTCTCTTCGACATTAGTCCTTGTGGCCGCATCGAGGAACATATTCTCCGCATATCCATTCCGATGTGCCAAATCTCCGGCATAGAGGGACATAGCATAATTCAGGCCAGCTTTGATATCACCTGTACCATGAGGAGCTGCTCTGTCGAAATCCGAAACACAGATCTTCAGAGGCTTGATCCCGCCTTTGAAATAAGGTCCGACCGGTGTACAGAAGAGACGGAACTGATACTCAGGTGCTGGTGCAACCCCGATTACAGGACCAGAACCGAAAAGGAATGGACGTACATAAAGCGTTGCACCAGTTCCATATGGAGGAACCCACGCCTCATTGGCTTTCACTGTCTGATCAAGAGCTGAAAGGAACATTTCAGTTGATACTTCAGGAATAAGAAGGCGACGTGCGGATCGCTGAAGACGCTCAGCATTCAGATCTGGACGGAATGTGACGATGCTGCCATCTTTCTGTGTGTATGCTTTCAATCCTTCAAAACAAGTCTGTGCATACTGCAGTACACCTGCACATTCACTCATGGTGATTGTGTTATCAGAAGTGAGCTTTCCATCTCCCCACTTGCCATCCTTCCATTCCGCATAATAGCGATAATCTGTCGGGATATAGCCAAATCCAATTTCACCCCATTTGATATTTTTCTTTTCCATACGTTGCCTCCCTAAAAGCTTAACTGATAGTAGAACTCAATTAATCAGCTTTTCAAGAGAAGAGAGGCCACGATGGCACGTATTTCTGAATCTGATTGTCCCATATCGAGAGAAAGAAGCGTTTCTCTGTCTGCCCACATCGTCTCTGTATGTACCGCCAGATGCAGATCATCATCCATGAGTGTCACTAAATGAGCTTTCAGATGATAGAGAGTCTCCTTGTTACGGAAATCAAAAGAGGCTATCTCCTCCCCCACATCGATAGCTATTCCCAATTCCTCTTCATATTCTCTTTTCAATGTGTCGCTGTCACTCTCTCCCCATCGCTGCTTACCACCAGGGAACTCCCACTTTCCGGAAAGAGAACCACCCGAGACTCTTTTAGCAACAAACACACGTCCTTTATCAATGGCAATGCCTGCTGTAGTCACACGTTCTTCCATAAGGAAGATTATAGCAGAACAAAAGAGGGAAAGAGAAAATGAACGAAAGCAGCAGAAAGGCAGATGAATCCAAGCTTCTTCAGTCTCGCTTTCTTTCCTGCCAGATAGGCATCTGAACGCTCCCTGTTCCGTTCTGAATAGAGAATACGGAAAAAGAAAGCCATTCCAAGCGAAAACACAGCGGGTACTATATCACCTGCAATCTGCGGCCCGGGAGAGACCGGAAAGAACAGCAGAAGCAGGAATATCGCAATTCCGGAAAAGAAATAGAGATTCAGCAGTTTCTGTTTTTCCCTGATTCTCGACTTTGCCTTCAGCATGAAGGAAAGGCTTCTGCGATACGAATCCACAAGAAGCAGCAAAGCTGAAAAAAGAAGATAGAAGACAGAAAGAAGGTAGAACTGTATCATCTGCACCTGCCAACAGAGAGTATAAGCTCCTCCGCACTGTAATAGCCATACTCCTCATGCGCTTTCCTCCCCGCTTTCTGATGAAGTATGACTGCATTGACAGCTGCATCAAACGGCGATAGGCCTGAGAGGAGCAAAGCGCCCGTCACACCAGATAATACATCCCCAGATCCAGCAACACCAAGAGAGGGGTTCGCACCATCATAAATCCTGATTCTGCGACCATCTGTTATCCATACGCTGGAAGCTTTCAGCACGATGATGCTCTCAGTCTCCATAGAAATCCGCTTAAGCGAAGCAGCAAGGGCATCTGCATTTCCCAGCCCATCAGGAACACCCAGAGCTGCTGCAAGTTTCCTGTATTCCCCCACATGAGGCGTGAGCACTGCTCTCCCTCCTAGCTTATAGCCAGGAACAAATCTGAGAGCATCTGCATCAATGACAAGATTCTTCCCTGATTCCACAGCTTTTCTGAAAAGACCAGAGTCGCCGCTATCCCATCCTGGTCCGACAACAAGAGAACCATAGGAGGAAAGGTCTGCAGATGAAGGAGGCGTGATTATTACTGCAGGATTCTCATCCCTGATCCTATCACTATCTGTAATGATGGACACAAGACCTGCTCCCGAGAAAAATGCAGAGCGGGCTGACAATCGCGGTGCTCCGGTATAGCGCTCAGATCCGCCAAGGACGGCAAGATGGCCTCTTGTGTTCTTATAGTCTGAGATCTTCATCTCTGGCAGTGACAGATCGTCTTCTGCCAGAAGATAAATGTCATCGGGGGAAGAGATAAGTTCATTTTCAGGAAAACCTGGATTGTAAAAGAAAAGCTTCCCATTCCTTCCTCTGGATAAAGGCTCGAAAAGAACATCCTTCCAGCACATCAGAGATACTGTATAATCCGCAGCGATAGCACCAGCTGAAGGGACATCCACAGCAATCACTGTCGCCGCGCTTCTTGCATCCTGCAGTGCCTTGAGAGTTCTGCCATCAGCTGTTCCATGAAAGCTGAAGCCGAAAAGAGCATCAAAGACTGTATCATAACCAGCCGTATCTGAAACTATTCTGATACCAGAAGGAAGAGTTTTTCTCCGTTTCAGATTCTCTTCATTTCCCTTCTCATAAAGAAGAAACAGATCCGGCTTATAGCCATGATCGAGGAGAATGCTTACAAGAGCAAGTCCATCAGAACCATTGTTTCCAGGTCCAGCCATCACAAGAATACGGCCATGAATAAAAGAAGAGACAGCCTGGAATACTCCTTGTGCTGCATTATCTATCAGAATGCTCTCATCAAGATGATAGCGCGCAATCAGCTCATGGTCTTTTTCTGCGGCTTTTTCAAGAGAATAGACAGGAAACATACGGCAATGATAACGCTGAGGAAGAAGATTGTCACTTGACTATGGATAAAATTGAGTCTAGTGTTTTCATCGTCTAGGGGTGGCGTAAGCCTGAGATCATACCCTCGAACCTGATCTGGGTAATACCAGCGAAGGGAACGGCACATCAATCCCCTGATAATCTATCATTTTTGGAGCGTGCTATGAAGAAAGCACTTATTTTGCTCTTAGCTGTTGCTGCAATCATGCCTCTTGCGGCAGAGGGCGCAGTTGAAAGCGATGCACTCACCGTCTATGCCTATGACTCTTTCGCAAGCGATTGGGGACCGGCAGGAACTCTCATCCCGAAATTCGAGGAAGAGACAGGAATCAGTGTCAATCTTGTCAGTGCAGGAGATGCTGTTGAGATGCTTTCACGTATTGAACTGGAAGGAGACGGAACTGATGCCGATGTCGTACTTGGCATCACAGATGACTTTGCCTACAGAGCATATCCTTACCTTGAAAGCTATGACACACCAGTTGCTCAGACAATCCCTGAAGAACTGAGATTCGACAGCGAGAACCGCCTCATTCCATTCGACTATGGTGCCTTTGCTTTTGTCTGGGACTCAGAGTGCGGTCTTGATAAACCAGAGTCTCTTTCAGATCTCACAAAGCCTGAATACAAAGACAAAGTCATTCTTATCGACCCACGTACATCATCTGTCGGACTCGGACTCCTGCTCTGGACATATAATATCTATGGAGATGGAGATGAGTTCGAGACATGGTGGGAAGCAATGAAGGAGAATGCCCTGACTATCGCTGACGGCTGGTCTTCAGCTTATGGACTGTTCACAGAAGGAGAAGCACCGATTGTTCTTTCCTATACGACAAGTCCGGTTTATCATGTCATGAATGAGAATACCACACGCTATCAGGCACTGGTATTCCCGGAGGGACACGAAGCAACGATAGAAGGTATCGGAATCGTCAAAGGTACTGACAAGAGAGCAGAAGCTGAGAAGTTTGTGGACTTCATCTTGACAGAAGCACAGCTTGATATAGCAATTGCAAACTCAATGTATCCTGCAAATACAGCAATCGAGCTTCCAGATGCTTTTGACTATGCACCAAAACCTGATAAACTCTTCAGAAGCGGTGCGACATCTCCTGAGAAAACTGAAGAACTGACAGACCAGTGGCTTCAGATAATGACGGAGAACTGAAAAAGGAGGACAGGATGAGAAGAAAAGGAAACGGATACTACATTCTCAGGGCACTTCCCGGTATCTTCATGCTTCTCATCCTTTTCCTCATTCCACTGTCCTTGAATTTCAGCTACGCCTTCAAGGATAACGGAAGAGCGCTGATTGAAATCTTTACAGACAGCTATACGCTGCATCTTCTCCGCTTCACGCTCACCGAGGCGATTCTCTCAGCGCTTATCTCCGTTCTTGCCGCCCTGCCCTTCGCAGCATTTTTCTCAGCATACAGATTTCCTCTCAGGCGTACAGTCCTCACTCTCTCAGGCCTCTCTTTCACGATTCCGACAATCCTTGTGGTTCTCGGATTTGTCATCTGGTACGGGAATAACGGACTTCTGAATGCATTCCTGATGAAAATACTGGGAAGGGATTATTCAGTCATTTATGTTCTATATTCATTCAAAGCAATAATACTTGCCCACGTCTATCTGAATTTTCCGATAGCATTTCTGCTGATTACAAATGCATGGACTGGAATGTCAGACAGCCAGGAGAAGGCATCTTACACTCTCGGAAAAGGAAAACTGAAGACATTTCTTGTCATCACGCTACCTCGTCTGAGGGGTGCTATCATAGCAGCATTCATACTTATTTTCCTCTACTGCTTCTCTTCCTTTGCTATCATACTCGTCCTTGGCGGAAACCCCGCGTTCTCAACATTCGAGACGGAAATATACAGAAGGGTCCATGTAAATGTCGACAGAGAGGGAGCTGCGGCCCTTTCCCTCTTCTCCTTCTTCATAACAGGCATCCTCCTGATCATCACAAGCCGCACAAGGAGCGTGAAGAAAGCAGAACGAAGGGAACGAAGACTGAAAAAGGCTGAAGGGAAGAGCCTGATAGCTGCAGTATTCATCATTCTAATGATATTGCTATTCATCCTTCCCCCAATGCTGAGCATAGTCTATAGAGCATTCTTCACAAAAGCCGGAGATTTCACACTAAGAGCATGGGAAGACATTGCCAGAAAGAGCACAGGATTCTCATCATCTGCAATTCTGGCTATCATCAACAGCTTCCTGATAGCTCTCACATCTTCGCTATTTGCCGTACTTCTGGGGTCAAGAATCGCATTGGCAACAGCAAAGACAGGATCAAGAATACTGCCAGTGCTCTCATCCCTGCCTATGGCGGCCGGATCAGTGACGCTCGGTCTGGGCTTTTCCCTGCTGGCTGTAACAGTCGAACATGATTCACTGTTTTTCTCATACATGCTGGTGATAGCAAGTCATCTGATCATCGTACTTCCATTTGCTGTACGTACGATAATCCCAGGGGCAGAAGCTATTCCAAGCTCCCTTGCAAAAGCTTCATATACACTGGGCATTTCACGAGGAAAGACTGTCAGAAAAGTAGAGAATCCACTTCTCTCATCATACAAGAGAAAGGCTTTCGCATTCGCTTTCGCACTCTCTCTGGGAGAAGTCAATGCCACTCTTACGCTCTCTGATGGCCATGTTACGACACTTCCGATCCTCATCTACAGGATGATTGGTTCATATAATTATCAAGGGGCAGCCGCTCTAGGCACACTCCTGCTTCTGGAGGCCCTGATAGTCTTCATCATTGGCGAAGGAGGGAAAAAGCATGCCGTATCTTGAAGTCAGAAAACTGGAGAAGAAATACAAGGACTTCACGCTCTCTGCTTCTTTCGGGGTCGATGAGGGAGAGCTTCTGTGCATAATCGGGCCATCGGGATCAGGCAAATCAACACTTCTCTCTCTCATTGCAGGACTTGAAAAGCCGGATAGCGGTACTATAACTCTTGCAGGAAAAGATATAACCGGAGAGAAGATCCAGGAAAGGAACATAGGAATGGTCTTCCAGGATTTCACGCTCTTTCCTTCTATGAATGTTGAGAAGAATATCCAGTATGGCATGAAAGGAAAAAAGAAGAAGGAAGAGAAGAAAAAGCTTTCGGATATGCTTCTTTCTCTTGTGGGTCTCTCCGGATATGAAAAACGTTCCGTTTCATCTCTTTCGGGAGGCGAGGCACAGAGAGTACAGCTTGCAAGAGCAATTGCAGCAGAACCAGGAATGCTCCTGCTCGATGAACCTCTTTCCGCACTCGATGCTCCGCTCAGGAAAAGCCTGAGAAACGCAATAAGGAACATACATGACTCGCTTGGTCTGACAATGCTTTATGTCACACATGACAGAGAAGAAGCTTTTTCAATCTCCGATTCTGTACTGATCATGCATGAAGGCAAAACCGTTGCCATGGGAAGCGCTGAAGAGCTTTACAGACAGCCAAAAGACCTATTCACAGCATTCTTCACAGGAGAGGGAACGAAAATTCCCCGTTCCCTTGTTTATGAGAATGAAGAAGGCACACTCTTCTTCCGCCCTGAAGATGCTGTTATTTCGGAAGAATCAGTCAGCCCCTATGACTACAGCATGCATATCATTCTCCGCGATGCAGAGATAATCTCCTGCGAATTCAACGGTGGATGCTACATGCTTGGTATCAATTATAAAGGCTATCCCATCCTTGCCCAGAGTGCGACAAAACCGAGGAAAAAGAGCGTTTCTGTAATGATACTCAAACAAAGTCTTCTGGAATTCTGACATTTTCCACCCTTTAATGCGTATAAGGTTATGGAGGTAAAATGAAAAAATTACTCATAACCTTGTTTTTATCCACAACCCTGCCGCTCTCCGCTGTAGTCTGGCAGCCATCAGTCGCATTCGGACTGGGGTATATCGGAAATATTGTCGACAATGACACAGAAATCTGGGATTCTCTCCTGCTCTCTGCTGAAATATCCCCAGCTTCTTTCAGCTTCAGAGACAGCCACAGATTAGATGTACCGATAACACTGTCTTTTGTATCAGAGAGTTCAGAAAAAGACCGCCTGTCGCTTCCTTACTATCTTGAAGGAAATATCGCACTCAGCTATGGCTTCATGATTACAGAGAACATGGAAGTCTCAGCCAAAGCAGGACCTTCTCTGGTATTCCACCTGAAGCAGCATGCACTGAGCTGGGGCGTCATGGCAGCTGCAGCTTTGACTGTGAACCTGAATCAGCATCTTTCTCTCACACTGCCATTCAGTTACCGGTTAAGACCCGGAGTCTCTTCATTTTCAGCCGCCATCGGCTTGAAATACTTTCCAGGAGGTTCTCTATGATCAAAGTCTTATTGTTTGCTGCAATGGTACTTCTTACATCCTGCGAGATGGAAAAATACGAAAGCAAGGTCATCTTCATCTCCGCTGCCATTGACTATGGTGCTCCTGAAGGGGTGAATGCACTGGACAACCCTCCGGAAGATCAGAGAGTGCTTTCCCTGCAGCTGAGAACGCTTGCAGAAGCCTCTGGAGATATATATGAAGAGTATCTATTTCTTGAAAAGAACGGAAACAGGACAATAAACGGCAGAGAGATGAAGTGGAATCATGATGATATCATCACCCTCCTCTACTCTATCGATACGCTTTCCACTGATCTCATAATCTTCCATTATTCAGGCCATGGAGATGACAAAGGAAATCTTGTCACCGATATCGATACAGAATACAGGCTTTCTCCAGATCTGCTTCTGGAGACTATGGAAAATATAAATGGGAGAAAATGCCTTTTCCTCGATTCATGCTACTCAGGCACATTCATCTATGACAGCAATGGCATGGATGAAGGAGAGATCTTCAGCAATGGTATTCTCACCTCGGATAATCTCCTGAACGCAATCGGGCCATCTTTCGTACAGGCTATTTCAGGAAAAACGGAACAGGAAAGAAGCATCTGGGTACTATCGGCAGCAACGGCAGAACAAAGTTCTTTCGACAAATGGAATGGAGGAGAAGAGAGGCAGGAGAACTTCGGGGCTTTCACATATTATCTTGCAAAAGCAC
>CALXLB010000021.1 GCA_944389085.1 uncultured Spirochaetaceae bacterium
CCTGTAGAAATGCGATGACTTTTTCGCTTGATTCGGATGCTGTATCAGGTTTGTTTGTTTATATATGATAAATCATCATTAGTTGGCATAAAAATACCGGCTCAGCGAGCCGGTAATGCAATCAATGGCTTTTATTAGAAGCGGGAAGCTTCTCTGATGAAGTCTTCCGGTGTGATATCACGCCCTGATATTGTCATGACATTTCTTGGAACGAGTTCTTCCGTTGCTCTTTCGGCCTCTTCTTTTGTATAGAATGGAAGGATTGCATAGAAGCAGCCTTCTTCATTGAATACGAGTGTATCTTCGCCAAATGCCGCTTCGATAGACTCTGCTGTGAGATTATCGCGCTCTTTGATGGCTACAAGCGAAATGTCATAGCCCATAGAACATGCTGCAGCTGTCTCTTCCTTGAGAACGTCATGGAATGAGAGGAGAGCAGGAGCCGCCACGACTTCAACTTCCTTCTCAACGGGAATTTCCTTGATCACTTCAAAAGGAACTTCCTTGATTACCTCTACCGGTACTTCCTTCTCGATGATTCTCTCGACTGGAACTTCCTTTTCGATAATTCTTTCTACAGGTACTTCTTTGATTACCTCAACAGGTTTCTCGACAATCTTCTCGACTTCTTTGATGACTTCTACAGGAACCTGTACTTCGCGGATCTTCTCGACAGGGACTTCAACTTCCTTGACTACCTCAACAGGTACTTCTCTGATGACTTCGACCGGAACTTCTTTGATAACTTCCTTTACATTCTGTACAGAAGCAGCTCCAGCAACGGCTCCTCCATTGACTTTGCCACGGAGCATCGGGTCATCCTTTGCATCTGTGTAGAGTGCACTGTCATAAGCATTGGGAGAGAGCTTGTCGATGGTGTCTTTGTATTCTGGTTCGCCTTTCTTTGCAGCCATGACACCAATCTGGATGAGAATCAGACCAATCAATACCGGAAAGAGTCTGGTAAGGACAGAATAAATCTGCTCTTGGGTGATCTGATAGGCAGGAACGATGAAATTGATGAATACAAGTGTAAATGCAGCCAGCACTATCAGGGTTATCACGATGCTGGTGACAACCAGCTTTGCTGTCTTTGAAGGTTTGGCCATTGATTCCTCCGAAGTCGTATCGCTACGCTTTTATATGTATTATATCAGTGCTATATGATGATTAGCAAGGAAATGTTGACCAGAAAAAGGCTCAATTTGTCGTATAAACCGCTATTTTAGGCTCTGATTTATGGTTTTTCTCATCTGGTGAGGCTTGATGCGGCGTTCAGTTGGTTGTATTGAGAATGTATGGCAGATATCATCAAATACTCTCCGGAATATGCCGAAGAGGTAGGACAGCGGCTAAGTATAGGGCAGGTTGGAATACTGCCGTGTGATACTATTTATGGTTTGTCAGCAAAGATCGGAGAGGAATGGGCTGAGAGGCTTTATGAGATAAAGAAGCGTCCTCAGTCGAAATCCTTCATCACTCTGATGACAAAAGAACAGCTTCTTGAATCTTCTCTTATAGTTCCTGAAGACCTTCTTGAAAGATGGCCAGCACCGCTGACAGCAATACTTATGGACAGTGATGGCTCAACACATGCTGTCAGAGTACCTTCTGATAGCTTCCTGCAGCTTGTTCTGCCATATTCAGGGCCGATTTACAGTACTTCAGTAAATTTTTCAGGAGAGAAAAGCCTGCTGGCTTTTGACGAGATATATCCAGTTTTCTCCTCGCTTGTTGATTTCATCATCGATTCGCCTGAAACAAAAGGAGGAATGGCATCGACTCTCATCGATGCCACTGTAAAGCCATATAGGATTATCAGACAAGGCTCTTATGTTATCTGATCTTCCGCGCTTCGATGTAATAACGCTTCTCGTTGGCATGCCCGATGGAGAATGTCTTTCTGGGGAAGGCTCTGTCTTTGAGTATTGAATCAAAGAAGCCTTCCTTTGGAATATCAGGGAGAATGACCCCGATAGCACCTTTCCGTGCAAGATTTTCCACAGCCTCGACTCCATGGATGTAATCAACAGAGCCTTTGCCTGTACGTAGCATCTCATCGATTACGCTCTGTATCGTCCATGCGGGCATTTCACGTTCTGTGCCATCCAGAGTATAAAGAAGCACTTCTCCATCGGAGATGAGCATAAAGCTTCTTTTCTTTCTTCTCAGAAGTTTGATGGCCTCAGCTGTAGTATTCACCTTTTCCTTCTCTATGCACATTGCATGGTGGGAGAGTATTTCATCGAAATCTGTTCTCTTCATTGAGAAGAAAGCTCTGTGGATCGGTTCGAAATCCAGCCCTGGATCGAAGATGTTCTCTATCTCTACCAGAGCATAGCGTGCCGGGTGTGTTTCTCGTTCGCTGGGAGAGAGCTTCTGCTTTATATCTTCCCATGAGCTTTTCGCAGAGGCCAGACTGTGATTGCCGTCTCCCATTGCAAATAGGAGAGGATTATCTTTATCGAGCTTTGCCAGGATTCTGTTCAGAGCTTCATTTACAGCAGCTTTGTCGCTTTCACTGTCTACAAGATACCCGGTTACATGGCCTCCGCCGAGCATGAGAGGTGAGGAATAGAGCACTTTCAGCTCTTCGCGTTTTGCAGCCAGCGGTTCAATGACGCTCTTTCTGCTGTCTGATATGAGAACCATGATGTGCGGAAGTTCCAGAAGCGCATTTTTTCTGATCTCCTTCCTCGGCGGGATACGTGAAAGTATTGTTCCTTCTGTTGCTCTGATAAGTGATACAGAAGATGGAGAATAGTCATATTTCTCCAGATCAAGCTTACCTACAAGGCCATAGCGGGTGCCGCTTTCAGTATCTCTTCTGACAAGAACATAGGAATCGGTGAATGTGCGGAAAACACCTTCTTCCAGATAGCGTGCCATTGTGTCATCGATGGCTTTGATTCTCTCTTCTTTGTTTTTTTCTTCCAGATAGCATTCGGGCAGAATCATCCGCAGCGTCGATGGAGCATCTCCGACGAAGCTGTCAGCTTTTTCCCAGTATTCCTTTTCAGATGTGAATTGATCGCAGGCTATGACAGCCCAGCGTTCCATATCGATATCCTCACGCGGGAGAAGAATGTCAGCGCTTGAGAATCCTGTATCTTTCATATGATACCCTCCAAGTATATTATATCATGGTGTGAAGGATCTTGTTATAATTGGTGGAGCACAT
This sequence comes from uncultured Spirochaetaceae bacterium, assembly GCA_944389085.1. Taxonomy (GTDB): domain Bacteria; phylum Spirochaetota; class Spirochaetia; order Sphaerochaetales; family Sphaerochaetaceae; genus Ornithospirochaeta. The sequence goes on from CALXLB010000021.1 coordinate 3,182, forward strand.
CCGGAAAGCTTTACTGGATGGAAAGGAAAATATAGGAAAATCATAGCAGCGGATTCCGGTTATGATACAGCGAGAATCCTTTCAATTGTTCCTGATACTGTCGTTGGCGACTTTGACTCGACATATCTTTCCTCTGAGCTCATGGCACTCGGATATAAACCGTGTCCGCGCGATAAGGATGATACAGATGCCGCGCTGGCCATAAAGGAGAGTTGCGGCAGATATGATCTTATCGGGGGTGGAGAGGGCAGGCTTGATCATACGCTCTCCCTTTTGGTCGCATTCAGGACTCTGAAAGCCCCTGATTTATGGTTCATGCGTTCTGATACCATCAGATTATGTGAAGGAAAGACAGAGTTTTCTGCTATTCCAGGTATTGATATCTCGATTTTCCCGCTTACTGAGGCAGTTGTCACAACAAAAGGACTCAGATGGGATATGGACCATGCATTGCTTTCTTCATCCTTCATCTCCCAATCAAACAGAATAGAAGCAGATGATGTCTTTATCGAATCAGACAGGCCTGTATTCCTCCGTTTCTTTCCCTCGGATTTCAGCCATGTGCGCTGGGAGTGTTGACCACGTCTGCTGTAGGCAGTATGTTTTCTATGCATCATGAAAAAACCTCGTCCCTCTCTTCCAGAACTTCTGATAATGATTCTTACAGCTGCAGTGGCAATGATTGTCTTTGCACTTTTGGCAATATGGACAAGGAGCCTCAATGCTGCTGAAAGAACAGAACTGCTGCATGAGGCTCTGGAGAGCGTACTTTCGGAAAAGGGCGAGAAAGGACTTCTGGAAATGGCAGGAGTACCGGTGGATGAGATTCATTACAGTTATGAGGATCTGCCGCTTTTCATCGATGAAATGCCTTCATGGGAACTTACTGATGAGGAGAGAAGGGCTGCTGCGGTCTATCTGAAAGCAAGGGACAGTGTTGTCCAGATTGTCTCTTCATCAGAGCTTTCAGATGCCGGACAGGGGGCTGGTGTCGTTATAAGCAGTGATGGTTATATTGTCACTAACCGGCATGTTGTGGGAAAAGGGACGGATTTCATCGTCCGCCTTTACGATGGTTCTGTCAGAAGTGCAGTTCTCATTGGATCGGATGCCCTTTCTGATATCGCTGTTCTGAAAGCTGATTACGGGAATCTCAAGGCAATTGAATTCGGATCTTCGGAGAATCTTGTACCAGGAAGTTCTGTCTATGCCATCGGACACCCATATGGTTATAGCTGGTCTCTGGCAAGTGGTATTGTTTCCGGACTGGAGCGTATGGTTACAGCAGACAACGGGGCTATAATTCCATCGATGATCCAGACAGATGCGCTGGTGAATCCCGGTAACAGCGGTGGTCCTCTGATGTCTTCCGATGGAAAGATGGCAGGCCTTGTCAGTTCTATCTATTCGCGTTCTGGCAGTGCAGAAGGAGTTTCCTTCGCACTTCCTGTGGAAACGGTAATCGATGCAGCCCGCCAGATTATCGAGACTGGATCTGTTCATCGTGGCTGGCTTGATATCCTTTCCGTGCAGCTCAATTCACAGATTGCAGAGTATTCGGGACTTGCTGTCAGCAAAGGCATTCTTGTTTCTCAGGTAGTCCCGGGCGGGGAAGCTGACAGAGGAGGGCTCCGTGGCGGATCGGAAGCTGTTCAGTACGGGCAGAGCATCATCTATCTCGGAGGAGATGTCATCACCGCAATAAACGGCAGGAGTGTCTCCAGTTATAGTGATTACTTTGCTGCGCTTTTCGATACAAAGGCAGGGGAGCGTGTGGATATCACAATATATCGTGATGGGCAGTATACGACTCTGGAGAATGTAATGCTTGTAGAGCAGACGGAGGATAATTCAAGATGGCTGGTCAGGTAGACAAGAATTACAGCATAGCCGGAGAACCCTTTATCAATTTTCAGGCAGGATTCTCCAAGCCCTTCCATGTTGTCTCTGACTACGGCCTTGCAGGAGACCAGGGGGAAGCTGTCGAGAGACTCTATCAGGGGTATCTCAATGGAGACCGGGCTCAGACACTCAAAGGCGTGACGGGTTCTGGAAAGACCTTCACGATGGCTAAGCTTATTGAGAGAATTCAGAAGCCTGCATTGGTGCTTTCCCATAACAAGACCCTCTCTGCTCAGCTGTACAGGGAATTCAAGTCGTTCTTTCCTGAGAATGCTGTTACATATTTTGTTTCCACATACGATTATTATCAGCCAGAGGCATATGTTCCAGGAAAGGATCTCTATATAGAGAAGGAAGTCGATATCAATGATGAGATAGACAGGCTGAGGCTCAATGCTTCCTTTTCGCTGATGGAAAGGCGAGATGTGATTGTTGTGGCTACTGTCAGCTGTATCTATGGACTGGGAAACCCTGTATCGCTGCGTGATATGCTTTTCACATTCCGCAAGGGCGATGAATTCAATCAGAACAAGGTCTTTTCCCAGCTTACGAGGATGCTCTATGACAGAAATGACATGGTGCTTGAGCGTGGTACGTTCCGGCCTCGCGGTGAGAATGTGGAGATTTATCCTGCGTATCTGGAAACTGCTTTCCGCCTTATTCTTGACTGGGATACGATAGAGGATATCATCTGGTTCAATCCTCTTACAGGTGAGCGTATCGCTTCAGTCGATGTCGTCACGCTTTATCCTGCCAAGCAGTTCGTGATGCCGCAGGATCAGATCAACAGGGCCATTGATGAGATCAATGCTGAAAAAGAGGAGCGCGTGCAGTATTTTCTTTCCAATGGCAAGCCTGTGGAAGCGGAGCGGATCAAGAGCCGTGTCGAATATGATCTTGAGATGCTGCAGGAGGTTGGATACTGCTCTGGCATTGAGAACTATTCCAGGATTCTCTCCGGCCGTGCTCCCGGAGAACGCCCTGCAGTCCTGCCTGCTTATTTTCCCGATGACTTCGTGACCTTCATCGATGAGTCCAATGTCACGCTGCCCCAGACCGCTGCTATGTATGAAGGCG
>CALXLB010000022.1 GCA_944389085.1 uncultured Spirochaetaceae bacterium
ACTTCTGCATAGCAGAATCATCATTTCTGTAAACCTTGTCCCGGAGAGTCTGGGAGTTGTAATTCAGCTGCGGAAGTGTTTTCACACCCTCCCAGCAGCGGGGAGCATCTCCATCGAAATAGTAGAATCCTCTTTCTTCTGACTCTGGATCTGACAGTGCTTTCTTGAACCACAGGGCTTCAGTACCAGTGTGGTTTATGGAGATATCGAGAATGATGCGGATTTCCATCTCATGGGCTTTCTCTATAAGCTCTCTATATGCCTCATCTCCGCCAAGTTTCGGGTCGACATGCATGAAATCGACAGCATCATAGCGATGCACTGTCCTGGAATCATTGATAGGATTGAGATAGATGGCTGTTATCCCAAGTTCCTTCAGATATGGAAGCTTCTTTATGATTCCAGGGATATCACCATTGTAGAAATCAAGGCATCTTGCTTCATGAAAGGACTTTGGAACAGCGTCAAAGGCAGGTGTTGTCACAGTACCGCCATCGAACTCATATTCCCCCTCTCTGGCTCCAAGCTTCTCATCACCGCGGAAGAATCTGTCAGGGAATATCTGATAGCAGGTTGAACGTCCTACCCATTCAGGAGCCGCAAGTGATGGGATTATCTCAAAGCGGTCAGAGAGACGGGGAACATTCCTTGTCACTCCCGCTTTAGAGTAATAATGGCTGATACCGCCATCGATGAAGACAAAGAAGAAATGGAAGATCTCATCTGAGATAGTAACAGGAGCTGTGGCACTGACCAGCTCTGCACCATTGAATGATCCAACTCTCTTCATCTCATAGCTCGAGAGAAGACCGTTATCATCATCGGTACGCAAGAGCACTGTATCAGGCACATGCGAAAATGCACAGGAAATAGTTACATTGCCACCCTTTTCAGGGAAAAGCGGGGAAACGAATGGTTCTGAATAAGAAAAGAAAACTTTCATATACTGCCTCAGATACCAATATACAGCATCGGAGGCAGTGTTTATTAATTTAATTCGACTTAAGTGATGCAATAACCGACTTCAGTACTTCTTCTGGAGCTGGAGATGCATCGATATCGATGATATTGCCCTTTGCCCTGTAATAATCAATGAGCGGAGCTGTCTCGCTTCTATAGACATCAAGGCGGTGCATGATTGCTTCTGGCTTATCATCATCTCTCTGAATCAGAGGCTCCCCTGTCTCATCATCAAAACCTTCTCTCTTAGGAGGATTTGTGACAATGTGATAGATTCTGCCTGTCGATGGCGCCAAGCGGCGGCCGGAAAGTCTTTTGACAATCTCTTCATCGGAAAGCACGAAATTGATTACGGCATCGATATCATCCATAGTATCGAGAGCTTCAGCCTGTGCGATAGTGCGCGGAAAACCATCGAGGATATAGCCCTGGGCAGTATCATCTTTGCCAAGTCTGTCGCGTACCATCTCAATAGTCACTTCATCTGGAACGAGAGAGCCGGATGCTAAAATGCTCTGGACTTTCTTTCCAAGCTCTGTACCTTCCTTGATGTTAGAACGGAAGATATCACCTGTAGAGATATGCGGCACGTCAAGCTCTTTCTTAAGAAGAGCAGCCAGTGTTCCTTTTCCTGCCCCGGGAGGGCCGAGAAGTACAATATTCATTTTTCACCTCTGCAGAAAGTATAGCAGATATAATCCTTATTTCCCACAAATAGAAGATGATGTTTTGCATCTTATCGGCATATTGTTTAGACTGTGGGTGATGAAGAGAATGCTTTTCGCCGCAATCGCCATATTCCTCTTGATACTATCCTCCTGCCACACGCTTACGGAAGAAGAAAGAGCGGAGAGATTCATACTCGCCGGAAACCGTAAAAGCGGAGAGGAAGCGGCAGGAATATATCTTGAAGGGCTTCAGGAGGCAGAGACACCTTCCCTGTATTACAATCTCGCATACTCATATCTTGAAGCTGAAGATTATGAAAAGGCAGTCGAAACAGCGGAAAAAGCGGAGAGCCTCTATCCAGAATATATCCGTTTCAGCTATCTCAAGGCTTATGCATATAGAATGGATGGCAGGATCTGGAGCTATGAGAAGACTCTGAAAGGCATCATAGAAAAAGATCCGGGAAATGTCACAATCCGCGATATGCTTATCCAGCATTATCTGGATACAGGCAGAGATAACGATGCCAGAACTCTGGCAGAGGAGACAATCCTCTATGATACAGATGACAGCACAGCTTTAAGGGCTCTGGCAAAGGACAGTGCCTTCTTCAGTACCATTGCTCCAGAAGAAAGCTCAGAAGAGGAAAGAAAGGAAAGGCTGTGGACAGAACCGCCGTTTATCTACATGCCACTCGGCATATTCAACGGAGATAGGGATCTCACAGCCCCTTGATTCTCTTCCACTGGGCTACAGCCATCTCATCACAGCGATTGTTGTATGGATTCTCCGCATGCCCTTTGACCCAGATGAATTCGACATCGTGCTTTCTTACAAGGGAAAGTATTGTCTTCCACAGATCTGTATTCGGTACAGCTTTGCCTTTCTTGAGGAAGTTGTTCTTCTCCCAGGAATAGACCCAGCCCTTTGTGATGGAATCGACGAGATATCTGGAATCGGAGTAAAGCGTGACATGGCAAGGCTCTTTGAGAAGAGAGAGGGAGGCAATGGCTGCCATCAGCTCCATGCGGTTATTGGTTGTCATCTCATCTCCGCCGGATATCTCCTTCTGCACTTCCCCGTATTTCAGGATAGCCCCCCAGCCACCGGGCCCTGGGTTGCCTGAACATGCACCATCTGTGTAGATATCAACAGATTTCAATCCCTTACTCCCGTTTTCTTTATGATGTGAAACCCGAATTGCGATCTCACAGGCTTTGAGATAGTACCGGTGCCCATTTTTCTCACTGCATTCTCAAAAGCGGGAACCATCTGCCCTTCTTTAAACCACCCCAGATCTCCGCCTTTGGATTTCGAAGGACAGGTTGAATACTGTCTCGCGAGAACTTCGAAGCTCTCACCTCTCTTCACTCTCTCATACAGCTTGTCCGCCGTAGCCTGATCCTTAACAAGTATGTGGCTTGCTCTGAATTCCACCTTCGCTCTCCAGTATCATATCCCTGTATGAACAGGGTTCGTAATCTTCTTTCCGTATGCCTGCAGCCTCCATGATCCCATCGATCTTTCTTCTGGCTGCATTTACAGTACTTTCATCTGCCTCAAAGGGAAGCAGGATCTCTATCTCCAGGAACCATCCAAGTGTATTGACATCGAGCAGTTCAATATGGGCATCTCCATCCATCCACTCCCAGCCATTCTTGTTTTTTATGAAGAAATCCTCATAACCGAGTGAGTGGAAGAAATCTACTGCTTCTTTTCTCTGATCAGGAAGAGCTCTGAACTCATATTCAGCATTGTTCTCCCCTTCTGGGCCGGAACAGGTCTTTTTCGTCGTGAATTCGATGATGCCATTATATTCCCGCAACCTCAGAGCCTGCACTTTCTCCCCAGGACGCCTGAAGTAGTGATCATGCTTGTGCACTTCTCTGCCAGAACCCAGAAGAGAATCAAAATGTACTTTGACCTCTTCATGCTCACGAGCATGTGCTTTGATCTCAACTTCCCGCATCTCAGTACTTCCACGGGAAAATCATCGATTTCAGTGACCTTGGACCGACTTTCTCCTTCTCGTCGTACAGGAGATCATCCCATGGAATATGCTTTCTGTCAGCATCTGCATTCTCTTCCATATAGTCATATTTGAACATCCTCAGCTTCATCGCATCCTGAGAGGCAAGCTGCAGGCCGACAAGGCCGGGAATAAGACCTATCGTGAAGACTGTGATAGCAATACAGATTGCGTTATAAACGAGCATGAAGAGCGAGAAAGCCATATTATCGGCAAGGATAATCAGGCACTTCTTGAGCGTCTTCAGGGGTCTGTCGGCCGGAAGCAGTGTCATCAGAGGGAAGTAATAAGGAAGTGCCAGGACGATGGCAACATCAATCCATACAAGCAGTATTCCTGCGATTCCACCCATAACGCCTCCGATCTGGCTGAACCAGAATGGAATGACGAAAATAAGGGTGATGAAGAAGAAAAGCAGGACAGCAGAGAAAAGCAGCGAATGCCTGATATTCCTCTTTATACCGCTTCTGAAAGCTGACCATGACTCGTGCTTGTAATCCGAATAATTGTGTACAACCTCAGCACTTCCGCCGATGAGGATAGAAAAGGCAAGAAGAACAATGACAAATGCAGCAAAGCCCAGAAGGAAATTGAAGGAAAGAGATGCCCAGACAATATAGAAACCAGCAAAAGCCAGAAACAGATATCCGATATTGAAAAGCACCATTCCGATGAGATTATCCCAGCCATCGAAAAAAGCTTTTTTTATAAAGAAACCAGTCATATATGGAAATGTAAGCAATCCTTAAAGGCTTTGCAACACTCCAGAAGTGGAAAGCCAGGAAAACGTGCAGATTAATTTCTACTGTACTAATATAATTTTTATGATATTTCTTATCAATTCTGTATTTACAAAAGACAGACCTCATGTTATTTATTAATCAGTGGCTTAAATGGCACTGCCAGGTTGCCTAGAAGAGGGACTGCCATAGACGTTCTGGAGAGGTCCAGGGCGCATATCCCCAGTGGGCAGAGCTGCTGGGGACATTTTTTTGAAGATAAAATTTTCCTTATTATCTGAAGTACGGTACATTCCAGTAAAAGAAAGCAAAATACAGCAAATTCATATAATATGCAGAAATAAAAGAATTATCGCAAAATTAATGAATAAATATGCAAAAATCTCTTGAAATTAATTTATGAATATGCATAATAGCAACCATCAGGAGATAATAAAATGAAAGATAAAGTCATTCTTGCATATTCTGGAGGACTCGATACATCAGTCATTCTCAAGTGGCTCGCAAATAAAGGCTTTGACGTAATTGCCTACGTCGCAGATGTAGGACAGAAGGAAGACTTCAAGGCAGTTGAAGAAAAAGCTTATGCAACGGGGGCCTCAAAGGTTTACATCGAAGACCTCAAGAAGCCGCTTGTCACAGATTATATCTTCCCTGCTCTCAAGGCAAATACGATCTATGAAGGCACATACATGCTCGGTACATCCCTTGCAAGGCCGATCATCGCAAAAAGGCATATTGAGATTGCAAAAGCAGAAGGCACAAAGTATGTAGCTCATGGTGCAACGGGAAAAGGCAATGATCAGGTCAGGTTCGAATTCGGATATTACATGAACATGCCGGATGTGAAGATAATCAGCCCATGGAAGGATGAGGAATGGCTCTCACAGTTCGAAGGCAGAAGCGATATGCTCAAGTATGCTGAGGAGAACGGTATTCCTGTAAAGGCCACGACAAAGAAGCCATACAGCGAGGACGAGAACCTCATCCACATCTCACATGAGGCTGGTATCCTAGAAGATCCATCCAAGAGATGTCCAGAGGATGTCTACTCTCTCTCACTCTCTCCAGAGAAAGCAAATGACAAAGAGACTATTCTCACATTCACATTCAAGGATGGTATTCCTCTCAGCGTGAAGAATGAGAACGATGGAACTGTTGTTACAGATCCTGTAGAGATGATTCTCTACCTTAACAAAATGGGCCATGACAATGCTATCGGCAGAGTCGATATGGTCGAGAACAGATTCATCGGAATCAAGAGCCGCGGCGTTTATGAGACCCCGGGCTGTGAGATTCTCTGGAAGGCACATCACAACCTTGAAGGCCTTACAATGGACAAAGAGGCAATGCATCTGAGGGATATGCTCTCACCTAAATATGCTGAGCTTATCTACAACGGATACTGGGGAGCACCGGAGTTCAACATGCTGACAGCACTCTTCGATGAAAGCCAGAAGTTCGTAACAGGAACTGCGACAGTTGCTCTTTATAAGGGAAATGTCATCAATGCTGGCATCTCTTCCAACTGTTCACTCTATAACGAAGATCTTGGATCGATGGACAAAGCAGGCGGCTACCATCCGATTGACTGCAAGGGCTTTATCAATATCAATGCGATAAGGCTGATGGCTTCTTCAATAAGAGAAGCGAAAGGAATCGATGGCTGATGAAGCTGCAGGGGACCTCAAAAGGTCCCCATTTTATCGAAACAGCAGCAAGAAGACACCATCTTCTAAGCGCAGCGAAAGATGGTGATGGATTGCCGCATCTGCTTGGTTTGTAAGCATATACATGGTATAATAAGACATGAACGATGAGGCTAGAAAAGCAAAGAACAGGACAATCAGGGAAAAAGGCAGGGAGACGCGCCTCCGCCATGCATCAATGCGTCCAGTCGTCATAGAGCTGAAGCTCGACCTGAAATGCCTGAACAATGCAGAGCGTGATAAGCTCTTCCTGTATTTCGCTGAATGCAGGTGGCTCTGCAATTACCTCATCGGCCTCGGAGCTGACGGGTTCAGGGACTTCAGCACGGAGACACGCAGCATCACATCCCTCGATAAGGACGGCAATCCTGTTGCGCGCCAGCTGACGATGCCAGCGAAGTTCATACAGGCCGTATACTCATCCCTGAAGCAGGACATGGAATCACTTGCTGCGAAACGCAGGAAGACCGGGAAGAAGAACGGGAAGCTGAAGTTCAGGTCATCCTATGATTCAATCGAG
>CALXLB010000023.1 GCA_944389085.1 uncultured Spirochaetaceae bacterium
TACCTGTCTTTAGACTTTGAGTAACAAAAATTTGTGCTAAAGATGCTAAAGACAGGAAAGGAATCAATCCTTCAGGCCCATCTTCCTGAGCGCATTAGAATCAAGGAAAAGATTATTGAGCGGTATCCCGAGTGTGGAGGAAAGCTCATCAATGAAAGGGCTCGCAATCGACATATTCATGTATTCACCCCTGCCAGTCTGGACTACCTTGAAATCCCTCATGAACTTCATTATCTCCGGAGTGCCGAACCTGCCTTTGAGGATATGCACCTGGAAGATCCTCACGAGCAGCACGGCGATGTAGCAGATGAGGAAGTGCCCCTTGATGCAGTCCTCCTTCTGCAGGAATACCGGCCTTGCATCAAGGGATGACTTCATGACACGGAAGGATTCCTCTATCCGCCACAATGAATGGTATGCCGAGTATATCTCCCTCGCGCCCATCCTCGTCTCGGAGGTCACGATCAGGTTGTATCCGGCAAGCTCGAGATCCCTGTCTATGGCCTCCTGGTTGATGGAGGCCACAGCCTTCCTGCCATCATCAGAGGAGCGGAAGTCAATGTATTTGCCAGAGTCCCCGAATTCGGCTCTCTTGGCCTCGGAATAGCAGAGGGCCTTTGCCTTCTCCGCCATCTTCCTTATCTCGTATGCCTTCTTCTCCGCCAGCTTCGGAGACCATGTCAGCACCCTCTTCTCAGTGAGGTTCACAGTTATCGTTTTCCCATCCTCCGTAGTGTACGAATAAGGGAACCTGTCGATGCATTCCTTGTAGCGGTAATGAAGGGAGCCATCGCTTCTGAGCACATCCACCCAGTCCCCGCTGTCCATGGTCACCCAGACCTTCTCCTTCTCGGGAAGCTGCTTGACTGACTTCGAGAAGATGTATCCATCGCCGTCTTTCCTTGCCTTCGTGATGTTCTCCGCGCAGTTCAGGCCTTTATCCGCAACATGTATTGTCCTTCCCTTGATGCGGTTCTTCTCCTTCAGTTCTGCAACGATCTCCCTCAGCACGGGCTTCTCGGACCGGTTCCCCGGATACATCCTCATCCCGATCGGGATCATGTCCGCATCCAGCAGGAGCCCTAGCCCCACGATCGGATCCTTCCTCATCTCCTTGCTAGGCCCCTTCTTCCTGAAACCATCCTCCCTGTCTATCTCGAAGTAGAAGTTGGTGCAGTCAAAATACGTCGTCCCGGTCCTTGTCCCATACTTCCTATCAGTAAGGGCTGTGAACAATTCGGTGAACCTGCTGTATTCACTGCCAATGAACTCACAGCATTCAAGCATCTGGTCATATGAGATGTCCATTTCATTGAAAAGCTGCGGCAATACATCATGGAATGTCGCCCGCTTGGAGCATGGTGCAATGACTCTGGCAAATACGAGAGATGACAATACTTCATATAAACTGAACCTGAATCCTCTCACTCCCTGCCAGAGATCAAGGTACCTCTTCACATCAAGGTCATCCATGATCCTCTTGAGAGGGAAGTACCCGATGCTCTTCAGAGGCCCCCTGTCCCCGATCTTCCTTCCCCTGTCCGCCTGCTTCCTCATCCTCTCGGCAGCATTCAGCCCATCGACCTCCTTCTGGAAATGCGCGACAGGATCTTCTATCCCGCCTGCGACAAGGTCATCATAATAGCCTAGAGAACGGTAGCATGACTGTACGACATGACCTCTTTCCCTGCTCATTGAGCCGGAATATATCTGGAGATACAGGCCTTTCTTGTTCTTTGTCTTCTTCAGGAAATACGACATGGTGCCTCCTGGAAACATTATAGCACAATAGCACAAATGATAAAACATGCAAAAAAGGAATTCCGGAAATTTCTGCGGAAAGATAAAAACCCCATTTGCGGTATGCTAAACAGGGTTTTCCATCATCCATCGGGTTTATGGCTCTAAAGATTTATTGTGCTAAAAGTCTAAAGACGGGTGCATATATTTTTCTTCTGCATATTCCCTTCTTGCCTGCCATATTTTTCCCCTTCAGAAGAAGGATACTACATAAATTGAATGATTTCCTCTGTTTTCTGCATAGTGTAAATCGTTTTTTTGCATTACCACCAATCGGGAAAAAGATTAGAGTATGCTTGTCAAACGGGAGAACAATGACAGATCCTACATGCTGATTCACAGCATAGGTGAAAGACTCTGCTGGTTCCGATCCCCCCTTCTTTTTTCCAGCAGAAGTCCGCTATTCCCTCGGGCTATGCTTCCGAGCATGAGAGCATAGCCTTTTTATTTGCCCTATCTCTTTTCCGTATCCTCCAAGGGGAGGGAATAGCTCATTGCCCGTCAGAACAGAGCGTTACAGAAACTGGAAAATGATCTGAATATCCATAACCGAGAGACACATCATACTTCAAAGGTTTTCCCGTCTTGTCTTTCATGATAACCGGCACAGCCAAAGAGACAGAATCATACTCTGCACCTTCACCATCCCATGCCTCAGAAGAAAGAAGCAAGCCATCATATAAATACCATTCATTCTCATAGCAATATGTCCCCTTCTCCCCGGTTTCAAGATCCGGATCAAGGAGCGGGGAATAATAAATACCATCTCCCATCTGAGAAGGATCCCCTGTTACATGGATTGCCGCTGTGGTGTAATTATCCGGAAAGACAGAGATACACAGTTCCCCTTGCCGCGGATCTGCATTGAAATCGCCTGCAGCGACTGCAAGTCCATCACATCCATCCATAAGTTCCCTCAGAAACAAAGCTTCCTGATACCGTTTCTCTTCCCCACCGTCGACATGGCTTGTGAAATGGACACCGAATATGTGGATGATCTCACCGGAAAAACTGAAAGCAAGTTCAAGAAACGGCCTTGAATCATCAACTGCATGGATTTCTGCTGATAAAGGCTCCTTCCTTGATATAAAACCAACAGCCAGATTACCCTTTTCCCTCGGTTCTGCAAGTCCATAGTAGAGGAACCCCTTCTCTTTCAATCCAGCTTCCAGGAGATCCTCAAGCACTGCGATGCTCTCTACCTCCTCCAGGATTATCACATCGGAAGAGGAATAATATTTACCCAGAAGAACAGCCGTCTCCCTGATGCGGGTGTAATATGCCTCCCCATCGTAGCCATCATGATGGGAAAAACCATCGAATTCAGTACCATCATCATAGGCATCGAAGAAAGCATAAGCATTATACGTTGTTATGGTGAAATAAGATTTCCCTGCCGGCTGATGGCAGGAAAGCAGAGCAGATAAAAATAAGGACAGAAATAGAAGTCTCATACTCTTCTATACGCATTCTGTCCTTATTATTGTCAGGAAAAAACTCAGATTTCTTTCTTTTCTTTTACAATGCGTGAAAGAATACCATATTCAAGAGCTTCAGGAGCAGTCATCCAGCAGTCGCGTTCTGTATCCTTCTCCACAGCTGCGACATCCTTACCGGTAGCTTCTGCGATAACCTGATCAAGTCTATGGCGCAGAGCCTCAATCTTGTCTGCATAGATTGCCACATCGATAGCAACACCCTTGAGCTGTGAAAGCGGTTGGTGAATCAGATAAGATGAATCAGGAAGTCCAAGCCTTCTCTCTCTGGGAACTGCAAGAAAGATCAGAGCAGCAGCAGAAGCCACAAGCCCCATGCCTATCACAGTCACAGGGGAATTGACGAATCTGATCATGTCATAGATGGCGAATCCAGAGTCCACATCTCCGCCAGGGCTGTTGATGTAAACATAAATCGGCTCAGAGGACTCACTGTCCAGAACAAGCATCTGACGAGCGAATTCATCTGCTCTATCTTTGTTTATCTCGCCGGAAATCAGTACTGTACGAGTCTTCAGAAGCCTGTCCTGAAGTCCCGGTTCCGGTTTATATTCCTTATTTTCATTTTCCATGCCTTAAATAATAACTACAAAGAGCACATGGTGCAACGACACCTCTTTAAATATAATGGAGCTATGAAAGCAGCTGCAGTATCAGTAATAGGCAGGCCATCGGCAGGTAAATCGACACTTGTGAACACTATAACAGGGATGAAAGTATCCATAACATCCCCCACTCCTCAGACGACAAGGAATAAAATCAGAGGCATCTATACCGATCAGCGTGGACAGCTGATATTCACAGATACACCTGGTTTCCACCTGTCAGAGAAGGAAATCAATAAAAGAATGCAGGAAGAGACAGTCTCATCGCTGAAAGACAGTGATATGATTCTCTATCTGCTCGACGGCAAGAGAAAACCGGGAAAGGAAGAAGAGACAATCGCAGATCTGGTCAGAAAAGCAGGAGTCCCGATCGTTGCAGTCCTCAACAAGGCCGACATCCTTACAGACAAAGAGAAGGAAGAAGGTCTGGAATATCTTAAATCAGCTTTCCCCGAAGCTGCCATACTCTCCGCCTCTGGCAAAAATGATGAAGGCGTTGATGAAATCCTCATAGAACTCTTCCGTCTAGCACCCGAGGGAGAACTGATGTATGACGAAAGCACATACACAGATCAGGATCTGGAGTTCAGGATTTCAGAAATCATCAGGGAAAAGACCATTGCGAACCTCTCTGATGAAATGCCTCATGTCATTTACGTGGAGATTGAAGACCTTGAATATGATGCAGAAAGCAGCCATGTCTGGATCAGGGCTTCCATAAACACAGAACGGGAAGGTCAGAAAGGAATCATCGTCGGCCGCGGAGGAGAGAACATAAAAAGAATCAGGAAAGAATCCTTCACGGAAATCAGAAGAATCTTTCCCGGTTCCAGACTCACTCTGGATCTAAGAGTCAAGTCAGCTCCTGGCTGGAGAAAGAACGGCAGGACATTGGACAGAATCTTCAAGAGCTGAACTGGCTCTTGTAGAGGGAGGCATAGAATCCCTCCGCTGCCATCAGCTCATCATGCGTACCTTTCTCGATAACATCACCATCCTTTATGACGAGAATCATATCCGCACTTCTTATCGTCGAAAGCCTATGGGCAACGATGAATGAAGTACGGCCCTGCATGAGACGCATGAAAGACTCCTGTATAAGCATTTCCGTGCGCGTATCGATTGATGATGTTGCCTCATCAAGGATAAGCATCTCAGGAGAAGAGAGCATTATACGGGATATCGAGATAAGCTGCTTCTGCCCCGCTGATATCCCGTCATTCTCATCGCTCACGATCTCATCATAACCGGAAGGAAGAGATGAAATGAATGTATCGATATGGGAAAGCTCTGCAGCTTCCCTGATTTCCTCATCCGTTGCCTCAGGCTTACCTAATGCAATGTTATCTCTGATGCTTCCTGTCTTGAGCCATGTATCCTGCAGCACCATGCCGAAGCTTTGCCTCAGCGAAGCACGTCTGACTGCAGCTATATCCTTGCCATCGATCCTGATTGCACCGCTCTGCGGATCATAGAATCGCATCAGCAGGTTGATGATTGTAGTCTTTCCTGAACCAGTCGGACCGACTATTGCCACACGCATGCCAGGCCGCACTGAAAGAGACAGATCCTTAATCAGCGGTTTTTCCGGAGTATAGGAGAACCGCACATGCTCAAGCTCAACACTGCCATCCCTTGCTTCCAGATTTTCACAATCAGAATCAGCTGATTCCTCCTTTTCGTCGAGGAAAGAGAAGATTCTTGCACTTGATGCAAGAGCATTCTGCAACTCTGTCACAACACCAGTGATCTCATTAAAAGGTTTTGTATACTGGCTGGCATAGCTGAGGATAGACATAAGAGAGCCCACACTCATGATACCCATCAATGCAGAAATACCACCTGAGAGAGCTACACCCGTATAAACAAGCGAGTTGACGAATCTTGTCACGGGATTGGTAAGGGATGAATAGAATGTGGCAAGCAGTGAATATCTTGCCCATTCATCATTGATAGCATCGAAACGTTTCTGGTTCTCTTCCTCGCGGCCATAAGCTGCAACAACAGAAGCTCCTGAAATCATCTCATTGATGAACGATGTCTGCTCACCCCTTTTCTCACTCTGCTTGTAGAACAGCGAGAACGTACGTTTAGCGATGAAAGAAGCAGTGAAAAGAGACAAAGGAGTAACAAAGAGAACCACCAGAGCAACAATCCAGTTGACAGCGAACATAGCCACCAGTGTGGCAAGGATTGTCAGAACACCCGAAAAGAGCTGGGTAAATCCCATCAGAAGACCATCTGAAACCTGATCGGTATCATTGACAATCATGGAAACGATATCTCCATGTGGATGACTATCGACATAAGAAAGCGGCAGATGCTGCAGATGATCAAAGGCTTCTTTCCTTATATCCCTCGATATCCCATAGGCCATGCTGTTATTGACCCTGTTCATCAGATACTGCATCAAAGCAGCTATCAGGGATGAAAGACACATGAAGAAGATTGACATGAAGAATGCACCCCCATCTCCTGCTGTAATAGCATCGATGGCTCTACCAGTCAGCAGAGGAAATGCAGTCGTGGCAAGAACTGTGATAAGTGCTGTGACAAGCGATATGATCAGCAGCCCTCTGTACGGCCTGATATAAGATGCAACACGGCGGAGGACTGCATAGCTTTTACTTCTCTCCATACTGCCCTCCGAACTGAGACTGGTAGATTTCCTGATATATACTGCACTCTGCCAGAAGCTCTTCATGTGTACCTGAGGCGACAATCATGCCTCTGTCGAGCACGAAAATCCTGTCCATTGACATCAATGATCCGGCTCTCTGTGAAACTGTAATCACTGTCATATCATTCCTGCTCTGGAGATTATGCCTCAATCTTGCCTCTGTCGCGTAATCGAGAGCAGAGGAAGAATCATCGAGGATCAATATCTCAGGCTCTCTTATCAGAGCACGCGCGATAGAAAGCCTCTGCCTCTGTCCGCCTGAGAAATTCTTGCCCCCCTCTTCGACAAAAGCCATGATACCGCCTTTCTTCTCCATGACGAAATCATAGGCCTCTGCAGCCTTCAGCGCGCTGATCACATCCTCATCGCTTGCATCCGGCTTTCCCCAGGCTATGTTATCCCTGACAGTACCTTTGAAAAGAAGAGCCTTCTGCTGCACATAACCTATGATGGAACGGAGCGAATGCAGATTCCAATCCTGCACAGCATGACCGAAGACAGAAACAGAACCCGATGCAGCCTCATAAAGACGCGGGATAAGAGAAACCAGTGTGGTCTTTCCGCTTCCTGTTCCTCCGATTATTCCTACTCTCTCTCCGCGCCTGATAGTGAAATCAGCCTCTTTGAGGGATGGCTCGCCCCCTTCCCTGTAGACAACAGAAACAGAATGGAACGAAACAGCCTCATCACTGTCATCTCCTTCCATGCAGCCATCAGCTTTATCCATAAGAGAAGAGTCCATCAGGAATACACTCTTGATGCGCTTCCAGGAAGCTACCGCTCTGGAGATTGTCACGATAAGATTTGCCAGCTTTATAAGCTCGGTCAGAATCTGTGTCATGTAGTTCACAAGCGCTACGATACTTCCGACTTCTATCAATCCTAACGAGAAACGTTCTCTGCCATAATAGACAAGCACCGCAACCGCAAGGTTGACAATCACATATGTCATCGGATTGAGCAAAGCAGAGATCCGTCCCGTCGACAGCTGTATAGTGACAAGCTCTGTCAGCGATGATGAGAATTCCTTCTCTTCAGCTTCTTCTTTGCCAAAAGCTCTCAGCACACGTATTCCTGAAAGGTTCTCTCTGACCTTCGCCAGTATCTTGTCGAGCGCACTCTGCGTGCGTTTATACATAGGCACTGTAAAACGCATGATGAGAAAAACAATGAATGCAAGAATCGGAATTACAATGACAAATATTACCGCAAGTTCCTTGTTGACAAGAAAAGCAGCGGCAGCGGCTCCGAAAACGACAAATGGAGAACGCATGAAAAGACGGAGGAACATGTTTATTCCGTTCTGTACAAGTGTTGAATCATTCGTCATGCGGCTTATGAGGGTGGAACCGCCGATTCTGTCCCTGTCACTCTCTGCGAGATTGGCAATATGTGAAAAAAGCGCACTTTTCATCCGTCTGGAAAAACCAGTTGCCGCTCTAGCTGCAAAGTATTGTGCCGTAACAGACGAAATAAGGCCAAGAATCCCAAGAGCAACCATCAGGAGAGCCATCATCAGCACATGATGCAGATCTCCCTCCGCTATACCATCATCGATAAGCGAAGCGACTGCCAAAGGAACCGATAATTCAAATATTACTTCAAGGAGCTTGAAAAGAGGCGCCAGAACAGCCTCTTTCCGCTCCCCTTTGAGAAATGAGAAGAACAACAAGGCTTTAGCGGATGAAATTCGTCTTTACAGGCTTCTCCATCTCAGGAAGCGGTAATGCTGCGGCATTGAGAGCTTTGATGACATAAGCCATGTTCTCACCCAGAAGACGCATTGTCTGCATGCCTTCCTCATCCTGTCTCACTTCCTCAGGATTGTTGCCATGCACCATATTCCAGTAATTTGATGAGACAACAACCATCTGAGAAATGGTGAAATACTTATTCAGGACATCGAAAGAAGCACTTGCTCCACCACGGCGGCAGGAAACAACAGCGGCTCCGGCTTTCATCCTCATCTTCTTCGATATTCTGTTGAAGACTTCATCCAAGAAATACACAGCAAGTCCGGACGGAGAGGCATAATAGACAGGGGATCCTATGACAAGACCATCCGCTTCTGCAATCTCCTGACAAGCTGCCTCGATTTCAAAGCGATCAAAGCTGGCATGGATGATTTTCGTCTCGATTCCATTCTTCTCCAGAGAATCAGCGACTTCCCTGAGAGCTGTATAAGTACACATAGCCTCTCTCGGAGACCCGTTTACAAGAACAACGCGCATCAATACCTCCCGAGGATATCAAGGACTTTCTCACTGCCGCAGGCCTTGAGGAAGGAAGCGAGCTTCGGCCCTTTGTCCTTACCAATCAATGCCTGATAGACAAGAGTGAAGAAATCAGCATTCTCCATCTCGTTATCTTTGGCAGCCTGATAGATATATGTAGAGAAATCCTTCTCAGAAAGATCATCAAGATAATCACGGACGAAAGAAGCAAGCTCCCTGAGAGCAGCCTTGCCCTTCTCGTCTATCTCGTACATATCTCCCGGCTTCCTGAGAGAGAAGCGGAATTCCTCCGGAGCATACTTCTCAATCCAGTTCCATGCACACGTCATGCGTGCTCTAAGTCTCTCTTTCTGGCTTTCACTGGCATCGCTGAGTCTTTCGAGAACCTTCTCCTGATCTCCGGAATAAATCTGCAGGTAGTTGCAGAGATGACGGAATGGTATCTGATAACCGGGCTCAGAAGGAATCTTCTTGTCATCAACCTGAGAAAGCTCATAGATTCTCTTCTCTTTCTCAGCTTTCTTCTCATTAGTGCTGATCAGACCGAAATAGATACGTTCAGTATTGTCATAATCCTCATAAATCTTGAGAACATCCAGATCGAAAGAGATAGCGAATTCTGCTGAAGGACGTGTACCGACAAAGAGATAGCGTACAATCTCCGGAGTATATACCTCCAGCACATCATAAAGGTCGACAACATCACCGCTGGAGGAGGAAATCTTACCTCCATGACCCTTTATCTGCACAAAGTCATAGCGCATAGTCACAGGAGCCTCGCCTCCGAAGACCTTGACTACATTTTTGGATGTATCATAGGAACCACCTTCTGTCAGATGATCCTTTCCACCAGGTTCGAAGTCCACACCTTCCTTGACCCATCTCATCGGCCAGTCTATTCTCCATGGAAGCTTTGTGTTCGGTGTCTTGCGGATATCAATAGTCTCAGTCTCCCCTGTCTCATCATCGCGGTATGTGAGATTATAGCCTCCGTCCCAGTCGAGAACTGTGGTGGTATCCTTATTGGTGAACGTCGAGAAGACAGCAACAGGCCACCAGGAGTCAGGAAGAGGTTCTGTCCTGTATTCGTTGAGGATATTTCTTATCTCATCCCTATGTTCGAGAGCATGCTTAATATCCTCTGCATAATGATTTGTCCTGTATCTTTCTGCCTGATACAGAAACTCTGGGAAAACCCCGACTGCGGGGAGGATATCCTCAACAGCCTTCTCATTTGCCCTTGCATAGTTTTCCGCCCTTCCTGTCGTGTCCGGAACAAGCGTGATAGGGAAACGGAGGTACTTCTCCAGCTTCTCCGGCTCAGGCATGTTCTTTGGAACTTTCCTGAACACATCATAATCATCCCAGCTATAGATGAAACGGACATTCTTGCCCTTTTCCCTCAACGCTCTTACAACGAGCTCAACAGTGATGATTTCGCGGAAATTTCCTATGTGAACAGTACCAGAAGGAGTGATTCCTGAGGCACAAGTGTAAAGTTCTTTCTCACCTTTCTCGCGGATTATCTTATCTGCAGTGATATCTGCCCAGTGAGTACTCTGATTATGCATCTCGTTCATAAAAGAAATTATGCACTTAAGAGCGATGACTTTGCAACACACTGCAGAGAAGCATATAATCAGAACCATGAGAAGAATGATTACGCTGCTTATTGCAGCAGCAATGATGATAACTACCCTGTCCGCAGAGATGGCTTCCTGGTATACAGCAACAGAGCCCGGTTATTTCACATCAAGCGGAACCCTCTTCAACGATGCCCAGAAAGGAGCTGCCAGCAACACGCTGCCAATGGGGAGCGTAGTAGAGCTGTCAAACCCTGCTACAGGTGTCAGCACAGTCACAACTGTAATCGATACTCTCCCTGAGCTTCCAGAAGACAGGACACTTGCCATAACCATGGCGGCAGCCGATGAGCTCAGCATGCTCGATACAGGGCTTGCTGATATCAAAGTATCAGTAATCAGAGAAGGAACAATCGGAAAGGATAGCGAGAACAATACAGGCTGGTATTACTTCGATCTGGGGCTCTTTACCAATACAAAGGATCTTCTCGTCAAATATGAGAGACTCAGAGAAAACGGTCTCAAACCTTATATTGAAATCGAAGAAGACGGGGTGCACTTATATGTAAGGCATGTCGTACAGTATCAGCTGAGAGAAGCAGATGATCAGATAGCGCTCTCAGGCATCGATTTCACTGGCGAACCGCTTCCAGAAGCAAACCCGTATTCATGACAGATCCGGGATATTTTCCCGGCTTTTCCTTTCTCTTGGATTAATCTTGATTGATTACGCTTTTCCTCTCCTTTAAACTTATTTCTGGAGGTTCATATGAAACAGAATTCTAGAAAGAGGAGACAATCCTCATTTAATCTCTTTACAGGGGGGGTATAGCTCTTTAACAATAATACTTCTCTCTCTACTGATCATCATTTCTGCCTCATCTTGCAGAAATCCGCAGCTGATTCTTCCACCGCCGGTCACGGCAGAAGACAACGGAAAAGAACCGGAGAAACCTGGAGAACCATCTGTTCCTACAGATCCAAGCTATCTCCTTTTCGAAGCGTACAGCGGGAAAGCCACTGACAGCATTCAGGACATGATCAATGATCCGGATCAATATTTCTCAAAAACCTATCCTGGAAGCGTCCCTTCCGCAGACAAGATAGACACCTTGCCTTCCCTTACACCGGAAGATAATGTAGAAGCAATTCTCAATAGTTTATTTTATCAATTAGGGCAGATAAATAATCCTGAAGACATAAAAGACAGAAGCGCCTACATCGCATATACAGATGCCACAGGCCAAGTATTTGCAATTCAGCATGCCGTTTTTGAGGCAGATTCTACAATGCCATCTTCCGGAAGCATTACAATTGGAAGCAATGCAGATATCCTCCCGGAAGGACTAAAGGAGTATGCAGGGAAAACCATACTCGTAAATCTCGTGACAGGTGAATATACTGTCGATGGAACACCAATTGAGGATACCGAGGCAATAAAAAACGCCATGCAAGAAGCAGAAAATCAGATAGAAAGATATGAAGCTTCTCTTTCACAGGCCATCACCGCCGATGATGTTGATTACCAAGTAGATTGCAGATTAGTCAGCTACGGAAATAGCGAAGAACTTGCTGTTTATGGAAGCATAACCCCCGCATATGAGGGAACAACATATTTCTCAGCTTTCTATATGAGCGGTAATTTTACATATGCCGCATATCTCACTCTTGAAGATGACAGCAACAAATGGGCTTCATTCATGAATGAGAATCTTGCAGCATATCTCGAATGAGGGTGAATACACTTATATTTTCTTCAAAGGGCCTGCCGATGGGCAGACCCTTGCTTTTCTCAGAAATCGAGGAAGAATGTGAACGAACCGGAATATCTGGTATCGCCTTTTGCAAAATTACGGCCATCACCGATCAGATACGCCGCCTGATATCCAAGATCTATGATATCGAAGATTGAGACTGTGAACTGTGCGCCAGTGGATGCCAGGAACTGAGATCCGGGGCGGGTAGTATTGAAGTAATTCCCGCAGCCATAGCCCATATCGAAGAAAAGATTGATTCTCAAAGCAAGACCATCGACACCCATATCCGGCCCTGTGAACCTGATATCAAAGTTGTTGACAACGTAGAATTCCATACCATAAGTGTAGTTGCTGTAACCTCTGACCTGACGGCCGAGGGAGCCGAGCTTCTGAACATATGTCGGAACAAGATTGCCTGAAAGCCAGTTCATCCTGACTCTGTCGATAAGGACTATTGAGAACCAGCTCATCTTCTCTGTCGCATACTGATAAAGCGTCTTTGCCCCTACTCCCTCAAGCGTGAACTGATAGAAATCAGCCTTTCCGTCCAGTGCTGCATTAAGGGCATATGGAGACCAATCAATGTTGAACTCAACAGTAAAACCATCATTGGTTGAAAGTGTATCTTCCATAGCATCGAGGAAGAAATTGAAGTTGAGGTTCGTTCCAAGATACTGACGGTTTCCTCTCAGATCGGGATAAAGGCGGGATGGAAAATTATCTCCGGAAGCATTGTGAGCAGAAAAGAACTCATCAATGGTCTCCACTCCTACTTCAGCACCCCATGCCTGCTTTGTGCTATCAGCGACCATGGAATCTCTGGCAGCTTCATACCTGCCCTCATACCCTACAGAGAGTGTGATAAGATCCTTATCACCTACCGGAGAGTCGAGAAATCCCTGATTGAATCTGAGAGCCCATGTTGTCTGGATGACGTCAAATGAAAGAGGATTCATATCTCTTTTCTCAATGCCATCAGATGGATCAATCCAGAATCTTCTTTCAATATAACCGCTGCCGACTGTAAGCTGGATCTCAGTCCTGTTGTCCTCCATCAGCTGCAGCCCGGTATAGCCTGCTGTAATCTCACCATATGTAGGAATGAAACCAATCAGGATCTCCGGATGCTGATCGATTGTGCCATTGATAGTCCAGCTGTCATTTATATCAAATGCCGCAAGACCTGCGAGTGCAAGTACAGACATAAGGATAACAGAAATGATTTTTCTCACTTTATCGGTCCTCCCAAATTTCATACATCCCTTACCCTGTCATTATCCGCAATAAAATAAGCCAAGAGCAAGAGAGAATGTGTTAATTCCAGCATCATTGGAGAATGACAAAACTTGTTCTGTCCCCTAAAGCATGGTAATTTTAGTTCATGGATGAGAGAACAATAAGGATAATCACAACAGGTGGTACGTTCGACAAACACTATGATGCCGTAAAAGGCGAACTGACATTCCGTGAAAGCCACTTGCCCAGGATTCTCAACCAGTCAAGAGTAACGCTGCCAATACATCTCGATGCCTTATTCGCGGTGGATAGCCTCGTGATGACTGAAGAGCAGAGGGAAAGCATCGCAGAGAATGCGATAGCATCTATTGAAGAACTTGTCGTCATCATCCATGGAACCGATACAATGGTGAAAACTGCAAAGCTTCTGGAGTCAAAACTGCCAGAGAACGACAAACACGTATATGTCTTTACCGGAGCCATGATTCCATATGCACTGGAAGAAAGCGATGCAGTATTCAACCTTGGCTGTGCAATAACTGCTGTGCAGCATCTCTCCCCCGGTGTTTACATAACAATGGGTGGTAGAGTCTACAATGCAGACAATGTCAGGAAAAACAAGGAAAAAGGAATATTCGAAGCAATTTAAGGGGGAAAAATGGACAAAGAGAAACTTGTAAACACCTTGATGAAAAAAGGCTTCACCATCCAGGATGGGAAAACCAGGATCACAGCAGAAAAAGATGGTTACCGTCTGACTATTCTTCTCAGTGCAGATGGTGAAATGGTATCGGCAATTGAGGAAAAATCCGATACATCAGCATGTGTGAAGCTTGTTGCTTCTGCAAAACATGGCGTCTCTCTGACATGTGCAATCAACGATTCTGAAATAATATTCACACGCAAAGATGCCATCTCAGAAACCGAGTTAAGATACTAGGCTTCGCATAAAATACATAAACCTATATACTGCCGGATGTTGAATAAGGGAAAAGTTATGAAAGACAAAGGTTTTTTTGCTGAATTCAGAAAATTCATTGCAAGAGGCAACGTCCTCGACATGGCTGTAGGTATTGCAGCAGGTGCCGCATTCACTGCAATCATCAACTCATTCGTCAATGACATCATCAACCCGATTATCGGGCTCCTCGTAGGAGGTGTTGATTTCTCAGAGCTCCAGATTGTGCTTAAACCAGCAACAGAGACAACAGCAGAAGTTGCAATCCGCTATGGTCTCTTTATCAATGCAATCATCTCATTCATTATCATCTCCTTCGCTCTCTTCTTGATGGTTAAGGCATTCAACAAGCTTGCTGAAGCAAACAAGAAGAAAAAAGAAGAGGAAGCAAAGAAAGCTCCTGCAGCACCACCTGCACCAGCTCCAGATGTCCAGCTTCTTACTGAAATCAGGGATCTCCTGAAGAAGCAGAACTAAGTAAATACTGCAGCAGTAATAAATTGCGGCATATTTGGCTAAAGTGTTGAAATATCTTCATAATCCTGCTAGATTATTTGAAGCTGTTTCAACAGCCTCGGGCCTTTAGCTCAGCGGTTAGAGCAAAGGACTCATAATCCTTGGGTCGCCGGTTCAAATCCAGCAGGGCCCATCAATAAACACAAAAGGTGATACAAAGCCTTTTCTAAGCAAACAAGGAGCGGTATTCCAAGGAGCCGCTCCTTATTTCTTATTCGCAATGCTTTGTTGGATTATATCGAGTTTTGCCAAATAGTATGAAATCAGTGGGATTTGTCGGAGATTTAGAGGGGCGGAGAACGAATCCCCCATCACACATCACCGAAGATATGCATTGTAGAGTTATCAGCAGAATACCACTTCTCTTATCTGCTTACAAACTCAATGGCAACATCTCCGTTATTTGCATTAACACTCAGCATTTTCTCTCCGCGGACTTTTTCTGAAGGAAGATTGCATTCACCTTTCTTGGTTTCACAATAAATGGAGAAATCATCCCATCCACCGATTATGCTTCCTTTTATATCACCATTCTTCGCGTCCAGGGTTATGGATTTCCCTGCATCAAGATTCTCAAATAAGATGTTTCCACCATTTGAAGAAAGAGAGATCTCCCCTGCAGAGAATGCCTCATGAATACGGATATCCGCATTTGTCGTTTTCAGGGAAATACTTCTTAAAAGCATCTCTGGCATTCTCAGCAATATCCTGCGATTCTCCTCAGCAGGTTTCATGCCGATGAAATCCATCCAAGCTTTATTGTTTCTTCCAATTATGGAAAGGCAGCCATCTGCAATATCGATATTATACCCCTCCTTGCTGCTCACGAAGTAATCGACATGTATCCGATCATCATTAGAGAGCAATACATCGATTCTTCTATCGCGCACATCGATGAATACCTCCTGCACTTCATCAATGCTTGCGGTGTATTCCATAGGTACAAACAGATCTTCTTCAGCACTCGCTGATAGAACCGAAGCCATCGCAATCAGAAGCGCAGAAAATAGAAAAAACTTTTTCATTTACATATTCCTCCATTGGTTTCAATGAACCGCATATGCAAGGATGAAGTTTTGTGTTACACAAAAGTCAACAATGAATGGAACAGGTGATAAAAGGTACTATTCAATCGGAGAGGCTGCGGCAATCGTCCACACAACAAGTGAGACTCTCAGGCATTATGATCGCATTGGACTTGTCAAGCCAAGCATGAAAGACAAATGGACGAATTACCGCTATTACACGGATGAGGATATCGTTCGCCTCAACACCGTACGTGCATTGTGTCTTATGGATCTGCCTCTGAAAGAAATAAAAAGGGTTCTTGAATATGACAGCCTGGAAGAAATCCTTAACTTCATGAATATGGCAGAGAAAAAAGCTGAAGAGAAGATTGCAGCACTGCAATACAGCAGGAATAAGATCAAAGCAGCAAAAACGGATTATGAAAGAAAACTGCAAATGCGTGAAACTGCCTCAGGTATCTTCATCAAAGAGTTTCCGGAAAGAATCATTCTTCTCTCTGATTCATTGACAACCCCTGCCCTGGATAACCTGTGGAATTATCTAGGCAGCTTCTATAATCAGATACCTCCAGATTCAAGAGAGGAATTCATCTTTGAGGATCAGGCGGGAATATACACCGATGATACAACAACAAGGCTTTTTGCAGTCTGTACCCATTACAGCAACGCCATTGATGGATTGAAAACCCTGCCTGCAGGAAAGTATCTATGCCTGAACTGCAACGAAGCTGACAAAGATGCCGCTATACATAAACTGGACTGCTTAGCAAGAAAGGAGCATGGCATATCCCCTGCCTTCATCATACAGATGATCGTGCTGTCAGGCATACTTCAATGGAATTACCAGATACAGATTTTCGTAGGAAGGTAGTATTAGGATAACAATAGCTTCATTTCAGGTTTCAGAGCCTTTTTTATATGAAAACACGACCACAGTGATTATTTTTCATCAATCACTGGACATGGAATCATTCAGCATTTTAACTGTGAATACATTTTGACACGATGCAAACTATGTATTACATTCTAAATAGAGAGGAGAATGATATGGCATTGACATCAACTGTGACATTCCGGACTACACCAGAATTGAAAGATCGTGTCGACAATCTTGCCAAGAGAACAAGGCGCAGCTCTGGTTTCTATTACAATGTCCTTCTTGAGGATTACCTCTCCGAGATAGAAGATATCTATGATGCTGTAGACATAAGCGAAAGAATCAGAGCAGGAAAGGAAAAGACCTATTCATCCGATGAAATCAGGAAAGAACTCGGTCTATGAGAATCCAGTACACTGAAACGGTGAGAAAGCAGCTCAAGAAGCTCGATAAGACCATTCAGAAGAGAATCCTTGATTACATGGATGAAGTCGGACGACTTGAGAATCCCAGAAGCAGAGGCAAAGCTCTTGTCGAGAATATGCGAGGTTTATGGCGTTATCGTGTTGGGGATTACAGAGTAATCTGCGAAATCCAGGAATTGAGGATCATAATCACTGTGCTTAAGATTTGACATCGCAAGAACATTTACTGAAGTTTTGCTCTCGCAAAGAGAAAATGGATGTGTTCATATTACCGCGGAAAAGAACTTGAAGAATCTACACCAACATATGTAGCAGTACTCGGTGATTATACAATCATCATCAAGAATGTTCCTTGTCTGGAATGCGTTCAATGCGGAGAGAAATATTATACCGACTGCGTTATGCAGAATATCGAGAGAATTGCAACGAAGGCAAAGGAGTTGAATAGCGAGTTCTTCGTAGCTGAATACAAAGCAGCCTGAAGTTTTGCCGCTTTTGCTGAATTTAGCCACCCCTCTGAAACTTTCGCCCGATTGTATCAGTAAGAGCGTTCAAACGCATCAACAAACACAGAAGGTGATACAAAGCCTTTTATTGCAAAGCAAGGAGCGGTATTCCAAAGAGCCGCTCCTTATTTCTTTATATGCAATTTTCAGAATCAGGTTATCGGCTGGAGACTATCAGCAGCCCAGAAATCAGACATTTTCAAGACTTATTTGTATTTTCCCGGAAATTTTAGTCACCTCTCTTAGAGTTTCATTCAATTTATCGAGTTTTGCCGAATAGTGTGAAAACGATAGAATTTGCTGTGGTTTGGCGTCCTATTCTGTAATAAGCAAGATTTACTATAATAAGCATATGGAATATCAGAATATCCTCGCATTTACCACAAGGCACGAATTCAGGAAATGGCTTGAAGAGAATTCATATGTAGAATCTGAATGCTATCTTTTTGTAACAAGAGGAAAACCTGTGGACAATGAACATTTCTGGTATTTCGATGCTGTGGAAGAAGCCCTCTGTTTCGGCTGGATTGATAGTACCATCCGTATGATATCAGGAAAGGCCATGCAGCGCTTCTCGCCAAGAAGGGCGACATCAGACTGGACAGAGCTCAACAAAGAGAGGGTACGGAGACTGGAAAAACTTGGACTGATGACAGAAGCGGGCAGAGCCGTACTTCCTCCGATGGGGCAGAAAAGCTTCAACCCAGACAAGGAAGTCGTGGCCGCATTGAAAGCAGCAAGAGTCTGGTCAAGATTCCGGACATTCCACCCTTTATATCAGCGTATCAGGCTTTCAAACCTCGCCTTCTGCAAGGTCCGTCATCCCTCTTCTTACGCAAGGATGCTTTCTCATGTAATAGAAGAGACGAGAAAAGGAAGAATGTATGGCAGCTGGAATGATTACGGGAGGCTC
>CALXLB010000024.1 GCA_944389085.1 uncultured Spirochaetaceae bacterium
GATTGAATACAGCCCGATAGCAGTCGGTGATATAGCTGTCGGAGAGCCTTATTCATCTACAGAGGCTTTGCTTGTCTCCGTAGAGAAACGCAGGAGTGCTTTCACGCGCTGGAATGTCAAAAGAGAGTGCAATCAGACGATTGCAGCCAATCAGGATCAGAGTGCAATAGTTGTATCATCTGTCTCACCGCCTTTCCGGCCACGCTTTCTTGACAGGGCTATTGCTTCTTCAAGGAATGCTGAGATTCTCATCATCATGAACAAAGCTGATCAAGGAGTGGATGAATCCTTTGAGCTTTATAAGGAAATAGGATTCAGGACGCTTTGTGTCTCATCTGTCACTGGTGAAGGCCTAGAGGAGCTGAAATGTTTGCTTGAAGGAAAGATTACAGCTTTTGTGGGACAGAGCGGTGTAGGGAAATCGACATTGATAAATTCTATTATGGGTGCTGCGCAGCGTACTCGTGGTGTTTCCGAGAAGTTCAATAGAGGCCGCCATACAACAAACCATTCCCTTTATATTGAATCTGGCTCGATTGCTGTTATCGATACGCCAGGCGTGAGAGAGATAGAAGTGCCTTTTGAGGATCTAAGGATGGTGGAAGAGGCTTTCCCAGAGTTTGCACAATCGTCCTGCCTTTATTCAGGATGTCTCCATCATGGAGAGGATGGCTGTTCTATCCCTGAGCTTGTCGAAAGCGGTAAGATAGATGCGGACAGATACGAGAGCTATTTAAGAATCATTGAAGCACTGGAAGGGAGAAAGCCTTTCTATCTCAGGAACAGAAAATGATAGAAGCAAGAACAGTCAGAGATACTGAACTCGATAAAGTATTGGAAGATATCAGAAAAAGGGCACTCTCTCCTGAGGGACGGGATGCGATAACGCCTGCTCTTGTCGTTACTGACAGAGCTGTGATTGATGCTCGTGCAAAGAAAATAGAGGAATATTTAAATCTCTTATCTGGTCCGACCCCGGATTTGTTTCCATATATTTCTGATTTATTCGAATTTGCTGAAAAGACTCATCAGGATTTTCCTGGAGAAGGAATCTACAGAGCAGGAGAGTTCATCCACTCATATATTTCCATGATGAGATTTCTGGAAAGAGAGGATGACGTCCATGATGGGGACAGGGAGATTTCTGATGAGATTCTTTCATCCATCGACAGTGAAGGGGAAGTAAGGGAAGATCATCCAAGGCTGATTCCTCTGATCAAAGCCCGCGATGCAGTGAGAGCTGAACGTGTAAGATTCTCTTCACGTTTCATTGCAGAACATAGAAATCTTGTCCAGCAGAGTGAGGCCATGTTCCGAAGCGGCCGTGTCGTTATTCCGATGCGCAGTGATCAGAAGCTGATGCCGGGGAGCTTCATCTCTGGTTCCTCTTCATCTGGAAATACGCTTTTTGCAGAGCCTGAAGCACTTTTTAATCTAAACAATGATGCTGTGATAGCCGAAGAGAGAATCAGAGCTGAGAAGATGAAAATACTTCATGATCTTTCTGAGCATGTACGTTCACTCATGCCATCATTGAAAGCTATGCTTGCTGAAGTCATTGATTTCGATTTCCACTATTCCTTCGCGCTCTGGGCAAAGAGAGTTAAGGCAACGCACCCAAGGGAAGGGAATACGCTTTCGTTGATTTCTGCGCGTCATCCGCTTCTGGGGGAGAAGGCAGTCCCTGTTTCAATCACTCTTTCTCCTGATGTGAAGGCTCTGGTCCTATCCGGTGCAAATGCAGGTGGCAAGACTGTTACTATGAAGACGATTGCACTGCTTTCTCTTCTCAATCAGATTGCTGGCTACATACCTGCTGCAGAGGAGTCGGTACTGCCGCTTTATTCTTCTGTTTATACAGATATCGGCGATGGTCAGTCGATTCTCGATAGCGCATCAACATTTTCTTCTCATATGAAGAACATTGCTGAGATGACGAGGAAGATGGATGGTGGTTCCTTGATTATCCTTGATGAGCTTGGATCGGGAACTGATCCTGAAGAAGGTGCGGCTCTGTCCAGGGCTGTTCTAAAGTACTTCTCTGAGCATGCTGCCCTTACTTGTATCACCAGCCATTATTCTGCAGTTAAAAGTTATGCCTATTCTGAGAATGGCATGATGAATGCTTCGATGGAGTTCGATGAGAAATCGGGGATGCCTACGTACAGGATACTGGAAGGTATTCCAGGAGACAGCCATGCTTTGGCAACTGCCCGCAGAATGAAGATGCCTCGTGAAATTACCGATATGGCTGCGGAGGAACTAAGGGGCGGGGATGCGCTTTCCGGACGGATCATCAAGTCTCTTATATCCAAAGAGCGTACACTCGATAGGAAGATTACGGAGCTCGCTCTTGAGAAGCGCAGGGAGATTGCACTTGGCAAGGAGCTTGAAGAGAAGGAGAAGGAACTGAGAGATAAAGAGAATGAACTGAGAAAAGAGGGAATAAGGGAAATAAACAAGTATCTCAGTTCCACCCGTAAGTCTCTTGAGCGTCTCGTCATGGAAGTGCGTACGGGTACCCTGACTTCTGAAAAGACCAAGAAGGTCAAGAGCTATATCAAATCAGTTGAGGATAAAGCTGCTGCGGAAGAGAATCTGGTATACGAAGAAGAGATTGTTCCAGATGACGCGCCTCTTGTGGTAGGGGACAGAGTTCTCTGTGGTGTATCCAAAGCCAAGGGCAATGTGGTTGCTCTGTCAAAGAATAAAGTCACAGTTCTCCTTGATAATGGTCTGAAGATGGAGATGAAGAGCAGCATGGTCCGCCATGCTCCTCCTGAGGAGAAGACAGGTACTGTCACATATCAGGGAGTGAAGAAGAGAGCGGAATATACTATCGATGTCAGGGGACTGACTCTTGAGGAGACGCTTTCTCGGCTTGATGACCAGATAGAAGCGGCCCTTCTTTCTTCTCTTCAGAGCTTTTCCATAATCCATGGCTATGGTGATGGTATCCTTTCCAGAGGAATCCATGAGTACCTGAAGAAAAGAAAGGAAGTGAAGGATTATCGCTTTGCCCGTCCCGAGGATGGTGGCATGGGCAAGACTTATGTGGAGCTTTTCTGAGGTGCAAGCTCTGCAACAAGCACTGCAGCAAAAACAAGTGCGCATCCTATCAGTTCTTTGGCAGAAAGCTTTTCGGAGAGTATCACTGCTCCTCCGATAGCAGCCCAGACACTTTCAAGTGATAGAGCAAAGACCGCTCTGCTTGGTCTGACATACCGTTGTCCGACGACCTGAAGCGTGTATGCGACTCCACAGGAGAATGCACCTGCATAGACAATCGGAAGCCATGCTTCAAGAAGGGAAGAGATCTGCGGCTTTTCGAAGAGCATGCCGATTCCTGCCAGAATTCCTGCTGTAAGGAACTGGAAGAAAGACAGCACGATACCATCTGTGTCTTTTCCGGTTCTGTCTATGACCATGATATGCAGAGCAAAGAGCAGGGCACAGAGAATGAGATAGAGGTCTCCTGAAGAGATTGTGAATCCTTCTCCTATTGAGAGAAGGTACATGCCGATCAAGGCGACTGCCGCACTCAGCCAGATCTCTTTCTTTATCTTCTGTCCGACAAAAACTGACATGAACGGGACGAAGATTATATAGAGGCTTGTGATGAATCCTCCCTTACCAGCTCCCGAGAGCGAAACGCCAATCTGCTGTGTCACCGATGCAGCTCCAAGACAGATACCGCAGAGAATACCACCCTTTACCGCATTCCTGAGATAGGCTTTGTCTCCTTTGTGTTTTCTGAAATACGGAATGGTGAATGGTAGGAGCACCAATGCTCCGATAAGCATCCTCACGCTATTGAATGTGAATGTACCTACACTCTCTGAAGAGACTGACTGAGCTACGAATGCAAATCCCCAGATCAGGGATGTAAGAAGAAGTAAAAGTAGTGCCTTGCTTTCTTTCATGCGGGTGATGATAGCACCAATGGCAAAAGTGTTCATCTGTTCTTTGTTTTGTACTTTCTTTTTCCTGTGATATTATCTTTGTGGAGGCTATATGACTGACTATACAGATGGAACAGGGCTTGAGTATCATCTCCACATAAGAAAAGGCGATACAGGCCGCTATGTGATTTTGCCAGGAGACCCTAAGAGGGTGCCTCTCATCGCTGAGAGACTTGATGATGCACGCCTTGTTGCAGATAACCGGGAATTTGTTACTTACACTGGTACCCTTGATGGTGTCAGAGTTTCCGTCACTTCCACCGGTATAGGAGGACCATCTGCTTCGATTGCTATGGAAGAGCTATATAAATGCGGTTCGGATACATTCATCAGAGTCGGAACATGCGGAGGCATTGCGCTTCCTGTCATCGGAGGCGATGTTGTGATAGCAACCGGAGCGGTGAGAATGGAAGGAACAAGCCGTGAGTATGCTCCTATTGAATTTCCGGCAGTCTCCGATTATTTCATCACATCAGCTTTGTATGAGGCTGCTCTTTCATTGAAGAAGAACGCGCATCTCGGCGTTGTGCAATGCAAGGATTCCTTCTATGGACAGCATGATCCTGACGAAATGCCTGTAAGCTATGAGCTACTGAACAAATGGGAAGCCTGGAAGAGGCTGGGGGTGCTTGCCTCGGAGATGGAGAGTGCAGCTCTTTTCACTGTCGCTGCAAGATTGGGGGCCAGAGCAGGTTCTGTTTTCCTTGTCGTAGCTAACCAGGAAAGGGAAAAAGCTGGCCTTGATAACCCTATAGTCCATGATACCGGCGTTGCTATTGATGTGGCGATTGAAGCTATAAGAAAGCTTATCAGACGGGATAATTAAGAAAATGCTTTGAGATTTTGTTCTTTTTATAGTTTTTTGGAAGCATGAGTGAAGAAATTTTAACTAATTTATTGAATTTTATTTAAATTGTAATAAAATCTACGTTGGAGGATAAGATGTCTCAAGCAACGTACAGTATAAGAATGGATAGTGAACTTAAAAAGGATTTTGATTCTATCTGTGAAGATTTTGGTATGTCCTCTACAACAGCTATAAACATTTTTGCAAGGGCTGTTGTCAGAGAGCGCTGTATTCCTTTTGAAATCCGTTCATCAGATAAAGGTATGGATGCGTTCCGTACATTACGTACTTCTGCAATGAAAAAAGGAATACAGGATATGAGTCTTAAGGAGATTAATGATGAGATAATGGAGGCCAGAGAAGGAAGTGGAGAATGAGAAAGAAGGTTGTAATCGATACAAATGTGATTGTATCCTCTCTTCTTTCAAGCAATGAGAATTCTGCAACTGTCAGAATAATAAGCATGATTTTCACTGGTAATATTATTCCGGTTGTCACCGATGACATTCTCAAAGAGTATGAAGAAGTTCTGCGACGGAAGAAATTCTCTTTTCCTGAGGAAGCTGTATCTACATTCCTTTATGAATTAAAAAGAAGAGCGTTCATTACGAAACCTGTTTGTTCTCTCATACCCCTTCCTGATGATAAAGATAGGCCTTTTTTTGAGACTATGCTTGCCGATGATGAAGCAATTCTTGTGACAGGTAATCTGAAGCATTTCCCGGTTCATGAACGAATCATGACCGCAAGAACCTTTATTGATTTTTTTATTGCTTAAAAACTTTTTCAGCGATTGAAGTATAAGAAAGCTTATCAGACAGGATAGTTGAAATTATCAATAGAGCTCATTTCCCTGCTGCAGGCAGTGCTTTTTACACTCTTCCAGAAGCGCATCAAGGTTATCATCTTCATCTGCTTCCTTTTCCAGTTCAATCGTGAAAAGCTCCAAGCCTAGTGCTGTATATTCCTTCTGAAGTTCTTTGTTAGGATGCATGGAGAGGTCAAGACTGAACCTTTCATTCTTGAATGAAGCGACGGCATCTTCTGTCTTTTCCAGCAGAGTTCTGCCTGTTTTGAGGTTTTTGATGGCTATGATACCCCTCACAGCTGAAGGGCGAGAGAAAATATCTTCAATATTCACAGTCAAATCATAAGGAAAACATCTATCTAACACAATCCTTGTTTGATTTAACAAACAATGTGAGTTACACTGTTTTTTAGTTTTTCAAAGGATAAGTCATGGAACAGCAGATTCAGGATCTAATTGACTCCATCAGAAAGGAGGGCATTGAGACAGCTAAGGCCGAGAGTGCCAAGATTGTCGAGGATGCCAGAAAAGAAGCTGAGGAGATTGTTGTCTCCGCAGAGAAGAAAAGAGATGAGATTTTAGCAAAAGCTGAAAGCGAAGCTGCACTTAAGAAATCATCAGGAGAGGCAACTCTGAAGCAGGCGGCCCGCGATCTCTCTCTTTCTGTCAAGAAGAGTATTGAGGCTATGTACTCCGCTATTCTCCGCGACAAGGTTGCCGAAGTGATGAAGGGACCTGAACTCTATTCTCTCATCATGGCAGTTCTTTCAGGCGAGGTTTCAGGCAAAGCTGTTGAGCTGTCAAAAGCAGATGCAGATAGTCTCAGGAGTTCTGTCTCTGAAAAGTTTGCAGCGCTGTTGAAAGAAGGACTGGAAGTCAGGGAATCGACATCGCTTCATGCAGGTTTCAGAATTATTGAAAAAGATGGTTCAGGATATGTGGATATCTCCGATGAGGAGTGCACAAAGCTTCTGATGCCATATCTTTCATCATCAATGAAGGAGATACTCGGTTAATGTCAGAGTACTACTACTTCGCTGCTTCGCTGCCGATGCTGAGGATGGATAGAAATGCTCCTATGAGCTATGCCTCCTTCATGGCACAGGCTGAAGAGCATCTCTCTGCAAAGGACTACAGGGATCTTAAGCTTGCGGTTTTCTCCCCCTCAGAGGAGAAGGCCTCGCTTCCTGTTGTCCGTGACTGGCAGAATTTCACGCTTCGTCTCCAGAGGGCTGTGAACAAAGCAAGAGCTGAACGCCTTGGTTTTTCAGGCTGGGGTGCAAGCAGTGATAAAGAGATGGATGAGAAAGCACGGGAGATC
>CALXLB010000025.1 GCA_944389085.1 uncultured Spirochaetaceae bacterium
TCTCCTCCTCTGCTCCGTCTTTCCTTCCTGCCCTGATTCTCGATACCGCATCTTTCAGCTTATCCCTGAAAACGCTGAACTTTCCCATACTCCGTAATATAGCAAAAACAGAGGTACAGAAACAGTATTATTGACACAAAGTCCGTTGAATAGTATTATTCAGACCTTGACTGGAGAGATGTCCGAGTGGTCGATGGTGGCAGTCTTGAAAACTGCTGAGGCGAAAGTCTCCGGGGGTTCGAATCCCTCTCTCTCCGATAGAAAAATAAATGGAGAGGTGCGAGAGAGGCCGAATCGGGCTCCCTGCTAAGGAGTTGACCTGGCAAACCCGGGTCCGGGGGTTCGAATCCCCCCCTCTCCGTTTTTTTTCTGCCATAAATCAGCGCGTGGAAGACTGCTACTTGCTTATGTTCTTCCATTGTGATAAATTGACAACCGCTGAATTTATGAGACTATAGCTCAGCTGGATAGAGCATCAGTTTGCGGAACTGAGGGTCGGAGGTTCGAATCCTCTTAGTCTCGAACAGGAGAGATGTCCGAGTGGTCGAAGGAGCCGGACTCGAAATCCGGTGTAGTGCTTTGCATTACCGAGGGTTCGAATCCCTCTCTCTCCGAAACCATATGCATCTGGAGAGGTGTCCGAGTGGTCGAAGGTGCACGATTGGAAGTCGTGTATGGTCAAAAGCCATCGGGGGTTCGAATCCCCCCCTCTCCGTTCAGCAGCAGATACCTGGCTATGTACGCCGCCCAACCCCGTCAGGGCAGGGATGCAGCAGCGGTAAGCGGAATGTGCATGAGACCGGGACCATTTGCTGCTGTTTCTTTTCCCTTCCTACCCAACCAAAGCTCATCCATGCTATAATCATCGCGCGGAGGAAGAATGGCACAACAAGCCTATGAAGTAACGGCAACAAGAAAACGTCCACAGGAGTTTGAACGTCTTGTCGGTCAGGATTTTGTCGTATCAACACTGGAAAATGCAATAAAAGAAGGCAGAATAGCTCATGCCTATCTCTTCTCTGGACCAAGGGGAGTCGGAAAAACGAGTTCTGCACGGCTCCTTGCAAAAGCTCTTAATTGCGAAAGCGGACCAGAACCGACAGCCCATCCTTGCGGCCATTGCGATTCATGTACATCCATTGCTCAGGGAAAATCTGTTGATGTGATTGAAATCGATGGTGCTTCAAACACCAGCGTTAATGATATACGGGCTATCAAAGATGAGGTCATGTATCCACCGCAATCATCGAGATACAAGATTTACATCATTGACGAAGTCCATATGCTCTCCACATCAGCCTTCAATGCTTTACTGAAGACCATCGAAGAACCACCTGAGTATATCATCTTCATTTTCGCAACTACTGAACTGCAGAAGGTCCCTGCCACCATCAGATCAAGATGCCAGCAGTTCCGCTTTCACCTGATTGGCCAGAAAGAAATCATGGCCTGCCTCAAGGAAGCTGCCGACGATATCAATATAACAGCGGATGAGGATGCGCTTTTCTGGATAGCAAGAGAATCCACTGGCTCAATGCGCGACGCATATACTCTTTTCGATCAGGTCGCTGCTTTCTCTGGCAATCACATCACGCTGCAGAAAATCAGGGAAAAACTATCAATAGCTGGCTTTGGCGCAATTACTGATATAGTCAGAAAAGCTCTGCTGAAACAGCAGGAGGAAGCATTTGCAGCTTTATCAGAGCTTTTTGCATCCGGAGTCTCTGCAGATCAGATCATCAAAGATTCTGCTGATTTCTTCCGCACCCTGATGCTCTATAAAGCAGGAGTTCAGCGCTCGGATGTACTAGGAGCTGTCCTCTCAGATATACCACAGGATATAGTGAACATTCTTAGTGAGGAACAGATTGAAGCTGCCCTTAAAGCATTTCTGAACTTATATAGAGATATAAGATATTCCCTGTCCCCTCGCTTTGAAATAGAGCTTATGTTCATGAGGCTCAGCACGCTGCCTCTTCTTACATCTCCACAGGCGCTTGTCGAGAAGCTGGAAGATATGAAGAAGGGAATTGCAGAAGGAAGCATCGTTGTAACAGCTCCAAAAGAGCCCATCAGGCTAGAAGGCCCGAAACAGCAGATCGTCTCTGATTCTGATAAAAAAAATGAAACAACGACTGAGACAGCTGCTGTAGCAGAAAAGGATGAGGAGGTTCCTGATGAGCCCCCTTTTCAAGAAGAGAGCTTCACCATCAGATTAAGTGACCTGCCATCCATAGCTGAAGCACTGCGCAAAATGGGAAAATCCTCAGAGGCTCGATATATATCATCAATAGAGAAGATAGAAGAGAAAGATGGAACTTTCATCTTCACGACATCAAAACCTCTTGCATACAACAGTCTGAAGAATGACGAGAAGAGTCTCAACAGAGCTATTGCTTCAGCATTGGGTGAGAATCCGCTGATCAGGCTGCATCTTGAAGAAAAAGAGAACGAAGAAGATGCTTTCTCTGCACAGATGAAGGAACTGAGAGCCTTTTTCGGCGGAAACATCATAAGGACAGAAAAAGAAGAAGAGAATAAGGAGATTGAGGAAAACTATGTTCCCAAACATGAATCCATTCGAATTAATGAAGACAATGGGCTCTATCCAGAGCCAGATGAAGACGATTAAAGAAGAAATTTCAAAACTGACTGCAACAGGTTCTGCGGGAGCAGGACTGGTAGAAGCAACAGTCAATGGGGATTTCATGGTCCAGAAAATCACAATCTCCGACAGTGCCATGGCTATGAATGACAAAGGAACTATCGAAGCTCTCACTGCTTCTGCTATCAACGATGCGATGAACAAAATCAAAGAGAAGACTGAAGAGCGTTCCCGCGAGTTATTGCAGGAAATCCAGAGGAAAAACTGATGGAAGCTCTTGAAGAATTGCAGGGACTGCTGAAAAAGCTTCCAGGCATGGGAGAAAAGTCCGCACAGCGCCTTTCCTATCATCTGATACGTACAGATGATAGCTTCAACAGAGCTTTAGGAGAGGCTATTGCAACAATAAAGGAAAAGATACATCCATGTCCTGTCTGCGGCTGCTATACGGAGCATGATATCTGCTCATACTGTTCTGATCCCAGCAGAGACAAAAGTCTCCTCTGTGTCGTAGAAGAACCGCAGGATGTATTATCCATAGCCTCTTCCGGTGCTTATAATGGCCTTTTCCATGTCCTCGGAGGAGCCATCAATCCTCTTGGCGGCGTCGGACCTGACAGCCTCACATTCTCAGAACTGATGCAAAGAGTAGAAACAGGAGATTTCAAGGAAATCATCATAGCGACAAATCCTACGGAAGAGGGAGATACTACCGCACTCTACATACGGCATCTTCTCGAAGGCAGGGAAATCACATTAACGCGTCTTGCCTCTGGCCTTCCCATTGGAGGAGACCTTGGCTATGCTGACAAGCTTACGCTGATGCGGTCTCTCCGTGGCAGAATCCGATTCTGAGAAGGAAAGTGCTATAAGCTCAACAGCAAAACCAAGAAGCACAAGCGCCGCAGCAGGAAAGACAATCATCCAGGGAGCACTTAGCATCACAGGCCTTGCCTCTGCCAGGACAGATCCCAGAGAAGGAATTGTCACCGGGATTCCGCATCCAAGGAATGAAAGGGTCGATTCTGCCATCAGAGCCGAAAGAAAGACTGTAACGGACTGCAGAGAGATATACGGAACAAGATGTGGCAGCATACGCTGGAAAATCCTGAAGCTGGATGATCCGATTGCACGTTCCGCTTCTATGAAATCCTCCGCTAAGAGTTGAGAAGTCTTCGAATAAGACGTCCTTGCTATATCTGAAATATGCGAAATGGAAATGGCAAGTATCATTTTTAAAAATCCAGGGCCGGACAAAGAAGCAAAAAAGAGTGCCAGTATCACGGAAGGTACAGATTTAAGCGTATCTGAAAGAGAGAGTACAATCGCCTTTGGAAAACGTGGCAGTATATAAAGAAATGAAAGAACAATACCAGCGGACGCTGAAATAAACGTCACGGATAATGCTGATATTATAGATATACCAACACCAGCAGCAGTCCGTCCAAGCAGGCTTCTCCCCAAAGTATCCGTACCAAAAGGTTCTTCAGATGATGGAGGAATAAGACGGTTTTCCGTATCAACTGTTCCATCCGACCCAAAAACAAGCGAAAACAGAATAAGGAGAAGAAACAAGATAACACCTGCTTTACGTTTCATGCTCTCCTCCTCGGATCCAGATGCAATGCAATGCATTCTGCTACGAAGGAGATAACAGAAACAAAGCAAGATATAAGCATCAGCAGAACACCTGAAAGCCTTGCATCCCGGCCAAGAGCCGCAGAAACAACGAGTGAACCTATACCAGGAATAGCAAAAACAGTCTCGACTGCCGCCGATCCACCAAGAAAGGATGCAGCAGACTGGCCCAGAAGAGTGACCAGTACTGGCAATGCAGGTTTTGTTGCACTCAGGAAAGCTCTTTGCCTGACGCTCATCCCCATTGCAGCTGCAATCAAAGCATACGGCTGTTCCATGTTTTCTCTCAGCGCGCGGCGGAATATTATCATAAGAAAAGAAGAGTGAAGAAGCGCAAGTGATAACGAGGGAAGAAACACAGATTGCAGATGCCGCAGGAGCCCTTCGGATAAAGGTGCATATCCACTGACAGGGAACCAGCCAAGAGAGACAGAAAAGATAATGACCAGAACAAGCGAAAGCAGGAAAACAGGAGACGAAGCCATCAGCGTTGCCCATCCTGTTGCTGCAGCACTCCCTACCCCTTTTCTCCCAAGTGTCAGATATGCAAGCGGAACAGCAATCAGCAAAGCCATGGCAAGAGCCAGCAAAGAGACAGAAAGGGTTACAGGCAGACGCTGTTTCACCAAAGTGATTATCTCTACTCCTCCAGCAGAAACACCCCAGTCTCCTGTAAAAAACAATACAAAGAACTTCAGGTATCTGAGCAGCAATGGGTCTGTCAGGCCCATTGCTTCTCTGTATGCTTCAATCTGCTCCTTACTTGCATCCTCTGCAAGGATATATGCAGAACTGTCGCCAGATGACAATGAAAGCGCAAAGAAAACAAGAGCCGAAACAACAACCATCGTCAAGAATATAGTAGCCAATCGTTTCCAGATTCCATGCATGGCAAGATATTACTCCATTAGCAGGAATATAAGAACAGCTATTATTCTTCAGCTATCCATGCCTTCCTGAAATTGAACCCCTGGCTGAAATCAATATCATGCAAAGAGGACGATGAGGCATAAACAGTAGAATAATGCCCTGGAACAATTACAGGAACGTACTCCCAGAGCTTTTTCTGGCATTCCTGCCAGATCTGGATTGCTTCATCAATGTCTGTAGCTGATGAAATAGCTGACAGAAGGGCTTCTGACTCCGGATCATCGAATCCTCCTGGACTGGAAGCTGTCAAATAGATCTTCTCAAGAGGCAACGCAGTAGAAGATGTTGCGGATACATAAATATCCCAGGCATCAGGATCATTGCGTTTATCGATAAAAGCTGCCCAGTCAAGAATGATGATTTCCGTGGCAATACCTTCTTCTTCAAGCTGCGATGAAAGTGATACAGCAATTTTATCAAGATTCGTAAGATTGGAAGTGAGGATTCTCACTGTCTCTCCATTAAAAGAAGAGGAATCTAGATAAGCCCGTCCTTTTTCATCATCCTCATACCCATAAGGATCTGCATCATAGACTCTCCAGGAAGAAGATGAATCCATGTAATCAGAATGCAGGGAATATCCATAATCACCATAACAGGCTTTCATAAGTTCATCTCTATCGAGAAAAAGAGAAACCGCCCTGCGGAAAGAAAGGTCTGCAGAAATTCCTTTATTCTTATTGAAAACAAGCACAATCGAGCCATTTTCTCCTCCCTGGTGAAGTGCTATATCCTCATTCACATACAACTGTGGAATATCATCAGAGAGAACTGTGTCGATAAAATCAAACTGCCCGCTTTCAAGGCCTAACCGGCGAGTAACGGAATCAGGTACAAAACTATAACGGATACTCTTTATCGCAGGCTTCTCCCCCCAATACTGATCCCAGCTTTCCAGCATAATGGAGTCACCATGCCTCCATTCTTTGATTCTATACGGTCCTGTACCCGGGGGAAGCTGAAGAACGGCTTTTCCTTCCAGATATTCTGAAGGTACTACGACGGCGGCCTGAGGCGAAGAGGCCATCATTACAGGCAATAATGCCAGCGATGATGAAGCTGTA
The DNA here is from genome assembly GCA_944389085.1 of uncultured Spirochaetaceae bacterium. GTDB lineage: Bacteria > Spirochaetota > Spirochaetia > Sphaerochaetales > Sphaerochaetaceae > Ornithospirochaeta. The sequence goes on from CALXLB010000025.1 coordinate 6,238, forward strand.
ATTACGATACTTTCTCCTTCTGCAATGAATCTGGCTCCATTTACAGCTCTGTCCGCATTCGGATAAGAGGAAAGCCATCTGTTCATTGAGAGTGCTGCATCTTCTGCATCCAGCTTGCTTCCGTCATGAAAAAAGACACCATTCCTGATTTTCAGAGTCAGCGTACATCCATCCCCGGAAAGGCCGAAGCTATCAGCAAGATGGGGTACAGCAGTCCCATCAGCAAGCACTATCAGACGTTCATAGACATTACCATCCGCAATATTTCTGCCGGATACAGATGAATTGATCATCAGATCTAATACCGGCGGCTCCTGAGCAACAGCTACAGAAAGATAATCATCTTCTGCAGGAGTGCAGGAAACGAATGATAATAAAATCAGGATTGAAACAAACAGACGGAGAAAAGCCATAATATTAAATAAGCCAGGAGAGAACTCCTAGCTTCAGTATTTTATCGAAAACCTTACTGTGGCTGCTTGCCAATATAAGCAAGAATACCACCGTCGACATAGAGAACATGTCCATTAACAAAGTTAGAAGCATCGGATGCGAGGAATACAGCTGGTCCCTGAAGATCGGATGTCTTTCCCCATCTGTGTGCAGGTGTCTTTGCGAGGATGAACTCATTGAACGGATTTCCAGGCACTCTGAGAGGAGCTGTCTGCGGAGTCTCGATATACCCAGGTCCAATACCATTGCACTGGATATTGTATTCGCCATATTCGCTGGCAATATTTCTTGTAAGCATCTTCAAGCCGCCCTTAGCAGCTGCATATGCGCTTACAGTCTCTCTTCCGAGCTCTGACATCATGGAACAGATGTTGATGATCTTACCATGTCCCTGCTTGATCATACCAGGAATTACAGCCTTAGAGACGATGAATGGACCATTGAGGTCAATATCGATGACCTTGCGGAAATCAGCAGCACTCATCTCTGTCATCGGGATTCTCTTAATGATACCTGCATTATTCACAAGAATATCGATCTTTCCGAATTCACTGATGATTTTCTCTGTTGTAGCCTGTACCTGAGCTTCATCTGTAACATCACAGACATAGCCCTTTGCCTCGATTCCAGCTTCCTTATATGAAGCCATTCCCTTGTCTACAAGTTCCTGATTGATATCATTGAAAACAATCTTTGCACCAGCTGTATGGAAAGCTGTAGCGATTGCAAATCCAATACCATAAGATGCGCCTGTTACCCATGCGACTTTCCCTTCAAGGGAAAAATCTTTCATCTCCATATTCTGCCTCCTATCTATCATTGCCGAACGTAAAAAGTCTACATCGGCTTCACCCTTCTTTCAAGGAAAAACGGAACAGCGTTCCGTTTTATCCTCAGAGTTTATCTATCAGCATCGAACACTTGCCGGATGGTATCGGCAGTATCTTCTTCTTGTCATCCTCAAGAATATGAATAGTAAAATAATACAGCTTCTCAGACTCCAGCCGGATCTCCCATCCTCGTGTATTTTTGTTGGAAAGAATAGTGATGCTGTTCTTCTTCAGAGACAAGTCTTCAATACCCATCTCCTCGAGCGACTGCATGGTCCAGTTGACTGTCTTTCTTGGCAGAGAAATCTCCAGCCCGATGATATTCTCTATCATAAGTGCCACAGAAATCAGACCAAGCATTGGAAGATAGCGTTTCCTGTTCTCTGTTCCTTCCGGCGTTGCTGCAGGCCCTTCTGAACCCGGCTTGTAGATTTCCCAGCAATCGCCCTGTGTCTCTGAATCTGGGTGCAAAGTATCCAGAATGAAATACATATGCCTGATTGCACATTCTCGGGCAAAGACAAATGAACCATAGTTCATCAAGCCTTTTACTACCATATAGATGAAGAATGATGTAACACCACCGGAATATCCATTGCCCTCTGCAGAGAAGAATGGAGATGAAGCAGGAACTGACGGGAACGGATTCTCCGTTCCAAACTCATTCTCATCTTTCAGTTTCTCAATGAGGAATGAGGCATATTCATCATTAGGAATCTCTGCAAGCATTGTCCAATAACATCCGATATGCTTGTTCTTGATTCTCTGCTCATCTTTATCCAGGTCATAATAGAACTTATCTTCGCTATCCCACATCATGCCATTGATTCTTGTCTTTACAGAGAAGTAGATCCGTTTATAGCGGAAAGACAGTTCTTTATCGTTGAGGATATCACCGATATATGACATGTATAGCGCAAAGACAGCAATTGCTGAATTGTAATCGACTGTATAAACAGCACCACAACGTGGCAGATTACCCATATGGGTTGCACTTTCAGGCACACTATACAGCCCGTTTGCCTTCATGCAGTTGGTCTGTATCCACTGGAAATACTTCTCAAGAACAGGAACAACGTCCTTAAGCCTCTTCTTATTGCCGATTTTATGATAGAAAACAAATTCGACATAAGAAAGAAGAGGAAGAGAAACACCCAGAGGATTATCTTCCATGAAAACCGGTTTTTTTGAATCTATATCATAGCACTCGGCAATCTGACCATCTTCTCCTTGCATTGAATAGAAGAAATCAATCATCGAGTACGGACTATATATCTGATTGCTATAGACCAGGAAAAGTGATGACAGACACGCATCAAAAAGGTTTATGACTCCCGAGTCTCCATGGGTAAAGTACCCTTCAGGAAACACTCCGTCCTTTTCACCCTGATGCCAGACTTCATCGAGCCAAACCCAGGTTCTGTCGTACATATCAACAAAATCCTGATCATAGAAATGAATTCGGGGGACTAAATCTTTTACCAATTCCAAACTCCGCATCTAAGGAAAAATCCCTGCTCTTTGTCCTTAAATCGCATTCTACATATTATCGCAAGGAAACTGAGAAGTCAAATTGTTTTTTTACTATATTTTCTGTTACAGTAAAAGGAATTACTTGTTTTATTATTATTTTTGAAAGTTTTCTTGTCTCATACTGGGTTTCTTTACAGAGGGAGATGTACCGCAAAACAGCTCAAGAGCTCCTGGACAGATAGTAATAGTAATACTTCTGCCATGATGAGAGAAAAGTTCGCCATCGCAATGTGCTTCGACAACAGCCTCATCTGCTTTGATGATTACCTCTCTGGCTTTAATATAAGCAAAGTCGTTTTTATCAGAAATCTGCGCACCGCGGAAAAAGGCAAGAACAGCTTTCAGAAGTCCTTTCCGCTCAAAGCCATGGGTTGTATACATCACATCAAAATATGAGTCATCAATCTCTGCAAGCGGTGCCATGATGAAAGCAGAACCCATACGTCTTCCGTTGGATACAGAAATCTGCTGTGTTTCCAATCTTCTGCTCTCCCCATCGATTGTCAGCGTGACGCTATAAGGCTTAGGCGGATGAGCCAGAATGGAAAGAAACGCAATGGCATAACTGAGCATTCCATTAATGTGCTTATACTCCATAGCCTTGAAATTAACCATCGGTTCAAATCCGAATCCAGCACCATTCACAAAATACATCCCATCAGGGTGCTCTGTATCCTTGCAAAGGCCTGCATCGATTCTTTTCGCGTTTCCGGATGCTATGAGGCGTACTGCTTTCTTCTGATTTCCAGGTATTCCCGCCATCCAGGCAAAATCATTGCCACGTCCAATAGGAATAACACCCATCCTTACATTTTTCGCACCGGATTTGAGTATGCCATTCACCGTTTCATTGACAGTCCCATCACCACCAGCTGCCACTATCGTATCATAGCCATAGCTGGCTCCACGCCTAGCAAGACTTTCAGCATGACCGGGAGCTCGTGTATAGGCAACTGTACACTCCCTTCCCAGCCCACGGAAGAGTGCCTGTATCTGCTTGGCTTTTTTTCTGCCGCGGCCTTTGGAAGCATTAGGATTGATGATGAGGAGAATGTCCTTTTTCAGCATACTTGGATATTGTATTTTACTTCTTTAACAGGGGCAACAGCTTAACACGAAAACAATACCTCAAATTACGAATAATGATATACTTCAAAGTATGAAAACTTTAATAAAGAACATCGAAGCCGTTGTATCTGGCAGGCTTATAAAAACAGATCTGGCCTTTGAGAATGGTATCTTCTGCTCACCAGAAGGCAATGGCAAAGAGATCGATGGAACAAATCTCATCGCCATACCGGGTTTCATAGATACACACATACATGGCATCGGGGGATTTGGAACTGAAGATGGAACAGCAGAAGCCATCCTTGGAATGTCATCAGCGTTAGCGAAAGCAGGGGTCACATCATTCTTCCCTACAATTTATACGGATACTATGGAACGTATAACAATGGATGAAAAAGCCATTGTATCCGCTGCCGGAAAAGAAAAAGGGGCAACGATTGCCGGAATCCATATCGAAGGGCCATTCATCTCTCCTAACAGAATCGGAGCACAGAATCCGTTAGGCAGGCTGGATCCTGACGAAAAAGCTTTCAGCATCATGCTCGAAGCGGGCAATGGCATGATAAAGGCCATGACAGCGGCTCCGGAACTCAAAGGGATTGAACGCATAGCAGAATTATGCCAGGAAAACAGGATCGTCATGCTAATGGGACATACCGATGCTACATATGAAGAAGCTATGCATGGCATGGATATCGGAATCAGACACACCACGCATCTCTTCAACGCCATGTCGGGATTCTCTCACAGAAAACCAGGTGTAGTAGGCTGTGCGTTGATGCATGACCAGATGAGCGTGGAAATCATCGGAGACGGAAAGCATGTGAATAAAGACATCGTAAAATTCGTGATAGAAACCAAAGGTGCTGAAAACACCGTCATCATCACAGATTCTCTCCGTCCGACAATGCAGGATGAAGGGCTTCTCACAGCCAATGGCGTCGAAGTGGAAATGGGAGATGGCCTCTGGGTGACAAAAGGCAGACCAGAACTGATTCAAGGTTCTTCTCTGACTATGCACAAAGCGTTTGTGAATCTGGTCAGGTGGGGCATTCCTATAGAAACGGCCTCTCTCGTCACATCGACAACGCCAGCGCGACGCTATGCTCTTAACGACCGCGGAGAAATACTTCCTGGCAAGAGAGCCGATCTTGTTGTAATGAACAGGAATCTAGGAATAGAATTCACGATTATCAATGGAGAAATAATATGTGGTACAGCAAACTGAATAATACACGTCTCTGGAAAATCTTCTCAGAGATTTCCGCAATTCCACGCGAAAGCGGCAATGAAGAAGGAATCAGAAACTACCTCCTTTCATGGGCTTCTGAAAAAGGAATAGAGGCTTCTGCTGATGAGAAAGGAAATGTCTACATGTCTAAACCTGGAACAAAAGGCTTTGAAAAGCTCCCGCCGGTGGCACTTCAGGCTCATGTTGACATGGTATGCGTAAAGAAAGACAAATCAAATCATGACTTCACCAAAGATCCGATCAAAGTGAAGACTGATGGCACTGTAATCTATGCAGATGGTACTTCTCTTGGAGCAGATGATGGTCTGGGAGTAGCAATTATTCTTGATATCTTCTCCGATCCGGATGCAAAACATGGTCCGATTGAAGGAATTTTCACAGTTGAGGAAGAGACAGGCCTTGGTGGAGCATATGCCATTGATGCTTCAAAAGTCAAAGCAAGAAGACTGATCAATATTGATAGTGAAGAAGAAGGAATCATCTACATAGGCTGTGCAGGCGGCGTCGATATCGATGCGACAATGAAGCTCAAGTACGAAAAAGCAACAGGCACAGCTCTTTCTGTGAAGGTTTCAGGGCTTCTAGGAGGACATAGTGGTGGGGAAATCCATAAGGGTAGAGCAAATGCCATCAAGATTCTTGCTCGTTACCTCGACAGGCTCCCATCTTTCCAGATTGCTTCAATCTCCGGAGGAACAAGAAGGAATGTGATTCCTTCCTCTGCAGAGGCCATCATTACAGTTTCAGATAAGACTACAGCCATATCACAGGCAAAATCACTGCAGGAAGAGCTTTCTTTTGAATATGCAAAGAACGATCCAGGCATCAGGATTTCTGTCACAGAGACAGAAATGCCTGCAACTGCCATCAAAGCAAAGAAGAGCCAGAAAATCGCGGGACTGCTTCTCACATCTCCTCACGGAGTCAGGGATATGAGTCTTTCCATCCCGGGCATCGTGGAAACATCAGACAATCTTGCCATTGTATCCATGGACAGCGACAGGATTACCGTAATCTATTCTGTAAGAAGCAATGTTGATTCCAAGAAGAACAGCCTGATGTCTGAGATTCTCACTCTTACCGCAGCTTTCGGATTCAAAGCAAAAGCCGGAGGCAGTTATCCATCATGGACACCTGATCCTGCTTCAAAGCTGGCAAAGGAGGTCTCAGCTGCATATAAATCAATAACCGGAAAGAAAGCTGAAGTCACAGCAATCCATGCAGGCCTGGAATGCGGAATAATCAATTCAATCATTCCTGGTATGGAATCCGTATCGCTCGGCCCGGATCTTGCAGATGTCCATTCTGTCAATGAAAAAGCCGATGTAGCTTCTGCAGAACGTACCGCCCAGTTTGTAAAGCAGATGCTGCCAATGCTGAAGTAAGGAGGAAGCGGGGCACTGCCCCGCACCTTATGCAAAGAGCTATAACACTGACACTGTCAACACCGCTTTATTATCACCCATCATCACAGTCTCTTGATGAACTCATTGAAAAAACCATACATGCCCCTGTCGGATATGATGCCATGATAAAGGCTGAGTATTCATTCAGAGAAGAACAGCTTTCCATCAGCTTCATATCTTCGGGAGAAAGAAACGGATATACAGAAGATGAAAAGAAAATCATCGAAACAGGAGGAATATTAGCCAGAAAGGAAGAAGAGACCGAAGAGATTCCTGCGGGCAGATACATCTTTGAACAGCTGCCGATTCTTCCTGAAGCGAAAATCCTGCCAAGAATCATTCTGCCTTATACAAAAGAGAAAGAAGGATTATTCTATATAAGGCTTTTCAATGAAAGCATCCTTGAATGCATTGCACAGCTTCTCTTCCCCTCTCTCTGAAGCTTGGTTATACTCTTGTCATGCACATCGAGAAAATCAGCGATACATACCACCGTATAACCTTTGCCAATGGAGATGAAGTTTTCCTCATTGGTACAGCTCATGTCTCAAAAGACAGCGTGGCTCAGGTCGCAGAAATAATTGAAGAAGAAAATCCCGACAGAATCTGTGTGGAGCTTGATGCCTCCAGACTCTCAAGCAAGACGCAGAAAACAAACTGGGATAATACGGATATCAGGAAAGTCTTCCGCGAAGGAAAAGGTTTCCTGCTTCTGGCAAATACCGCACTCGCATCTTTTCAGAGAAAGATGGGAGCACAAACAGGTACAAAGCCTGGTGAAGAGCTGCTAGGGGCAGTAAAACTTGCAGAAGAAAAGAATATCCCAATGTCCCTCTGCGACAGAGAGATACAGACAACTTTCAGAAGAGCCTGGGCCAAATCATCGCTCTGGAATAAATGCAAACTTCTCGCAACCCTCATTTCAGCAGCATTTTCAAATGAGGAAATTTCTCCGGAAGAACTGGAAAGCCTCAAGAAACAGGAAACACTGGAAGGCATGCTCCGAGAAGTTGCAAAAGAACTTCCATCAATAAAAGAAGTTCTTATTGATGAAAGAGACACATATCTGGCAACTAAAATCTACAACGCTCCGGGAAAGAAAAAAGTAGCAGTCATAGGAGCAGGACATACCAGTGGCGTACTGGAAACATTCGACAAACTGGAAAACAATGGACAGGTCAAGTCCATAGAAGAACTCGATACTGTACCCAAAAGCAGAGGAATCGGAAAAGCAATCGGTTATATCATTCCTGCCCTCATTGTAATTCTTCTCGTTGTCGGTGTTGTGGCAAATGGATGGGACCAGGGACTGAGAACCTTCCTCTATTGGGTATTAGTGAACGCAGGAGGAACATTCATAACATCATGCATCGCAGCAGCCCATCCTTTGAATATCATCTGCTGTGCTGTTACCGCTCCGTTTTTTGCGCTCAATCCGGTTCTCGGAGTCGGTATGCTTGGAGGTATACTGGAAGCTACTTTCAGAAAACCGAAAGTAAAGGATTTTGAAACTCTTAATGATGATGCTATGCACCTCTCCGGATGGTACAAGAACAGAATCCTCCATTGTCTGCTTGTATTCTTCCTCAGTTCATTAGGAAGTGTTTTAGGAACATTTGTCGCCTTCCCGCTTCTGATTGCAAGAGTTTAGAAGCACTGCTAATTAATAGCTATTTCCTTGCACTGAAAGCCGCTATCAATGCGGCTTTTATATTATCCACTTTCTTTGATTCTATTGATAAGCCGTGCTTACTATCCGCAGAAAGGACCTCCTGAAAACCCATATCAAGCAAATTCTTGAGCCGTCGTTCCGCAAAAGAGACAGGACGGACTTCCCCTGCAAGCGAAAGCTCCCCGAAAGCAGCGACAGAAGGACGCAACGGAATGTCTTCCTTTGAACTGTATAGTGCAAGAGCCAATGCAAGTTCAATTGAAACTTCAGACAGCTTCATTCCCCCAGCCACATTGACATAAATATCCTGATCGGCAAGATTGAGCCCTGCATGTTTCTGAAGTATTGCAGCGACTCTGCTCACTCTTGCATTATCAATACGGTCAGAGTAAATTCTCTGGAAACCGGAACGGGCAGGAACAACCAGAGCCTGGATCTCTACAGCAAATGTACGGCTTCCTTCAACGACAGATGTAAAAGCTATCCCAGATGGAAGGCTTGCTCTTCCGCGCGAAGACAGGAAGAATGCAGAAGGATCCTTTACCCCATGAAGACCAGTGGCATCCATAGTGAAGAGCCCTATTTCATCTACAGATCCGAATCTGTTTTTACTGGCACGAAGAAGCCGCATCCCAGTCTCAGCATTCTCAAAATACAGAACTGTATCAACAACATGCTCAACAATCTTCGGACCTGCGATAGCACCTTCTTTTGTAACATGGGCAATAAAGAAAACCGATGAGCCTAATTTTTTTGCCAGAAGCGAAAGTTCCATACAACAGACTTTTATCTGGTTTGGCGAACCGGCTATAGACGTCATAGAACCACTATAGAGCGTCTGTAACGAATCAATAACGATATATCCGGGTCTAATCCTGTTTATCGTATCTGAAAGCGTTTCAAGCCTTGTATCGCAGAATATGGAAATGGAAGCTGTATCCAGTCCAAGTCTTTCTGCCCTTAGCCTCACCTGTGACGGAGATTCCTCTCCAGAGACATACAGAACAGAACCGGAAAGAGACAAAGCATTCAGCATCTGCATCATGATTGTACTCTTCCCTATTCCCGGCTCTCCTCCGACAAGCACGGAAGAAGGTTTCATCACGCCTCCGCCTAGAACTCTATCAAGTTCTTCAATGCCAGAAGAAATCCTCATAGATCTTTCATAAGGAACATCGGAAAGCTTCTGTACGGAACCATCCATTACAGTTTGTCCGGATTTGTTTTTGTGAATTTCAATAGCTGCTTCTTCATCAAAGCTATTCCAGCTGCCGCATTCAGGGCACCTTCCATTCCACTTATTTTCAACATGTCCGCATTCCCTGCAGACGTACCGTACAGCATTTTCCTTCATTTTCAGAAATCCAGAAGCTCTACATCAAAAATGAGATATGAATCAGGAGGAATGACTCCTGGATAACCATACTCACCATATCCAAGCTCAGGAGGGATGATCAGAGTCCGCTTCTCACCTTTTTTCATAGTCTGCAAAGCCTCATTCCAGCCATCAATAACCTGACCGATACGGAATGTAGCTGGCTCATGACGGATCAAGGATGAATCAAAAACCTTTCCATTAAGTAGAGAACCCTGATAATGGACAGTCACGGCATCACCATACTTCGGAGATGCTTCCCCTTTACCATTCTTGGTAATTATATATCTGAGGCCTGAATCGGTTCTGACCGCATTAGGATATCTGTTTTCGAGCTCTGCTTCTATTTTCTTTCTAGCTTCAGCCAGCTGAGCATTATGTCTTTCTGTAACCTGATCGCAAAGTACGGCAAAATTACTGCCAGAAGTATCAAAATCATTTGCTTCACTGCCAATACGTATGATTTTTACACTTTTGATTTTATCATTCTGCTCAATCTTATTAACAACATCCTGTCCCTCAATTACATGACCGAATACTGAATGTTTGCCATCAAGCCAAGGAGTCGCCACATGTGTGATGAAAAACTGACTACCATTAGTTCCAGGACCTGCATTTGCCATCGAGAGAACACCAGGGCCATCATGCTTGAGATCTGGATGGAACTCATCAGGGAATCTGTAGCCAGGTCCGCCTGTTCCATCACCTTTAGGACAACCACCCTGAATCATAAAATCCTTGATTACACGGTGAAATTTAAGGCCATCATAAAAAGGTACTCCCGGATGCTCCATATTAAGCTTTCCTTCAGCCAATCCGACAAAATTGCAAACAGTCATCGGACAGAGCTTATATTCGAGTTCTGCCAGAATCTCACCTTTATCTGTATCAAATAATGCATACATTCCATCTTTAAGATTATCTAGATTCATTTTTCACCTCTCATTCCGTAAAAAGTTCAGCACCACCACTGATCAGTCCATAAATTCTTTCCAAGTCCTGTTGCGAACGGAATTTTATAGTAATTTTTCCATTAGATAGCGTTCCCTTGATATCACAACGGGCACCGACAGCGGAAACAAACTTCTCAATGACTTCTGCAATCTCCGGGTCACTATCTTTACCGCTTTTCTTCGGTACAAATTTATGTCCTTTATTGTATTCTTCCGCTAATTTCTCAGCTTCTCTCACAGAAAGGTCACCATCAACAATCTTTTCTCTAAGAAGCTGCTGATCAGATGGATTTACCAGCGAAAGAATAGCCCTGGCATGTCCTGCAGAAATATTACCAGCTATGATATCATCCTTCAAAGAATCATTAAGACTCAGAAGTCTGATTGAGTTAGCTATAGCAGAACGCGATTTTCCTACTTTCTCAGCTACCTCTTCCTGAGTCATTCCCGATCTTTTTATCAGATATTGATAAGCAGTGGCTTCTTCAATAGGATTCAGGTTCTCTCTCTGGATATTCTCAATCAATGACATCTGAATTCTGTCGAGTTCTGAAAGTTTCTTGATAATAACAGGTATTTTATCAAGCTTAGCTTCCTTTGCGGCCCTGAATCTTCTTTCACCTGCAATAATCGAATATTTTCCAGGTACAATCTCTTCTACAAGCAATGGTTGAATGATGCCTTGCGACTTGATTGATTCTGCAAGTTCAGCAATAGCTTCAGGCCTGAATGCTTTACGAGGCTGATTTGGATTAGGAGATACACTAGCAAGGGGAACATATATAGCATCAAGTCTGTCTGGATTTTTATCTTTAACAGATGAGCCGGATTCAGAGATAGCAGCAGAAGGTTCCTTTGAAACAGTTTTTTTCTCTTTCAATGGAGCTGCTTCCACAGCTTTTTCTCCTCCTGTTGTCTTATTAATTATGGTATCCACCTGTTCATCCAGGTTGAAATCACTACCAAAAAGAGAACTTATACCTCTTCCAAGTCCATGTTTTTTATCAGGCACGGCTTACAACCTCCTTTGCAAGCTCTGCAAAAGCTTTTGTACCACTATTTGATTTATCATAATAATTGATAGGCAACCCATGCGAAGGAGCTTCTGAAATTCTCACTGATCTAGGGATAATTGTATTAAAGACAAGCTCAGGGAAGAATTGAGAAATATCCTCCACAACCTGCTGATTAAGCAATGCACGCTTTGAATACATCGTAAAAAGAATCCCCAGTACTTTAAGATTAGTATTCAATGATTTCTTTACATTGGAAATGGTCCTCATAATAAGATTAAGACCTTCCATTGCAAGATATTCACACTGCAAAGGTATAATTACATAATCAGCCCAAGCAAGTGCATTCATTGTTTCCAGACCAAGAGACGGCGGACAGTCAAGAAGAATATAATCAAAATCATCATCCAATGGCTCAAGTACAGTCTTCAGGAAATATTCCCTGTTATTCTCATTGACAAGCTCAATAGATAAACTTGCTACGTCGAGAGATCCTGGAATGAGATAAAGATTTTTAAATATAGTACTCTGAACAGCAGAAGCAGCCTGGATTTGTCCAACAATTACCTGATAGATGTTTGCTTTACGCAAATCTCCAGAAACAGCTCCGGTGAGATTGCATTGAGCATCAAAATCTATCAACAATACTTTCTTATTCAAATCAGCAAGAGCGGAACCTAGGTTGACAGCAGATGTTGTTTTTCCTACTCCACCTTTCTGATTATAGAATATCACCTTTTTAGCTTTCATAACCAAACGATACACCGATAAATTTTTCTTGTCATTAATAATACAATAAAGATATCAAACCTTGACCGAGAAAGAACGAGCAAGTATCTTTAACCAAAGAAGGAGAAATAAACAATGGAAGATATTTCTAACGCAGTAAAAGAAGCAATAAATCTCATTCGCCCAGCTCTTCAGAATGATGGAGGCGATATCGAATTCATCAGCTATGATGCAGAAACAAAGAATGCACACGTAAAACTTGTAGGAGCATGTGCTGGATGCCCAATGAGCCAGCTGACACTAACAAACGGAGTACAACGTTTTATTCGCGAAAAGGTCGATCCAGAAATCACAGTTATAAACGACAATCAAATTCGCTAAATAGAACTCAAAAATAGGTGGTAGCAAAAAGTTACCACCTATTTGTTTCACGTGAAACACCGCAAAAACATATCAACAAAAGTAAATTAAAAATTTCAAAATCAAACCTCATCCCCATAAACACCACCAACTATGCATGTTTGCAACTGGAACAGTCGAATACAACAAATAATTCAAACAATTCAATATGTATATTTCTATTATTCATATTATAAATACTAATATATTTTGTTATGGGATTTTATTTATTAGCATACTGATATCCTAATATTAAAAAATCAGCTACACTTTCAAGCGGAAAATGATTAAAAATTTACTCAGTTAAAAAATCAAGAAAATTGATATAATCAACTCAACAAAAATACGACCAACAAACATCACACCATTATGATCTCTCACTCACAATCAAACTGCACCTCCGCTCAAAAGAATAAAACAAAGTTAATAATTTATTTTCTCTTTTCAAATAAAACTTCTATCTGCACAATATTGCTAATTTCAAGATTTACACATGCTAATCAATTTTCTCATAGAGTAATATAGCTATAATTTGACAGATGGCTCCACAGATAATCGCACCATAAAATTGAATTATTATCAATGTCGCAATCATATCACACAACACTATTATATCGCATTTATCACACTCAATATGCTATATGAAGTAATTTCGACTACAAAGCAGCGTCATTGCACAGAACAAAGCTTTTAAATAAACAATCATAGAAGATACTTAATTTCCATGATAAGAAAAAATGGGAATCAAACATTAAATTGCCCATACCATCATCAAACCAACCCCCTATGCAATAAAAGCATATAAGAAAAATTTACAAACACAATTAAAAGATCATTGCAACAACATACATAGAATGTTTTTGCTGAAACATATGAAACACACATTCTCAATCACCACACAAACGATACGCACTGCAAATTCCAGAATAAAAAATAGCAAGATATAATCACGCACTGTATTTTAAATTTAGCCATGATTTAAATTATCTACGTTTCACGTGAAACATACTTTAAAAATTTTTCTTTACACATCTTAATTTTTGTGATTAAAATGGCAAAAGGAATGTGATTCTATTCCAATACAGATAATCCACATTTCCTGCTGGTTCTTTAGACCAAACCCTCAAATAAACGCTTTAAATGCGGTTTTTTATATTAAAATTCTATATATAGAAACAAATCTGTGAAACATATTTTCTGTAAATTCCCTATTTATAAGGGTATAAATCTTATCTTTTTTATATCTCTACTTATTCTATTCCTAGTAGTGAGATTAATCCTGTTTTTTACATAATCGACTGAAAATTTGGATGTATATTATCTTTGCTGCTTTTTTCTTATTTTCGCTCATATTTAAAGCCGTATTTGCACCCCCGTATAGGTATCAACATGCTTTTATTACTGCTTTTTATTTCTATTATGTGTAATAGCCAGACTGGATTTAAACTTAGTTTATCAATCTACAGATTGCTATCTAATTTCTTTTATTATAATAATTTGAACACCAGTATCCTTTGTCTTTGATAGTTATCGTAATCACTACGCTTTACACGTACATTGCATTATACTGCTCATCAGTATTCTTTATAATTAATTTAGGAGTTCAGATCTGAACAATCTTTTCTGTGATATATTGCTGCATCTTCACAGTAAAATCTGTACATATATCTGGCAAATGGATAATAAAAAAGGGAGTGCATTCAGGATAATACCTTATACACTCCCAGTTTTATTAAGTCAGCTGATTATTCATTACCTGGCTCTGGTTCTTCCTGTGGCGCAGCTTCTGGAGTCTGGACTTCTTCTTCAGAATCTTCAGCTTCCTGATAAGCTGTCACCGCAATTGCATTTACAGAGTCATCCTTCTTTTTGAAAGATGCAACACGTACGCCCATTGCAGCTCTACCCTGGATTGAGATATCACGAGCATGAACCCTGATTGTCTGTCCTCTCAGCGTAACGAAGACAACATCATTCTCATCGCTTACGGCAACTGCACCAACAAGACAGGAATCCTCAACTGTGTAGATCTTCTGTCCCATTGTACCTCTGCCATGAGCCTTGAACTGATCGAATCTTACCTGTTTGCCTTTACCTTTCTCGGTAACCATGAGAATACGCTTGCTATCATCGACGGCAATTACACCAATAACTTCATCATCACCAAGAAGTCTTATTCCTCGGACACCATGAGTTGCTCTACCCATTGTCCTCACATCATCAGAGTGGATTCGGAGTCCTTTGCCATTCTTGGTTATAATCATTGCATCCTCACCATCACGGATGAAGATTGACTGAACAAGCTCGTCGCCATCATCGAGGATAATAGCTTTTACGCCTCTTGCCTTTGCATTGACAAAATCATTCAATCTGACTTTCTTTGCAACACCAAAGCGTGTAACCATCAGCAGATATGTATCATCCTGGAAAGATGGGAAGGTTACAATGGATGTTACCTTTTCATTGTTCTCAATCTGCAGGAAGTTCTTGATATTCGATCCTTTAGTAGCCTTTGCTCCTTCCGGAATCTCAAACGCCTTGCTGTAATAAGCTTTGCCGAAATTGGTTACGAACATGATGATATCATGAGAAGAACAGACAAAGAGATGGTCGACAAAATCACCATCAACAAGCTTAGCGCCTATCGTACCTTTTCCGCCACGTCCCTGAGCTTTATACTCAGTTGTACTCAATCTCTTTGCAAATCCCTTCCTTGAAATGCTTATAACAACATCTTCTTTCTTGATGAAATCCTCAGGAGAAGCATCATTGAGCTCCTGTTCGATGATTTCTGTACGACGTCTATCACCATATGAAGTACCAATTGCCCTTATTTCATCCTTAACGACGCCAAGAATCTTATTCCTATCAGAAAGAAGATCTTTATAATATGCTATCTTTGCTTCCAGATCGGCAAGTTCATCAAGGATTTTCTCTGTCTCAAGCTGTGAAAGCCTGCCAAGGCGCATATCTATAATAGCATCAGCCTGGATCTTATCGAGACCAAAAGCCTTCTGCAGCTCAAGAGAAGCTGTGTTATTATCCTTGCTTTCCTTGATAATCCTTATGACCTCATCGATATTCTCAAGTCCTATTTTAAGACCAAGAAGAATATGGGCTCTCTCTTCAGCCTTTTTAAGATCAAATCTTGTACGTCTCTCAATGACTTCTTCGCGATGATCCACATAAATCTGAATCATGTCCTTAAGAGTCATAAGCATTGGTCTGCCCTGATAAATTGCAAGATTATATGCGTTGAAATTACTCTGCAGGGCAGTGCGGCTGAAAAGCATGTTGAGAACAATTTTCGGAACAGCTCCTTGCTTAAGTTCTACAACAACTCTTATTCCATCTCTTCCTGACTCATCACGGACAGAGGCAATATTAGGAATAGCACCATCTTTTCTGAGATCATCTATTTTCTTCACAAGTTCTGCTTTATTCACCTGATAAGGCAGCTCTGTGAAAATAATAGCATCATGGCCTTTTTCATTTTCCTCTATCTCATATCTTGAACGTATGACTATCTTGCCTTTACCTGTCGTATAGGCATCCATAATGCCTTTTTTCCCGCAGATGATTCCATAAGAAGGGAAGTCAGGTCCTTTGATATAATTCATCAGCTCAGGAATCGTGATATCAGGATTATCTATATATGCACAGATTCCATCAACAACCTCAGTAAGGTTATGAGGCGCAAGATTTGTAGCCATACCGACAGCAATACCAGAAGATCCATTTGTAAGAAGGAATGGAAAAGCCGCAGGCAGGACAGAAGGTTCTTCAGTAGAGCCATCATAGTTAGGAGTGAAATCAACAGTATCCTTCTGGATATCTGTAAGCATTTCTTCTCCGATCCTGCTCATACGGGCTTCTGTGTATCTCATGGCAGCTGGAGGATCACCATCTATAGATCCGAAGTTACCCTGTGGAGCTACAACTGGATAACGAAGAGAGAAGTCCTGTCCAAGACGAACAAGGGCATCATAGACGGAAGCATCTCCATGTGGATGGTATTTACCGAGAACATCTCCTACGATACGTGCACATTTTTTATTGGGCGAGTTATATTTGATACCCAATTCCCACATATCATAGAGAATTCTTCTATGAACCGGCTTCAGACCATCTCTGGCATCAGGGAGAGCACGGCTGATGATTACAGACATAGCATAATTGATATAGCTAGTCTTCATTTCCTCTGAGATATCCGCCTGAACGATACGCGGATTGAGTTCCTGATTATCTTCCATACAGCCCCTCAGATATCAAGCGTCCTTACGAAGGTCGCATTCTGTTCAATAAATTCTCTTCTGGGCTCTACATCTTCACCCATGAGCATGGAGAAAACACGGTCAGCCTGTTCAGCATCTGCAAGATGAACTTTTCCAATCATTCTTGTCTCTGGATTCATTGTTGTTTCCCAAAGCTGTTCAGGATTCATTTCTCCAAGACCTTTATAACGCTGGATAGCTACCTTGGATTCATCTACGCCAGGAGCATACTCATCGAGTATTTTCTTCTTATCGACTTCATCATAAGCATAAAAATCTTTTTTATTGATAGTTATCTTATAGAGTGGAGGCATAGCAAAATAGATATAACCAGCTTCAATAAGAGGTCTCATATAACGGAAGAAGAATGTTAAAAGCAATGTTCTGATGTGAGAACCATCAACATCAGCATCTGCCATGATGATGATTTTATGATATCGTGCTTTAGTGATATCAAAAGTCTTCTCACTTTCTTTCTTATCGCCATCTTCCTCTTCATCGGAATAATCACGCCCTGTATTGTTATATCTTGTGATTCCAGCCCCAATAGTCTGAATTACCGGTTCAAGCTTATCATTGTTGAGAACTTTAGCTTCCTGAGCTTTCTCAACATTAAGCATTTTTCCCCAGAGAGGAAGAATAGCCTGAAAACGGCTGTCTCGGCCTTGTTTTGCAGATCCACCAGCACTATCACCCTCGACTATGAATACCTCACAGCGCGCTGGATCACGCTCTGTACAATCTGCAAGCTTTCCTGGAAGTCCGCCACCTTCTGATTTCTTTCTGATATTCTCTCTGGCTTTTCTGGCAGCAACACGTCCAAGTGCAGCACTCGTGACCTTATCAAGAAGTCTATCGATAGCATCTGGAAATTCGTCAAAGTAATTAGAAAGATTCTCATAGACAAGAGAATCGACAATACCTTTCACATTGGAATTGCCAAGCTTCATCTTAGTCTGTCCCTCGAACTGCGGATTAGGAATCTTTACAGAAATGACAGCAGTCAAACCTTCTGATATATCAGATGATTCAAGGCTGTCTGGATACTTCTTCATGTATTTCACGCTCTTTTTCAGCTGATTATTCAAACAACGGGAAAGAGCTGCTCTGAAACCAGAAAGATGCGTACCGCCTTCACGTGTATTTATATTATTTACAAATGTGTAAATCTTCTCATCGTATTTATCGTTATACTGAAGAGATACTTCAACAGAAACATCATCTTTTCTGCATTCGAACGAAATAGGATCAAATAATACTGTCTTATATTCGTTAAGATACTTTACAAATGATGAAAGACCACCTTCAGCATGGAATAATTCCTTCTTTTCAGGCTCGACACGTCTATCAGTGATTGTAATGGTTACGCCTTTATTCAGATATGAAAGCTCTTTGAAGCGTGCAGAAAGCGTATCATAACTGAAAGAGTTAGGTTCCATGATTTCAAAATCAGGAGTGAATCTTACTATCGTTCCTGTTCTGTCAGTATCACCGACTACAGCAACATCCCCAGCCGGTATACCTTTGTGATAAACCTGTCTATAAACGTGAGGTGCACGATGTACAGTAACTTCCATCCATGAAGAAAGCGCATTTACACAAGAAACACCAACACCATGAAGACCACCGGAAACTTTATAGGCATTATGATCGAATTTTCCTCCGGCATGAAGCTGTGTAAGAACAACTTCAAGAGAACTCTTGCCTTCTTCTGGATGAATATCTACAGGAATACCTCTTCCATTATCCTCTACAGTGCAGATCTCACCATCAGGACCGTCATCCAGATAAACTTTAATATCATTGCAGTATCCAGCCATTGCCTCATCTATGGAGTTATCAACAACCTCATAAACAAGATGATGCAGACCATCAATGCCCGTCGAACCAATATACATACCAGGTCTTAGACGTACAGCTTCTAGGCCTTTAAGGACTGTTATACCGCTGGAATTGTAATCTTCGCTAGCCTTGATTTCAGCCTCAAGCTCGGCTTTATCATGCCCTGCGATTTTCAGTTCTTCATTGTCCATATGATCCTTCCAGTCTGATTCCGACAATTAGTGGCCGAGACCTTATCGAGCAGGTGGACAGTCATAGCCGTATTCGGATTTTTCAGTACTATACTAGTATACAACACAGAGGGTTGCAATTCAAGTAGAGCACAAAAATCAAGCTACCATTTATTTCTTTTTATTAACAAAAATTAAATTGGTTACAAAAGTGCAAACATGATAAGGTTGCTTTACGGTATAAGATTCCTCTGTTATAATCCAACAGCTATGGAAAATCTCGCAAATATCTGGCAGGAAGCAAGAGCTCAGTTAGAGGATACTTTACCTGAGTCAAAAAAACAGTGGCTAAGCAAAATATCTTTTGAAAAAGAAGAAAATGGAACTCTTTTTCTTTCTCTTACATCTCCTTTTTACAAAGAAACAACAGAAAAAAACTGCAGAGCTGATATAGAAAATACAGTTGCCGGCATTGCAGGTCATGAAGTTCCAATAGAATTTATCGTAAATACTGAAAAGAAATCAAATAAGAAACCAGTATCAAAAAACGTAAAGAAAGAAAAAACTGAAAAACCACCTCATAACCCGACTTTGAATAAACAGTATTCTTTCGATAACTTCATTTCTGGTGACAACAGCAGTTTTGCATTCAATGCCTGTAAAGTAATTGCACAGAATCCTGGAACATCATTCAATCCATGTCTGATTTACGGTGGAGTAGGATTGGGAAAAACCCATCTTCTGCAATCAATCGGAAACTATATTGATGAACATAATCCGAAGATGAAAATAATCTATACAACAGCCGAAAGCTTTACAAATGAATTCATAGATTCCCTTCTTTCAAAAGAGAAAATATCTTCATTCAAGACAAAGTATAGAAACGTTGATGTCCTTCTTATCGATGATATTCATTTCCTTCAGAAAAAAGATTCAACACAGGAAGAGCTTTTTCATACATTCAATGAACTTTATGATAGCCACAAACAGATAGTACTTACCTGTGATCGTCCTATCACCGAGCTTACAGATATAACAGACAGGCTTAAAACTAGATTCAGAAAGGGACTTAATGTTGATTTACAGCCACCTGCTTATGAAACAAGGATGGCTATAGCGCTGCAGAAATGCAGAGAAAGAAATTATCAGATAGATCAGAAAGTTCTAGAATATATATGCCAGAACGTAAATACAAATGTAAGAGATCTGGAAGGGGCTCTGACGACTCTCAGTTCATTTGCATCTCTGGTAGGAAAACCTGTAACCCTTGAAATTGCAAAAGAGCAGCTTAAGAATTTCATAGTCACTCCTTCCATCAAAAACAACGATATTACTATCGACATGATAATTCATAGCACATCAGAATATTTCAATGTCAAAGAGTATGACATAAGAGGTAAAAGCAGAAATAAGAATATAACGTTAGCCCGTCATATATCTATTTATCTGGCTTCACTTCTTACATCTTATTCCCTTTCAGAGATAGGTAAGATGATGAATGGCAAAGACCACACAACTATTATGTACTCAGTCGAAAAGATAAAATCGATTATAGATACAGATGAATCTGTAAAACAGGCAATTAATACAATAAAAGAAGAATTAATGCAGTCATGACTTTTCCACCGATTGTGGAAAAACCCTGTGGAAAAAGGGTGGATAAAATGTTAAATGCATCTGGAAAAGATGTGGATAGAAAACTGGTTTTCCACAGCCAGTTTCTTTTTTTATTCAAACCGGTGGAAAAGTGTGGATAACAAAATAAGTTTTCCACATATTTATCCACAACTTAAATTTTTTTAATATAACAAAATAAATAAAGTTTTCCACAATTCCACACCTCTTACTATTATTACTGCACTTTTTTTATGATATATTAATAACTAATAAGGAGTGACTTCTGTGAAATTCAAATGCCAGGCCAGCGCGCTCAGATCTGAAATAGAACTCGCAAATAGCTTCACAAGCTCAAAGAATTCTCTATCAATAGCAAGTAACGTTCTTCTTGAAGCTGCAAACGATTCTCTAACAATAAAGGCAACTGATCAGAAAATGGGATTTTCATCCATAATTCCTATTTCCGTTACTATTCCAGGTGAAACTACAATCTATTGCGATAAACTTTCACAGCTTCTGAAGAATATTCCTGATACAGAAATAGAAGTTTCTGATGAAAACGGAAATTTCAGAATCGAACCTGCAGATGGTACATCTTCTTTCGGAATCGATATGAAATCAATAGAGGCTTCAAAATTTCCGCAGCTGATGGAAATGGATGATTCTCTTTTCTTTTCTCTAACTCAGAGGGATTTCTTTGATATGATCGATAAAACGACTTTTGCGGTTGCCACTGAAGATTCAAGACACTTCCTTACAGGTGTTCATATGGAGAAAAAAGAAGAAGGAATCGTTCTTGTAGCTACAGATGGTAAGCGTCTTGCATATGTATGCAGACAATTCGAACAGAATATTCCTGATTTTCCATCTGCTATCATTCCTCCTAAATTTCTTGAGCTTATAAAATCAGTAGGAAGCGGTGAAGGTCTTTTATCTCTTGGAATAAGAGAAGGTGTCATATTTGCTGAAATCGGTAACAGAATTATCTATTCAGGTCTTATTCAAGGTCCATATCCAGCATATGAGAAAGTAATACCAAAAGGTCTCGATAAAACATGTACTTTTAAAAAAGAGGATTTTGAGAAAGCTCTGTCCCTTATTTCAATTCTTGTTGAAAGCAAATCAAAGAGAATATTCATCGATCTTGAGGAAAACAAAATGTTCCTCTCAAGCGGTAATAATGAATTCGGTGAAGGACGTCAGACTGTAGCTGCTGCTTATTCAGGGTCAGATGTCAAAATGTCGTTTAACTGTCAGCTTCTTCTTGCACCTATAAAGAAAATCGATTCTGAATATGTGAAGATAAGTTTCAGCAGGCCATCATCAGCTATGATTTTCACTCCTGAACCTGAAAAAGATTATCTTTTCGTAATGATGCCTATGCAGATACAATGAAGTTTATTCAGGTAAAAGCAGAAAATTTCAGAAATATATCCTTTGCTGATGTTCTCACTGATGCAGAGGATATTGTTCTAACTGGGATAAACGGACAGGGTAAAACCAATTTTCTGGAAATCATATATCTCTTATGTTATGGATCATCCTTCAGAACAAACCATCTGAAAGAAGCTATAAAACATGGAGAAAACTCTTTCTCTCTTTCAGCTATTACTGAAAATGATAAAGAAATCAGAGAGCATATAAGATTAACATTTTCAGAAGGAAAAAGAAGAATAGAAATAGATGGAAAGGAAATCCAGGATAGAAGAGAACTTATTTACAGCTTTCCATGTATTGTATTTTCACATGACGATATTCTTTTTGTTAAAGGAGAACCTGAGAATAGGAGAAGATTCTTCGATCAGATGATGAGTCTTTATTCACCTTTATTCCTTGATTCTCTGCGCTCATATCGCACAGTGCTATTGCAGCGCAATGCAGCAATAAAACAAGGCAATAAGACAATAATAGGTTTATATGATAAACGTCTTGCCCTTTATGGTCTTGAGATAATGAAGGAAAGAGCTGAAGCTATATATGGGTTCAATTCTGTTTTTCCTGATCTGTTCAAGGAAATTTCAGAAACTAACTTGAATATAACTGTAAAGTATCAGCCTTCCTGGAAGATGGAAGATAGTGATGAGATAGTAAGTTATCTTGAAGACAATGTAGAAAGAGATATTATCCTTTCAACTACATCAAGCGGACCTCATCGTGATAGATTCACAGTTATGTCCGATGATGTACCGTTTTCTTCTGTCGGATCTACAGGACAGATAAGATTAGCTTCAATTCTCTTCAGAATCGCAGAAGCTAAGTATTTTTTCCAGAAAACAGGAAAAAAACCTCTTTTGCTTATAGATGATGTGCTTCTTGAACTTGATAGTAAGAAAAGAGGTGCAGTTCTTTCATCACTTCCTGAGTATTCTCAGGCTTTTTATACTTTTCTTCCATCAGAAAGCTATTTTTCAGAACATAAAGAAAATGCTTTACAATATGAAGTATCAGAAGGAGAGTTTTCTGTTGATAGAAGTTAAGGATATAAAAGATCTCGTAAAAGCTTATGTAGACAGAACTATCTCTGCAGAAGGCAATTATCATAGAAAATGGCCTGTAATAGCAGGACCATATCTTCGTACTGTAACTTCTTTTGCTAAGATGGACGGCTCTATAATATGCATCTATGCTAAAGGTTCATCAGCAAGAACAAGGGTGATGTTGGAAAAAAGAAGGATAATTTCAGATTTCAATAAAGAATTCCCATCTGCAAATGCTGATGATTTAAAGATTATAAAAATGATATAATAAGTATGGGTTGACCTGTGATGCTGTGTTTGTTAGAATCCCATAATCGGGCATAAAGACAGCCATAATCTGATATTAACCGCTTTAGGGCGATGTATTTGGAGTATATCAAATGAGTAACAAAGGAAAGAGAACCTATCATCCTAGCAAGATGAAGAGGACAAGAAAGTTCGGTTTCCGTGCAAGAATGGCCACAAAGGGTGGACGCCTTGTACTTGCTCGCCGCAGAGCTAAGGGCAGACATAGCCTCACAGCTAGCGATGAGAAGAAGCCTTACTAAGACAGAAATCATCAGGAAGAAAGAAGAGATCAATCGCATTTTCAGGCATGGACATTCATCATCATGCAGGGGAATGCGATTAATCAGTCTTAACAACAATCTGAGTTTTGACCGTATTATAGTTATTCCGGCTAAACATTTTGGTAATGCAGTTGAGAGAAATAAAGCCCGCCGCAGAGCTAAAGAAATATTCCGGAATTATGAAGGAAGAATAAGCTCAGAACAGCCTGTGGAAGATAAAGGACTTGATTATGTTCTTGTCCTGTATCCTGGTAAGGTTTCTACCTTTTCCTTGCTTGAGTCCGGCTTTAAGGAGCTTCTGGACAGGTCTAGGCGGAAATAGTTCCCGTTCCTTCTCATCAGCAGAGATCTTCATTGCAGCTTACGGATACATATCTTCCCATCTTTCAAGGAGAAAAGATGGATAGAAATACTATTATAGCGATAGTGCTGTCCGTAATAGTCATTACTGTCGGAATGGGTATTCAGACTGCATTCTTTGCACCGGAATTGCCACCAGAGCAGGTGGAGACATCATCTGTAATTGATAACACAGTGCTTCCAGAGTCATCGGGAAGCAACATAATAGCTGTTGGAGAAGAGCCTGATTCTGCCCCATTTGATGTTTCAGCTGGTTCTTATATTATAACATTCGATCCTCGTGGAGCTTCTGTAAAATCAATAAGACTTGCAGAACACCTTGATAACGGAGAACCTGTAGAGCTTATTTTCAGAGATGATACCGATGAAAATGCTTTTATGCTCTATATCGGCGGTGATAATTCAAAACCCGTTGATTCTGTTTTCAGCCATAGTGAGAGAGTAAATTCAAATGGTCTTCATATAGTTTCTTTCTCACGTGATTTCACTACAGAAGATGGCAAGCCTTTTACTATCAAAAAGGATTTTGCAATCCCTGAGAATGAGGAATATATGATACAGCTGTCTGTATCAATCAGCACACCTGATGGATCTGCTATTCCTATAAACGTATCTTCTGACATGTATACACTCTCTGTTGGTCCTCAGATTGGGCCATCGTTTGAGTCTATTTCGAATAATTATGACTATAGAAGAGTCTCTGTACGTTATGATGGAAAAGGAAAGAATGATGTCAGATTCAGTAATGGAATGTTCAGATCTGATGAAGATAAGAATGTAGATTGGATAGCTCTTTCAGGTAAATATTTTACCTTTATGCTTATTCCTGAAAATGATTCAATAATATCCTCAGCATGGAGTACTGAAACATCTTCTGATACAGGAGTACCACAGGAGGATATTATTTATCTTTCTAGAAGTGCTTCTTCTGAGTCATCAATACAGGATATGTATTCTTTCTATGCGGGCCCGAAGGTAAAGAACAGCCTCTCAATTTATGATGATGCGGATAATAATATTTTCCGTATTGAAGGACATGAACTTACTGAAATCATTGATGGCAGCTGGCTTTCATGGCTTGAGAATATTCTGAACTGGGTTCTCCAGCTTTTCTATAAGATCATTCCGAACTATGGTGTTGCTATCATCTTGCTTACTATTCTTGTCAAACTGCTTCTTCAGCCGCTTGCAAAGAAGGGTATGGATTCCAATGCGAAGATGGGAGCTCTTACACCGAAACTCAATGAGATAAAGGAAAAATATCCTGATGATCCAGAAGCACAGAACGCAGCTATGGCTAAGCTTTATAAGGAAGAAGGAATCAATCCTATGGGTTCATGTCTGCCGATGCTGATTCAGTTCCCTATCTTCATTGCTCTCTATGGTCTGCTCAATACCAATTTCGATCTTCGTGGATCTATGTTTATTCCGGGATGGATACCTGATCTCTCCATTCCTGATACTATCTTTACACTGCCGTTCGCGATACCGCTTCTTGGAAGTCAGATACATCTTCTTCCTATTCTCTATACGATATCAATGATCTTCTCGATGAAGATAACACAGATGGGAAGCCAGGCAAATGCCGGAAGCCAGGCAGGTATGATGAAGTTTATGACTTATGGTATGCCTATTATTTTCTTCTTCATCATGTACAATGCACCTTCTGGTCTTCTTCTTTACTGGTCAACTGTGAACGTTATCTCAATAGGACAGCAGATTTTCGTCAATAAGAAGAAAAAAGATGTATACGCTGAAGAAATTGCAGAGCGTGATGCAGAGAAAGCTGCTAAGAAAGAAGCAAAAAGAAAGAACAGGAGAAAATAAAAAATGCAGAAAGAATATGAAGGAAGAACAGAACAGGAAGCTATAGATAAAGCTATAAGGGAATTAGGCCTTGATCGAGACCAGTTTGATGTTGAGATTCTTGAAAAAGAAAAGAAAGGTCTCTTCAGAAAAGGGAACGTTAAGATAAGAGTCTATTATGGTGAGGCTTCTGATGAGAGGGAAGAAGAGCCTGTGGAAGAGGAAGAAATCAGTAAAGAAGTAAAGGAAGATCATAATCCCGAACCTCAGAATGATAATGAGAGAAAGATTCTCGAATTTCTTGATACTCTCATCATGAAGATGGGATATACAGGTAAATCATCCATCTCATTCCGTCGTGATTCAAAGATAGGTATAAGCATCTCAAGCGATGATTCTTCTATTATTATCGGGCGTAAAGGCAAGAATCTTGATGCAATCCAGCTTATCACAAATGTATATGCAGGAAATCTTGATCCAGATATCAAGGTGGTTCTTGATAGTGAGAACTATAGAATGAGGCATGAAGAGCAGATTATCCGTATGGCTTATAAAACTGCAGCAGAGGTAAGGCGTACAGGACGCTCGAGACTTCTTGATCCTATGAATCCTTTCGAACGTCGTCTTGTCCATACAGCACTTAATGATTTCGATGGTGTTGAGACAAAAAGTGAAGGTGATGGTCTTTACAAACAGGTAAGGATATTACCAAAGAAATAACCAAGGCTCCGGGCAACCGGAGCTTTAATATTGACAATACGATTCAATAATGATAATTTATTGATAACAAGTATCAATAAGGATGGGATATGGAACGCAGGAATACGATGCAGAAAGAACTGACATACAATACAGTCATGTCGTATCCCGGCCATCCTAGTGCAGATGATGTATATCGTCTGATTTCATCAGAGCATAGTACTATTTCCAAAGCAACCGTTTATCGTAATCTTTCCCTTCTCTCAGAGGAGGGAAAGATTGGCAGGGTGGAATCATTTGCCAATGGTGAGGTCCACTATGATCATAGAACAGAACATCATTATCATGGTCATTGCATCAGATGTGGCAAAGTTGTGGATATTTCTGTTCCATATGATAAGATTGATATTCTAGGAGCTGAAGCAATGGAAGATGGTTTTTCAATCATCTCGCATGAACTTATATTTGAAGGTATCTGCAAGGAGTGCAGAGATAAGGAGAAGGAAAAATGGAACTGAAAGGATCAAGAACAGAGAAGAATCTTCAGGCGGCATTTGCAGGTGAGAGCCAGGCAAGAAACAAGTATACTTATTTTGCTTCAAAGGCTAAGAAAGAAGGATATGAGCAGATTGCTGCTATTTTCCTTGAAACAGCTGAGAATGAGAAAGAGCATGCAAAGCTCTGGTTCAAGTATCTTGAAGGTGGTGATATCAAATCAACTTCTGAGAACCTTAAGGCAGCAGCTGAGGGTGAGAACTATGAATGGACAGATATGTATGCAGAGTTCGCTAAGGTAGCTGAGGAAGAAGGTTTCAAGGAAATTGCTGCAAAGTTCAGAGGTGTTGCAGCTATCGAGAAGCATCATGAAGAGAGATATCTTGCTCTTCTTAAGAATGTAGAGGAAGGACTTGTCTTCTCAAGAGATGGCGAGATGATCTGGAAGTGCAGAAACTGCGGTCATATCGTAGTTGGAAAGAAAGCACCTGGCATGTGCCCAGTCTGCAATCACCCACAGGCATATTTTGAGCTTGTAGGACAGAACTACTGATTTATTCGGATTGAATCTCCCTTGCATTAAGTGAGGGAGATTTTTCTCTCACCTGGATTCTTATTCTGTTTACCGGTATTGAGGAATTGCTGTCTGTGAATCCTGGAAGCATATACTCCTCATAAGAATCAGAGATAGCCTCAAAGCCTTTTTCTTCTATTTTGTTCAGGAGCTTATCATAAGCTTTTCCGAAATCATAATTTGGCAGTGATGTATATATAGCTGCATAGATTCCCGATGGTATGATTGTATTTTCTGTTCCTTTCCCTATGACGAAAATGCTTTTTGTATTCAGATAATTTCCTTTTTTTATATCCTCAAGCTGAACACTTGAACCTTGATTCAGCATTTCGGATTTCACATTTCTTTCTCCAAGTGTCAGGAGAAGCCTGTTCCAGTCCTCATCCGTTATATTCCCATTGTTATCTGATGTTCTGCATTCGATTATCGGAGTCTGTTCGAAGTATTTTATTACCACATCTCCTTCGTTTCTGCCGCAGGAGTCTTTTATAAGTGAAATAAGATCAATGACTGAATTCCTTGTCCGTTCAAGTTCTGCGATTCTTTTATCAAGGTGATTCTTTTCCATACAGAACATAGAAATAATATTTCCGATATCATTTGCATTGAAGAATTCCCTTATACCTGAAATAGGAATACCGATATTTCTGAGTGTGATGATTGTTCCGAATATTCCAAACTGATCAGCTGAGTAATATCTGTATCCGTTGCTTTTCCTGATTATCGGGGAAAATAAACCTATTTTGTCATAAAAGAACAATGTATCTTTCTTTACATCGAAAAATGCTGCGAATTCCCCTGTTGTATAAAGCTTCCTGTGTTCTCTATCCATATTCTTGACTATAGAGTAACTCTATAGTTTTTCATAGAGTACCGGAGGAAACTGAATATGCCATCGGATAATGCCGAGAAGCTGTTTATTGGAACCAAACCGGTACATTTGTTTTTCAAAGCTGCTATTCCTGGAGCTTTGGGTATGCTTGCTTCATCGCTTTACTATCTTCTGGAAGGGATTCTTGTAGGAAGGATATTGGGTCCGGAACCTTTTGCAGCAGTTAATCTGGCTATGCCTTTTGTAATCATAAACTTTGCTGTCTCCGATATGATCGGAGTAGGTTCATCTGTCCCAATTGCTATAAGCCTGGGCAGGGGGAATAAAAAAGAAGCAGATAGTATCTTCAGTGCAGCAATAGTGATGATTTTCGTCTCAGGTATCATAACAGGAGGCCTTCTTTTCATTTCAGCACCATCTCTTTTCAGGATGATGGGAGCTGATGAGAATCTCATTCCATATGCTGTTGATTATCTGAGAACATATGCCTGTTTCTCCCCATTCACGACAATGGTCTTCGCAATGGATAATTATCTGAGAATATGCGGGAAGATCAAAGGTTCTCTGATCATGAATATTGCAATGGCAGCATGTTCTGTTGTCTTTGAAGTGTTCTTCCTCATAATCCTGAAAGGAGGAATTGCTTCTGCCGCTCTTGGAACCTGCGTTGGAATGAGCACTGCAGCTCTTACGGTTCTTTCCATTTTCATAAGTGGAAAGCTTGATCTCCGTTTCAAGAAACCTGTTTTCCACTTCAGATTGATAAAGACAATAGTCTCCTGTGGTCTCCCTACATTCCTTTCCAATGTTTCAGGGAGGATAATCTCAATTCTGATGAATGTTATCCTTCTTTCTCTTGGAGGTGCTGATGCAGTCAGTGTCTATGGAATCATAATGGCGGTTGATGGACTTGTGATGCCACTGCTGTATGGTACATGTGATTCGCTGCAGCCTTCTGTAGGCTATAACTGGGGAGCACGGCGTTTTGACAGAGTTGTAGCCATAGAGCGATGCTGCTTCACAGCAGGTGCTGTCGTTTCAATAGTATTGGGAGCTGTGATGTTTTTCTTCCCGGACTTTGCCATAACAATGTTTGTTGAAGGAGAAAATAGTATAGGTATCCATACTCTGGGGATATCTGCAGTAAGGTTGGCTTCAACAGCGTATGTAGTAAGATGGATAGCTGTCTGTACGCAGTGTTTCATGTCAGCAATCAGCAAGCCAGGATTTGCAGCGGCAATAAGCGTTTCCGCAGCTTTTGTCTTTCCTTTGATTCTCATCATTGCCCTTTACCCTATAGGACTTGATGGCATATGGCTAAATCTGCCCGGAACTGCATTGTTTACAGCTATTCTTGCCTTGCTGATACTCACAAGATGTAAAAGCATTATCAGGAATGAGAAGAAGAAAACAATCTCTTGATTTCTTCAGATAGCTCTTTTGCCTTTTCTTTTGTGAATTGTGCACCCATTACAGTGATTATCTCACCAGCAAGGAATGAGGCTATTCTTCCAGAATCTTCGGGGGAATAGCCTTTCATATATCCATATAGAAAACCAGCTGCATATGTATCTCCGGCTCCTGTTGTATCGACAGGCTTTGTTGTTCCGTATAGAGGTATTCTTGTAATTTTGCCTTGATTGGAGACGTATGAACCATTCTTTCCATCTTTGACGATTGCAATCTGGCAGAGCCTACCCATAGAACGGCAGCACTCATAAGCATCATAATTGTTTGATAGGAATCTTGCTTCTTCGCTGTTTGCCAGAACGATATCACAATGATTCTTGAGCAGTTCCATGAAATCTGATCTGTACCGGCCTACTGCAAAAGGATCTGCAAGGTCAAAAGCCACCTTTATATTATGTTCCTTTGCTATTTCCAGTGCTTTTCTTACAGCCCGTTTCTGAGATTCTGTATCCCACATATATCCAGTGAAATAGAAGAGGGAGGCATTTCTTATACTGTCCTCATTCACTTCAGGTTCATCGAAAAGCCTGTTTGCCCCCAGAAATGTATTCATAGTCCTTTCTCTGTCAGGAGTCAGTAGAATTATAGAAGTACCAGTTGCAGCATGATAAGTCCTTGTCTCATCTTTCACTCCAGCTTCCCTGAGTCTTGAACGATACATCTCTCCATATTCGTCGTAGCCGACTCCTCCTGCCAGAGTTGTATCTATGCCAAGCATTTTCAGAGTCACCATAGTATTCGGGCATGACCCTCCGCAGGAGATATTCTTATTCTTATCCTTTATTCTATTGAGAATACCTGATCTTCTTTCCTCATCTACAAGAAGCATTGTGCCTTTATGGAGAGAGAGACACTCTAAGTCGTTATCATCAGCATAGCAGAGAAAATCAATCAGAGGATTACCAATTCCATAGACTGTCATAGCTTGAGTATAGAATGATTTTCCCACATACGCTATATGTAGGTTTTCCACAGGTTTTCCACACCCCTGTGGATTTGATGTGGAAAAATGTGGAAATGTCTGTTTCTGAGTTATTTTATGGACAGTATTCTTTTAAGTGTAATTTAAACATAATTATTTATAATATATAAAAATAAAAATTCCAATTAACGCGTCAATAACATAAGATTTATATTACTTTTATTTTGATTTAATGGGTGTGGAAAAGTCATTTTAAACCATTTTTCCCCATAGTTTTCCACAGGTTTTCCACAGGTGGACAAAAGTTATCCACAACGGTCTAATTAACAGTCTTTACAGTAATTAGCTTTGAAGAGATGAAAATAGGTCAGGACAATGGTCCAGTACACCGTAGTGTTTTAAATAAAGATCTTTATTAGATTTTTCCCCTGTGGGATTTTAGGACCAGTGAATCTGGTGATGATGACATACGGAACAGGTTCTCAATAAGAAAAACCGTTCCTGATACCGATACAAGTGGAGAAGGATATATCTCGCATCGGAAAAAACATAGATGATTTTGTTCTCTCTTTGCTTTCTGGAAGATCTTTCATGCTGAATGCATATGAATCTGGTAAAGCTGTCAGGATTGTGAATGCAATCTACAGAAGTTCTGCTTCCGGGAAATCCATATTCATAGATGAATGATTTTCTTTCTGGGATTATTTTCTCAATCCTTGAAAATATAATTCAGCTTCAGAGAAGAGCTGACGCACATTGCCTGGATAGTTGTGGATGAACCTAGAATAATTTATGCTGCTGATTTTATAGCCTTTGCGTTTGATATAACTTTCCAGAAGTTCTGGTATATCTTCCATATGATCTTCCAGTTTTGGCATATCTATGATAATTCCGCTGATACGGAAGTAGAAATCCTTTCTTATTCTTTTCTCTTTGATCATTGTTTCCAATGGGATGTTTGAAGCGGAGATCAGACGGAAAGATGTCTTGAGAGTTTTATCGGAACCGACTTTTCTGAATTCTCCCGAATCAAGGACGCGCAACAGCATTGATTGAATTGAAAGAGGAAGATCCTGTATCTCATCAAGGAATAAAGAACTTCCATTTGCAGAAGATAGAAGTCCTGTTCTTTCCTTTTTTGCATTTGTGAAAGCTCCTTCTACATGACCGAACAGTTCGCTTTCTGCAATATTTTCCGTGATGCAGCTGCAGCTTTCCGTTACCATTTCTTTATTTATGCCAGATAGTGTATGGATGGTTTTGGCGACCAATGTCTTTCCCGTTCCAGTGTCTCCGATAATGAGAACCGGAAGAGAAGAACTGCTGGCGAGCAGTATTTTGTCTCTTATGCTTTTCATGATCGCAGAACTTCCTGCAAGAAAAGAGGCAAGTTCTTCTTTTATATTTCCAGAAGCCTGCTGAACTGCATTTCTCAGCTCATATGGAGAAAATCCTTCTTTCAGCGTGATTACATCATGATAGAATTTAAGCTTTGAATCATCTGGAAGGAGGGCGATGACTGAATAACCGTTTTTTGCTAGGTTGTCGATGCTGTCTTTGTAATCATCTGTACCTTTTGCCAGTATGATGTCATCAGAAGAGACTTCTGCATTTCTTAATCTCTGATAAGTCGTACAATTAATGAAATTCTCATTTCTTAAAACAGTCTGGATGCGCTCTGAAAGTGATTTCTCTAAAGCGAATGTATAATATTTCATTGAAACTCCCCCTTTTTGCCTGCAGAGTTCATTGCAAACGATTTATTTGAAAAACAAAAGATATGAATTCTGATTTAAGACAGATGTAACAGCATAAAGACTGAAGTGTTGATTTTGTTATTATTTATAATATAACAAATAACATTCAAGCCTGAGGCGTGCTTAAAATATATTTTCCGATCGGGGTGATGGAAGCTGGAATGACAGTTTTTCGGATATCAGTTTTGCAATATTGCCTGTATTGCTGAAGCTGTATAGATAGCTGCGGTCTCTGCTCTGAGGATATTCGTGTTCAGAAGTACAGGAACAGCTCCTCTGTCTATAGCATTATTGCATTCAGCATCTGAGAAACCACCTTCTGGTCCTATCATCATTGATATATTTGTATTTATATCTGCTTCTGATAATGCCTCAGAGAGGCTTTTTGTCCGTTCTAATGTATCCTGATGGAGAATTAAAGTGAGATTATCCATCATGGTAAGCGCAGTTGCAAAATCAACAGGACCATCGAGAGATGGTGCTTTGCTTCCGGATTGCTGTACTGCTTCACCTATAATAGCTCTGATTCTTTCCATTTCATGCTGAGACAGGGGAGATTGGGTGAAGTCTGTTTCCATCAGGACAATCCGGGATACTCCGATTTCTGTAAGTGCACGGACCTGGATTTCGTTCTTTTTTCCTTTTAGTACAGAAATAAATGCCGTAAGCTGCACAAAGGGACCACGATATGATGAAAGAGAATCAAGGAGCGTTTCTTCCGGCCTTTCTGTACTTTCCAGTGTCATGGAATCCTCATTGAAAAGGAAAGCTTTATAATAATTATTCTGGCTGTCTTTAGCGGTGAATACATCATTCACGTTTAACCGCAGGACACGGAAAAGATAGTTTTTCTCTTTGCTTGTGAGATGATAAACACCTCTTTCGTTCTCATGTTTGAGAAGGAATACTCTCATTCATCGCCTCCAGAGCAGCAGTGATATATGGATCGAACCAGATATCTGCGACAGGTCTTTCATCATAATCCATTGCATAGAGATATTCATTGCGTATAAGTATCTTCAGCAAATCCTCAGGTACGCCGCTTTCAGTATTTTCATCTGCAAAGTTCTCTATATTTTCCTTTGTGTATCCTGGATGGGATTCTATATAAGATGTGAATCTGTCCTCTTCCATGAAAGTCTCAAAAGCTTCCATTTCCTCATCTGTATATTCTTTTTCTTCCACAAGAATATCAGGAGTAATACCTACTTCATGGATGTCGTTACCTGTTGGAGTATAGAAATGACCTGTCGTAATCTGCACAAATCCTCCCCGGTAAGGCCTTATTTCCTGTGAGATTCCCTTTCCGAATGTCTGGCTCCCAAGAACAGTCGCTCTGCCATTATCTTTCAAAGCGCCTGTAAGGATTTCACTTGAAGAGGCAGTTCCGCCATTGACAATCAAAAGCAATGGCATTGTTTCCGGAACAAGGATCTCAGGATCAGCATATATAACGGACTCAGACCGTCCTGAAGCCGGTTTGTATTTTGTTTCCATCATCTCTCCGCCGGAAAGAAATAGATCTGCTGTCTCCAGAGCGCTTTGTACAGTCCCTCCGCCGTTGTTTCTTAAATCTATAATCAGTTTTTCAGCTCCTTCTGAAAGAAGCTTTTCGATATCATGGGTAACGGATTCTCCTGTAGTCAGTGAGAATGTGTATATGGCGATATAGCCAATTTCATCTGTGAGCATTCCGGAGACTGTGGATGGAGTTGTGACAATTTCCGGCTGTAGGGTGATATCGAATACAGCAGTTCCTCTGTGTACTGTCAGCGTTATATCATCTCCTATATGCCCTTTCATCATGTCAGATGCTTCTGTGGCTGTCATAGAGGCTACACTTTCGCCATTGATAGCACTGATCATGTCCCTTGGCCTTAATCCTGCTCTATCTGCAGGTCCGCCGGGAAATGGGGAGGCTATTATCACCATCCAGCTTTCTGGATCTTCCGGGTCTGCATATGCAGGATTCATTTTTGTCAGATATGTCCCGATGCCAATGTATTCTCCTTCTGTGTTCTCCTCGAAAGTCATGGCATTATCCGGGGTGATGTAATAAGAGTACTGATCTCCCAGGGAATCTATCATTGCGCTGATAAGATCTGTTTCCATTGATTCTGTATCTATATCGTAGAGGAAATTATTATCAAGGTATGAGTAAAGATTTCCCAGAGAGTAGAGGATCTGTGAAATGCTTCTCGATTGAGATGCAGCCTTATCTGCTTCAAGATGGGAAGGCTGGACAGTCAAAAGCGGTGTATATTCAGGCACTCCTGCGGCGTTGAGACCAAGAAGTGCGGCCAGAAGTGCGAAGACAGCAATAGCTTTTCTCATATATGGAAATATATCACGCAGGGACAATGAATGCATCCGATGGAATCTTTTACTAATCATATTGTACACTCTTTCTATGCTCACTCTCTTTGTAGACTATCCAAAGTGGATAGATCCCTATGTGATAAATGGTCTGCCTATACGTTGGTATGCCGTGATGTATCTAGTAGCATTTGCCGTGGCTTATGCACTCTTCAGGTATCAGTGCAAACATGACGGGTATCTGAGGATGACAAGCGATGAAAGCCAGACTTTCTTTTTTTACGGGATTCTGTTTCTTCTGGTTTTCGCCCGTCTTTTCTCAGTCTTTTTCTACAGTGACGGTTGGTATTATCTGACACATCCGTGGATGATTTTCTGGCCATTCAGGAATGGACAGTTCGTAGGTCTTCCAGGCATGAGCTATCATGGAGGTGTTGTAGGAGCACTTGTTGGTGGCATGATTTTCTGCCACTTATATAAGAAAAAGCTGCTGAGGATCACAGATACCGTTGTCGCAGGCATTCCTCTTGGGTATACATTCGGCCGTCTTGGTAATTTCATAAATGCGGAGCTTTATGGAAGGGTCACTTCCGGCCCGTGGGGAATGGTTTTCCCTACAGCTCCTGGATTTTCAACTGACCTTGAATGGGTGAGGGAGATTGCTGATAAAATCGGTATGGCTTATACGCCGGGAAGCATAATCAATCTTCCTCGTCATCCTTCACAGCTATATGAAGCATTATTTGAAGGGGTTATTCTATTTCTTATTCTTTGGTTTATTGTCAGACCATGGAAACTTAAGAAGAAACTGCCAGATGGGACAGTTTTTGCGTTCTATCTCATGGGGTATGGTTTCTTCCGTTTTATGATTGAATATTGCAGACAGCCTGATGCGGAGATCGGCTATGTCATATCACTTGGTAAGGAGAGTGATAACATTGCGTTGTTCCAGTCCTTTCTTAATATCTCGAAAGGGCAGGTTTTCTGTTTTATCATGATAGCGGCAGGAGCAGTGCTTCTTGCTGTTCTTCTTTGGAGGTATCACTGTGGATATAGGGAAGAGGCTGACAGGCCTGAGAAGAGAATTAAAGGAAAGAGAACTTGATGCCTGGATTGTCACAGGTACCGATCCTCATCAGAGTGAATATGTAGCACCACGATGGAGAACCAGGGAGTTCATCTCTGGTTTCACCGGTTCTGCAGGGATTGTTGTTGTCACTCTTGATAAAGCCTTGCTTTGGACTGATAGCCGTTATTTCATCCAGGCAGAAAAAGAGATTGCAGGGACAGAGTATCAGTTAATGAAGCTTGAAACTCCCGGAACACCTGATTTCATGGAGTGGCTTGAAGCTAATATGGATGAGAACAGCCATGTAGGTGTCGATTCATCCAGTATCTCGATTTCGCTTTTTGATAGTCTCTCAAAGCAGCTTTCTGAAAAAAATATCAGATTCGAAGCCACAGAGGATCTTATCTCACCGTTGTGGGAAAAGCGGCCAGAAGCACCTTGTTCGCCTGTCTGGCAGATGAGTGCGGAGAATACCGGCAGAAGCGCTTATGACAAAGTTGAAGATGTCCGTTCAGTTCTTCGCAAGAAGGGACTGAGATGGACATTTATTTCCTCTCTTGATGATATTGCTTGGATTACCAATCTCCGTGCCGATGATATTCCATGTAATCCTGTCTTCGTCTCTTATCTTTTCATATCTCTGACAAAGGCTGTCCTTTTCATTGATAAAAAGAGATTTGAAGGGGAGAAAGAAATTCTTCAGGACGTGAAAAAGGTTTTCGAGATCAAACCATATGAGGCAGTTCTTGAGGCTTTGCCAAAGCTAGCCAGAGGTGCTGGCTGTTTCTCTCCTGCCAAAGTCAGTGAAGTTTTCCATAAAGCACTTTCAGGAAAGAAGAATGTATTTTCTCCTGATATCACGACAATGATGAAGGCAAGGAAGAATAAAGCTGAGATGAAGTGCATGAGGCTCTCCCATATCTATGATGCTGCAGCTTATGTTTCATTTCTTGCCCGTCTTGACTGGAATGGTAAATACAACGAGATTGAGATAGCTGAATTATTGGAAGCAGAAAGAAAGAAGATTCCTGGATATATCGGGCCATCGTTCAATCCTATAGCAGGATACAGGGAACATGGGGCAATGTGCCATTATTCAGCGGATGAGGAGTCTTCCTCTGAAATCAAGGGCCATGGTCTTCTTGTGCTCGATACTGGTTCACAATTTGAATACGGTACTACTGATATCACAAGGACATTGCTCTTTGGCACCGAGGCGACAGAGGAAGAGAAGAGAGATTATACATTGGTCCTCAAAGGTCATCTTGCACTTGCAAGACAGCACTTTCCTGAAGGAACCAGAGGTGTGCAGCTTGATGCCATTGCCAAGCAGTTCTTATGGCAATATGGAGAGACTTTCTTTCATGGTACAGGACATGGAGTTGGCTGCTGTCTGAATGTACATGAAGGTCCTCATCGTATTTCAAATGCTTTGATAGATGTACCACTTCTTCCTGGGATGATAGTCTCAGATGAACCAGGTCTATATAAAGAAGACAGATATGGAATAAGAATTGAAAATCTTCTTGCTGTAAAAGAAGAAGAGAGGACAGAGTTCGGGGAATTCTATTCCTTTGAAGTACTTACGCTTGTACCTTATGAAAAGAGGCTGATTGACACATCATTGCTGACGGAAGAGGAAAAGCAGCAGATAGATGATTATCATCAGCGTATTTTCAATGTTCTTCATGAACTTGTCGATAAAGATGTATTGAAATGGCTGGAGAATGCTACTTCCCCGCTTTGAGCCAATCCGGTATTATCAGGAAAGAGGAGAGTCTTATGGTAGAACCACTTAAGAAAAACGGTAAGATTCAGCGCCGTGGTCCTGTGATGCTTGTCATCATGGATGGTGTAGGATTCGGAAAGTATAAAGATGGGGATGCTGTTGCATCCTCTATGACAAAAAATCTCGATGCACTTTATGCAACGTGTCCTTGGACAAAGCTTAAAGCTCATGGAACAGCTGTCGGCCTTCCTTCCGATGCTGATATGGGAAACAGCGAAGTCGGCCATAATGCTATGGGATGTGGCAGAGTGTTTGCACAGGGGGCAAAGCTTGTATCCAATGCAATCACTTCAGGGGACATGTTCAAAGGTGCCACATGGCAGAAGCTTGTCGCCAATGTCGTGAAGAATAATTCGACCCTGCATTTCATCGGGCTTCTTTCTGATGGTAATGTCCATTCTCACATTGATCATCTGAAAGCAATGGTTGAAGAAGCTAAGAAAGAAGGTGTCAAGAAAGTTCGTGTACATGCACTTCTTGATGGTCGTGATGTAGGAGAGATGTCGGCTCTTGATTATTTTGATCCATTTGCTGAGTATCTTTCCTCTCTTTCCGCGGATGGCACATTCGATGCTCAGATTGCTTCTGGTGGCGGAAGAATGGTTATCACAATGGACCGCTACAATGCAGACTGGGATATGGTAAAACGTGGCTGGGAGACTCACGTACTGGGAGAGGGCAGACTGTTCTCTTCTGCTCATGAGGCCATTGAGACACTCAGAAAGGAAACCGGAGCTATTGATCAGGATCTTCCTCCATTTGTTATCGGAAAAGACGGCAAAGCAGTTGGAACTATTGAGGATGGGGATTCTGTGATTCTCTTTAATTTCAGAGGTGATAGAGCTATTGAGCTTTCTCGCGCTTTTGATGAACCTGATTTCAATGAGTTCGATAGAAAGAGATGGCCGAAAGTCGAGTATGCTGGCATGATGGAATATGATGGAGACCTCCATATTCCACATCAGTATCTCGTTTCTCCTCCTGCTATCGACCGTGTTATGGCAGAGTATCTCTGTGCAACAGGTGTTAAACAGTTCTCGATCTCAGAGACACAGAAATTCGGACATGTTACTTACTTCTTCAATGGTAACCGCTCTGGTAAGTTCGATGAGAAACTTGAAGATTATGTAGAGATTCCTTCTGATAAAGTTCCTTTTGAGCAGAGACCTTGGATGAAATGTGCTGAGATTACAGATCGCGTTATTGCTGAAATCGAGAGCGGCAAGTGGGATTTCATCAAGCTTAACTTCCCTAATGGTGATATGGTTGGACATACAGGTGTTTTCGAGGCGGTTGTCTGTTCCATGGAGGGCATGGATCTTCAGATTGGCAGACTTAAGGAAGCTATCGAAAAGGCTGGCGGAATCATGATTGTCACTGCAGATCATGGTAATGCCGATGATATGTTTGAGCATGATAAGAAGGGTAATGTTAAGACAAAAGAGAATGGTGAGCCAAAGGCTAAGACGTCTCATTCTCTTAACCCTGTACCATGTATCATCTATGATCCAGAGTATAATGGTGAATATTCTCAGACTCTGGAAGAGGGGCTGGGTATCTCATCAATTGCTGCAACTTGTATCAATCTTCTCGGATATGTACCACCAGAGGATTACGACAAGAGCATTGTTGATATGAACTGAAAGTAACCAGATTCTGGTTTTGTAGTGAACCCTTCAAGTTGGTTGTGAACCGATTTGAAGGGTTTTGAATTTATGATTACTGTCCGATGCTCTGCTTTAGGTTCTCGACTTCCGCGATTGTAAGCCCTGAGAACTTTGCAATCTTCTCAAGAGGAATGGAGCCATCGGCTAGCATATTGCGTGCAACTTCTTTTTTGTTTTCAGACTTTC
>CALXLB010000026.1 GCA_944389085.1 uncultured Spirochaetaceae bacterium
CATTTTATTGCCATTTCCTCTCTCTTGCTACAGCTTTCTTCATGCAGGAGTCTTCATTTCTCACTCTTCTACTGCATTGATTTATGCTGCATTTACCTTTGTTGCTTTAACTTTTACAATTCACGATCGCCTTTCGCCTGATTTCGGGCAAAGTCACCTGATTCTGGAGGAATTATCATAATCGGTATTCTAGCCAAAAATACGCAGGAACAATGGTGTTCCACCTGCCATGGAGAAGAGAAGGCCTCTGTACAGGAGCGAGAATGCGAATTTAGAAGCCTCTTCTCCATCAATATTGCCCTCACTGTCCGGGACCATCTTTCTGGCAATTTCCTGCCCTTCTTCCTTTGACTCATCGCTCCAGCTGACAAGAGAATAGCGGTCAGCTCTCCAGCAATTTGAGTTGACCCTGTCCAGAAGCTCTCCCAGTGCCGCAGTGGAAGATGCAAGCACATCCCCTGAATCTGGAAGAGAGGTGTAATAAGTGAACATATCGACAGAAGGGACAAAGAGATGCGAGAATAGCGTCTTTTCCCAGATCATATCCCCCGAGTGCTGTGTCTTTATCACAAGCGGATGACGGTTGCTCCTGAATCCATGCGGAAAGCATTTAAGCATCGGCATTCCCATCAGTACAGAAGAGGCTTTCAGCAGAAATGCCTGATAGGCATCCTCCGGCATATCCTCCTGGAAAGAGGGCCTCTCAGGATCATCCTTCCACTCCGTGATTCTTATTCCGCCCTTTCTCAGATAGGCAAGATTGCCGCTGATCCACTGTGATGAATAACTCTGTATGGTCTTCTCAGGAGCCATTCCACCGAAATAGCTGAAAAGAGAACCGGAAAATATCATCATAAGC
Organism: uncultured Spirochaetaceae bacterium; assembly: GCA_944389085.1. GTDB lineage: Bacteria > Spirochaetota > Spirochaetia > Sphaerochaetales > Sphaerochaetaceae > Ornithospirochaeta. Next base: position 860 of record CALXLB010000026.1, read on the forward strand.
GTTACCTTTCGAGAGCAAACACAAGACTTGCAGAATCAGAAGATACAAGCCTGTATGTCCTGCCGTTTATCGAAAATGATCTGGAACGGCGTGATGATGGCGAATAAACATTGTACACAAGGATAAGAGAAAGAGCGTTGCCTGCCTCTTCCTTTTCCTCAGGAGAAAGTCCTCTGATGCTTACAGCTTTGCATCCAAAGCTTTCAGCTCCTTCTGCTGTCAGCATGATTCCATCTTCTTCCTGACTGTCATAGCAGCGTGCAAAGAACCAGACAGGGAAGGCATTTTCCTTCAGATCGGAGACAGCCTCTGCAACATCATCAGCACTCAGCATTACAGAATTGATATAAACGCTTTCAGCCTTGAACTGACTCATTACGGAAGAAGCAAGACGGATGAAATACGAAGCACTTTCCATCAGATCATCCGTAAGTGCCGTGCAAGCCACAACCATCAGCCCCGGTTCTTCAAGAGAAGCTGAGAGAACAGCCCCATTCCCATGGCGGAGCATGACTGATGTCTCTGTACTGCTGATGGTTTTAAGACCTTTGATTTTTGCCAGACTCAGCATATTCTCTTCTTTCACATCTGCGTTTTCCGGCAGATCTACAATGCACATGAAAATACCTTTGCGCTGAAAGAGGATGTAATCAGCACGGGCTTTCATAAGCTCGGCATGCAGAATCTCCACCTCATCACGATGTGAAAGATCAGATGAAAGATATTTCCTCAGATGAAGCCTCGCTGAAACAACATGCTTTCTCTGCATTGGATCATCACCCGGAAGGCTTTCATAGAGGTGGAACTCATTGACAGCACTGAGGTATTCGGAGAAAGGTTCTGAAGAATACGCCTCTCCCCTGAGTTTTCTCAGCTTATCCTGAGAGCGCTTCCATTCACCGCCATGGCTGAGAATAACTGCCTGAAATGCAGTAGCTGCCATTTCTTTCATTCCTTCTGGAAGAAGCTCCACGGCCTCAGCAGCCATCGAAGAGGTTATCTTTATGATATCTTCTGTATTAAATTCCTTACTCATCGCTCTTTTCCTTAAGGAAGAGAAGCTTTTCTCCCCTTTCTGCTGAAGTATACACCATGTAGTCCTTATCAGCGACATGAATACAGCTATCTTCCTTCAAAGGATGCTTTATATTTGCATACATTGCATGGTATATAGCCTCAAAATCTTCTTTTTCAGGCTTTCCGTTCAGCTCAATCGCTACATCTTTCCTGCCCCAGGCCGCCCCTGAATGCGTCCGCAGGATATAAACATCATCTTCCTGATAGTGGCTGCATCCCATCTGGCAGAAAACAACGAAAGAATTCACATCATCATCAGTGTCCTCGATGATTGAGTCTTTGACAGAGAGGGGGAACAGTTCCTCTCCAAGGCGTATTGATGTAACTGCTGCACTGTACTCTGTAAAGATACAAGCAAGAACAAGCTGAAGATCATAAGCTGAGTATGAGGGATCCTTGCCTTCTACGATAATCTGGATATGCCCTTCCGACAGATCATAACCAGCCTCACCGAATTCATTCTTCAGCTCTTCAGGCATGGAATCAACGATATCCCTTATCCTGTCACATGCATGGAAATGGATTGAAACAACATTATCCATCTCTGTCTCGAAGATATAGAAATCCTCTCCGATGAAAGCATCGTCATCATCCTCCGGTGGCATATAATATGTTTCCAATGCCTTCATAATGCGGAAGATATCAAAATCATAGGAACTGTCGAAACCTATAGTGGCAGAGAAAATGCCTTTGCACTCGTTTATCACCAGACCAGCCCTTGCCTTCTCCACGCGGGCAAGCAGATAGCTGTTGTAATCAGATGAAGAAAAATCTTCCTCAAAGCGATTCACATATCTCTGGTATGCCTTTCTGGACTTCTTCATAAGTTCTCTTGCATTATCCAGATCGTCCGATTCATCCATAGCGGCTTTTGCGGCTTCCGAATAATTATTGCCCTCAAGGAAATCAACACCAGATCCTGCCTTGATATCCTTCATCTTCTTCATTTCCCTGATAAGCTTCAATGATTCTTTGTAATCACCGCGGCCGGAGGAGAGAATCGCCTGCAAAGCCATCTCACTATACTCATGCATCTCATCAGGGAGCATGGATATCAGCTGATTAACGACGCTGGTAAATAAATCAGTCATCCCCATAACAGAGTCCATGAAGTCATCATCGTAAGGAGGTATCATCTCCTCCTCACCATCTTCATCGGTTCTGAACTGGAAGTACTTATTCTCCGAATCGTCGAATCGGTCTTCCTCTATTTCGTGGAATTTCTCCTCGCCTTCTTTTTTACTGTCCATGGAACCTGCCTTCTTTTATATCAGAATATTACAGTAATATGATGAACTCAACAAACATATTATCAATAAAGAGAGGCAGAAATCGAAACATATTCAGCAAGATCTTCCACGAACCGGTCAAGTTCAGTCGCAACATCATCCTCTGAATACTCTGCCGGATAAGTGAATACAGCCCTTCCATCACCTTCCAATGTATATGTTATGCCCGATTCTTCCAATCCATATCGCTCGCTTTCAAGAGCAATGAAAACTTTCACATCATTCTCTGAGACAGAATCCGGATACTCAATCACAGTTCTGCCATCATCAACTGTCGCACAGAGGTCGAAGTCTCTGTAGCTGTAACGTCTCACAAGAGGAACATCGACAGCAACGTCCAATGAGCTCACAGGTTCCGGTACAGGTGCAGACGCAAAAGAAATAAGATCTGCAGCAAGAGCATCAAGCTGTGACGATACATCGTCAGCAGAAATGGAAGCAGGATATGCGAAGATTGCTTTCCCTGTATGCTCTATCTCGTAGGAAACACCCATCGAAGAAAAATCATATTCCCTATTCTCCAGCGCAATGAAAGTTTCAAGCTCATCATCTGCAATCACATCAGGATAGACAATCTCGGTTCTTCCTTCAGCGATGAATGCCGTAAGATGATAACCGGAATAGGCATAAGTCTTGGTAATCGAAAGAACCGAAGAATAGCAGACAGGTACATTCTCAGGAACAAGAGCAATAAAACTCATGAACTCAGGAACCGCTGTATCCAGATAACCTAGAACTTCTTTTTCCGTATACTTTTCAGGATACGAGACAGACAAGAATCCTTCATCATTCGTATATGAAATCCCGAGAGCAGTAAAATCATCTTTACAGCTTATGAAGCGAAGGAAATTCTCCATACCATCGAAAAGACTGCCAGGATAAGCAATAAGCATCCGTCCTTCCCCTATTTCAGCAGTGAACTCTGCATCTCCCGCCACATATGAAACACGAAGGGAAGTTATATGGTCATCAGGAATATCTTCTTCTGCCTCAGCTTCATCCTGCAAAACAATCTCAGCGTCATATCCATCCATTTCCCCATCATCAGGCACCACAGGGAGAATTGTCTTGCCATCAAAACTCTGGCAGCTGGCAGAAAGGAGAAGAACGGCAAGAAACATCATCGGACGAATCAGGTATCCCATGGCGTAAATTCTCTGGTTTCTCATCTATTTCGTCAATAATCAGAAAAAGAAAATCCCTCACACGTAAAGTGCAAGGGACTCTCTGAATCTATGTTCTTATACAGAAGCAGGCTGGATCTCAAATCCTTCAAGATAGCCAAGAAGATCAGAAGCAAATGCATCAGCATATGCTGCAAGAACATCCTCTGTAGCTGCTGCTGGATAAGTAATCTCTACTGTGCCAGGAGCTGTGAACATATAAAGAATACCATCAAGCTCGGCACCATATTTAGCGACTTCCGCTGCAAAGAATGCTGCCGCATCTTCATCTGCCACCCACTCAGGATATGTCAGAACTGCTTTACCATCTGCAGCTTCAATATTCAGCTGATAACCCAGATACTCGTAAGCTGCTGTGAAAGGAGCTGCACTCTCTTCCTCTACTGCCGGAGCCGGTGCTGGTTCTGGGGCAGGAGCCGGAGCTGGTGCCGGTGCTTCCACTGCTGTTTCAGGAGCTGGTGTGACGACTTCTGTCGTAGCGGCAGGAGCCTCTGTGCTCTGGCATCCGAACAGGACAAAGAGCATCATTGTTGCTGTAAGAATTGCGACAAATTTCTTCATATTAACCTCCTAAAGCTTAAAGAAAAGGCCCATGTATGCACATGGACCGTTCCAATCTTACATAAGATCCTTTGGCTTGCGAGCTGTATTGCCTGTTTTCTCGCAGTAAGCAACATGGCGGAGCTTGCCGTTCTCGAAGACACTCTTCATCTTGATAGCTCCTCCCCATCTGCTCATAAGAACCTTTGCACCTTCACGATGTGCGTTCTTTGAAACGTTTCCTGCCATATATTTCCTCCGGTCAAAAGACTTCCAATCGAGACATTCTACCGATAAAACGGATTATGTCAAACCTTTTTATCTTATATCACATACCAATACGATTTACAACTATTTGGATCTGTTCCTTTCATGAAGTGCAAACAGAAAAGAAAAACCCCATTTCAGATGAAATGAGGCTTTGAATAGCCGCCTGTCGGATTCGAACCAACGACCCCGAGATTACAAGTCACGTGCTCTGGCCAGCTGAGCTAAGGCGGCAGTTGTTTTAAGCAACGTTGGAGAAAATAACAGGTTTATCTGATAATTGCAATACCTTTCTGAAAAATTCTGCTTTTAATCAAATCATACAAAATCCGGTCAATGAAAGACAGAATATTTCCCTGATGGGAGATGACACACTACTGTACAGCAGAAGCAGGGATTTTCCCTGCCTCTGATAGAATAAAATAGTATTATGTACGCATTATCAGGAGAAAATCATGCTGATAACATGCTCATTCACCCCGCCAGGTGCAAGATGGATGAAATCTTCCCTCTCTCCGATATCAACCATGGTCTCATCGCGGCCAGGAAGAACCCACCATGGTTCAATGCAGACAAATGGAGCGTCTCTCTTGATCGGATGCCAGATACCGCACCAAGGAGCTCCTTTGTATACCACTTCAACGCTCTTCTTGCCCTTGGCACTTCTGAGGATAGCTCTCTCCCCTGTTCCCTTAAGGACAACAGCATCATCATCGAAAAGATCGTGATGAAGCTTCATGACACCATCGGAAACTGTATCTGTCGCTTCATAGGATCCCGCATCCATATGATTGTCTGTGAACTTTCTTCTCTCCACGCCGCTTGCTTCCGGGAAGTATATCTCATAATCCTCAAATGCCAGATCCTTATCGAGAGGAACATTGAATCCAGGATGTCCGCCAAAGCCATAGAGAAGCTCAGTCTTTCCGGGATTTGTCACTTTTGCACACTCATCAAGACCATTCTCAGTAAGGCGGTAAGTCACGGTGAAGATGAAATCGAATGGATACATTGCCCTTCTCTCCTCATCAGGCCTGATTTCGAATGTCACGCTGTCACCATCATTTGAAACGACAGTGAACTCGGCCTGCTGGCAGAATCCATGGAGAGTCATCTCATATACCTTACCCTGATAGCTGTATTTACCATCATAGAGTCTTCCTACAAACGGAAAGAGAACTGGAGCATGCTTCTTCCAGTATGTCTCATCTCCATTCCAGAGATACTCCGTATCATTATCCTTGCAATAAACTCTGCAAAGCTGAGCTCCGAGCGTCTTCACTTCAGCGATGAAATGCTTGTTTTCGATTCTCTCAATCATTCTCATCCTCCTTATTGTATTCCGGCCGCAAAGCAGCGGCATTTCTCAGGTATGCCATCTTAGGCTCCCTCTGTGCACTGTGATTCACAAGGACCATAACACGTATAGCCAGTGGCAGGCCTCCGGCTATCTCAGCTTCCTGGACGCAGAAAAGCGGAGTCAGAACCCCATATCCGTTCTTCCTGCAGGATGCCGCAGCATTCCTTGTCCTTATATCCCTGGTCTGAGAGAAGAGGATGAAAGCCACATCCTTATCTGTAAGACCATTATCTTCATAGAGCTTCCCCATCATCTCGCCAACAGCTTCATCTACCTCTGCAGGTGAATCATGCAGCACTGTAGTCGCACCTCGCAGTGCGTAGACATTCTCTTCCATCATACCCCTCCTCCAAAGAAAAAACCCCTGACTATTACCGTATTGACCAGATCAACTGTTACGGAAACTGCAAAATAGACAGCTACCCGCAGAAGCGTTGTCAATAATGGCTGCAGACAAAGCACTCGCGAATAGAAGAACTGATAGACGGAAGCAAGAACTATCCAGATACCCTCAAGGATGATTGTCCAGCCAAGAAGCATCTGTGATGTCGTTACAAACGTAATAAGAACCTCGCTGACAGGTACATAGAGGAACAGCACAAAAAGAAGCGCGAAAAAAAGATAAAGCGCTAATAGATATGTATGTATCCTCGAAGAGAATGCGAGAATCCGTCTGAAAGCCAGCATAGGAAAATCTTATCATGATTATTGACAACACTCAAAGGCGGTGTGACCCTTTTCTTATGGATATCAGCAATATAAATGGCAAAGCCTGGGATGGAGAGGCCGAAAACGGCAGTGCCTGGGCAAGAATTGCCAGTGATGAGGATATAAAAGAAGCCAGGGAAGGAAAGCCGAAACTGAGAGTGACAATAGATAAGAACATACCGCTTTCCTGGATTTCCGGCCTGCAGGGTAAGCATGTCCTCTCCCTCGGCGGGGGTGGCGGACAGCAGACTCCGATACTGGCAGCCTATGGGTGCACAACAGCTTCCGTAGACTGCAGTCATGAGATGATTGAAAGGGACAGAATAGCGCTGGAAAGATTTGGCCTCGAAGCTCAGCTCTTCGTCCACGACATGTCTTCGCTACCTTTCTTTTCCGATTCATCATTCGATGCGGTCATCTCTCCTGTCTCTCTGAACTTCGTCGAGGACATCGGGAAAGTATACAAGGAAGTCAGAAGGATACTCAGACCGGGAGGAGCATATATCTTTGGTATTGCAAATCCTGCACTGTATCTCTTCGATGACCGTCTGCTGGCAAAAGGGAGGATGAAAATCAAATACACATTACCGTTCTCTGATACAAAAAGCCTGTCAGAAAAAGAACTCAGGAAGAGAATAGCAAGAGGTGATACTGTGGAATTCTCACATACACTGGATACAATACTCGGCTCCCTGACATCTCTGGGCTTTGCCATCACAGGTTTTTTCTCAGAAGGCTCTTCATTCGAACCTATCGACTCATTCCTCCAGGACTGCTATCTGGCCGTCATGGCCATCAGAGGAGAGAACTGAACCATCAGAGAGGTAGAGAACAACCTTAATTCCTAGCCGATCCGCCATCTCCATGGCTTTTTCCGACCCAAGAGCAAAAAGCGTTGTGGAGAACATATCTCCCAGAGTACCGGATGTGCCGATGACAGTCGCGGAAAGAATATCGGTTTCAGCAGGATAGCCCGTCAAGGAATCAAGAATATGATGATATCTTATTCCATCTTGCTCTATATACCTCTGGTAAGACCCTGAAGTGATGACTGTCTCATCTGCAACATCCACAGTCGTAAAGAATGAAGATTCACTTTTCTCTGGATCTCTTATTCCGATCCTCCAGTCTTCTCCATTGCTTTTGTGTCCATAAGCAAGGACATTGCCGCCAAGGTTGACAAGTGCGCTTTTCACCCCTGCTTCCTCAAGATACTTGCGGACACAGTCTGCAGCATAGCCCTTTCCCACCCCGCCAAGATCCAGTGCCATCCCTTCCAGAGGAAGATATACGCTGCAGTTTTCATCCACAAGCTCAATCAGGGAATAATCGAGAAGAGGAAGCACTTCATTTATTTCCTCTCCATCGGGTACCCCTGCGCTCTCCGTTCCCATTCCCCAGAGAGCAGAAAGAGGTCCGATTGCAGGATTAAAGATGCCATCTGTGAAAAAAGCCATCTCGACAGAAGCCTTGACCAGAGCATAGATATCTTCAGGAAGACTTACGCTTTCTTCGCCTGCCGCCTGATTGATCCTGCTTATCCATGAAGACGGGTTATAGCGTGAAAGCTTATGATCGATTTCGTAAATAAGGGAGAAAATACCATCCATTGCCTCCTCATCGCTTTCCGGCAATGAGACAATCACAAGAGTTCCCATGGCAATACGTGAATCAGTAACCATCTTCTCGCTGCCGCAGGAAGTGAGAAAAGAAACCAGCAATAATGCAATCATCAATCGCGCTATAGTCTTCACGCTTTCCGATAATCGCACACACTTGCATCCGCTTCAACTACTTTCTCCCTCTGTGCTATATTCATGCCATGTATTCAGCTATCTTCTCAGACATTGACGGCACTCTCTTCCGTTCGGATCTGACCATCGGAGAAAAGACAAAAGAAGCTATCAGGCAGGCTGTGGCAAATGGTCTGAGGATGGTACTCTGCTCTGGCCGGTATATAACAGGAATGGAAAGAGCAAGTGAGCAGCTTGGCGTTCCAGTCATCTACGCCGCTATAAACGGAGCTCTGGTCAAAGATGGAGAGATTTATCTGAGAGAACACAGAATCGACAGTTCCATATATTCTTCCCTTGCATCCTTCCTCCATGGAAAAGTCTCCTCACTCATTGCTTTCTGCGAGACTCGATATGCGATAGAGGCCAACGATGAATGGTATTCGATGCAGAATTCCATCTGCGGCGACATCGGAGTGAGAATGGATATATCAGACCCCGATGAAGTCGAGAGAAGAACTGGTGAGAGACCATATAAGATTCTCGTCAAGGACAAAGACAGGGATAAAATCGTACACCTTATGAAGGAACTTGAAGAAAGAGCTCAGGGGAAAGCAGAAATCATCACATCCAGCTGGAATAATATTGAGATACTGCCTAAGGGGACAGATAAAAGAGATGCAATCCCGCTTATAGCTTCCTATTTAAACATCCCTGTTGAAGAGACTGTTGCTTTTGGAGACTGGGACAATGATGCGGGAATGCTGGAAGCTGCTGGACTAGGGATTGCTATGGAAAACGGATCAGACAAGGCAAAGGAAGCTGCCTCTTTTGTCACGCTTTCCAATAACGATGATGGCATTGCTGCGGCCATGAAGAAGCTCGGAATCATCTGAGAAAAGAAAGTATCTCGCTCTCTGAATCGGAAACAAGACATTCTTTCAAAACAGCTTTAAGCTGTGTGATAGTCCTATCAAGCAACTCTGGATTACTTCCGGAAAGCGGAGGAATGTCAGTATCAACAGCAACTCTTGGCTGAGGGAACGCGAAGGAAAGCGCATCCAGAACAGCCGAAGCTGATGGATTGAATGACAGGAGGGATGCTGAAACGACCGCGCTTCTGATATCACTGAAATAAGAAAGCGCATCAGACAGCTTTTCTGCAGAAAGCGTAAGGGGTGCACTTCCCCTGATGAAGATTTCCTTTCCGACCTGGATGGAAGGATTAAGCGGAGAACGCATATCGGGATCGAATACTATTCCATTGCTAATCAGGCATTCTGCCATCTCCTTTCCGGTATCCCCCATTGGCAATACTGACAAGAACACGACATCTTCATCGCACTTCAGCTTCCGTGCCCATTCATAGCCCTTGCCGGAAAACTTCTTAACCCACTTATCGCCTTCAGGAAAAAATGAAAGCGACATCTCGCCGATTACTGCAATCATAAGAGAAGTCTAGCAAGAGTAGATTGCTTCATTCAAGGTGGATATAATCAGGAACATGAACACAAAGAAAGCAGTATGGCTAAACAAACCAGAGAAGATCAAAGCAACGCTTCATTCGCTCTCATTCAGATCCGAATCAGCTCATTCTGTCTTCTTTATTCTCGGCGAAGAGGGAGAGATGACACTGAGAAGCAAAGCCAGTATAGCCACTGCTTTCGTTCTTTTCCATACAAAAGAAGACTATATTGTATTTTCTAGCCAGAGCATCATTCTCTCATTCTCTGGCATACGGACAGAAATACCCCATAGCCCGGTAAACAATGTAACGCTCATCAAAAAAGGCTCTCTTCTCACATTTAAAAATGGAGAGGATACGCTCCTGACAATCACAAAGAAGGCTTTCTCCACATCCACCTCCTTCGGACTCTCCGCAAAAGGAGAAGGAGAAGTTGAGCTCGAGGTATTCTAAACAGCCAGGATATGATAGACTTGCACCATCTCAAAGGGCCCTTTGGAAGGCCTAGAAGGATGGTAAACATGGAAAACAAGGAAGAACGTCCTCTCAATTTCATTGAGAAGATCATCGAAGATGACCTGAAAGAAGGAAGAGTTCCTGACAATAAGATAGTCACACGCTTCCCTCCTGAACCGAATGGCTACCTGCACATCGGACACATCAAAGCAATCTGTATCAATTTCGGTCTGGCAGAGAAATATGGCGGAACATGCCACCTGAGGCTTGATGACACCAACCCGGCAAAGGAAGAACAGGAATATATTGATTCAATCAAGGACAATATCCACTGGCTTGGGTTCGACTGGGGAGAGAAGACGTATTATGCTTCCGACTACTATGACCAGCTTTTCGATATCGCCGTACGTCTCATAAAAGAAGGCAAAGCCTATGTCGACTCGCTCTCGGCAGAGGAGATGAAAGAGTATCGTGGCACACTCACTGAACCCGGAAAGAATTCTCCGGACAGAGACAGAAGCATCGAGGAGAACCTAGATCTCTTCATGAGAATGAAGAATGGTGAATTCCCTGAAGGAGCTTATACGCTCCGGGCCAAGATCGATATGGCAAGTCCTAATATCAACATGCGAGATCCTGCTCTCTACAGAATCAAATATGCCGAGCATCCGAGGACAGGAAAGAAGTGGTGCATCTATCCCATGTATGACTTCACACACCCTATCTCCGACGCAATCGAAGGCATCACCCATTCGATCTGTACTCTTGAGTTCGAAGATCACAGACCCGCTTATGACTGGGCAACATCAATCGATGGTATCGAACATGCACCTCATCAGTATGAGTTCGCACGCCTCAATATCTCATACCTTCTGATGTCAAAGAGAAAGCTCCTCTATCTTGTGAACAATAACTTCGTCTCAGGCTGGGATGATCCGAGAATGCCTACAATCGCAGGTATCAGAAGAAGAGGTTACTCTCCAGAAGCGATGAAAGACTTTGTCCAGAGAGTCGGAGTTGCAAAAGTCGAGTCAACAGTAGACTACTCTCTCATGGAATTCTGTGTCAGGGAGGATCTCAACAAGAGAGCAAAACGCCTCATGGCAGTTCTCGATCCGCTTCTTGTCGTCATTGACAACTATCCAGAAGGCAAAGTCGAGTACTTCGAAGCAGAGAACAATCCAGAGGATCCAGATGCAGGTACGCATAAAGTGGCATTCACAAAAGAGCTCTACATCGAAAAAGAAGATTTCATGGAAGTTCCTGTAAAGGGCTATCACAGGCTTTATCCAGGCAATGAAATCAGGCTCAAGCATGCCTATTACATAACAGCTGTCTCTGTGGATAAGGATGAGAACGGAAATATCACTGCAGTTCACTGTACCTATGACCCGGAGTCAAAAGGCGGTACGACAGCTGATGGAAGAAAGGTCAAAGGCACCAGCCACTGGGTTTCCAGGGACAAATCGATAAAAGCTGAGGTCAGACAGTATGACAAGCTCTTCAAGGCAGAGAACCCTGGAGCAGCAACAGGGAACTATCTCGATGATCTCAATCCGGATTCGCTGATTGTGATTCCAGAGGCGTATATCGAAGAAGAAGCCAGAAGCGCAAAACCTGGTGAATATCTGCAGTTTATCCGCAATGGTTACTACATGGCAGACAGCGGAGACTCCACTCCAGAGCATCTGGTCTTCAACAGAACAGTGACTCTAAAGGATTCCTGGTCAAAGATGAAGACGAAAATGGGGCTCTGAAAACACTCTTGGATCTCTCGTCGTTATGGCGGGAGATTTTTTCACACATAAAACTGCCATCAATTATAATTTTCATCTATGGATGATAGAAAACTGCTTTTCGAGATGGACGGGAAACTGCCATCGCTGAAATATTCCCTGCCGATGGCTGTCCAGCATCTTGTAGCTATGATTGTAGGATGTGTGACTCCTGCAATCATCATCTCAGCAGCAGCTGGACTTGATAGTGCCTCAGGAATCCTTCTCATCCAGTCAT
>CALXLB010000027.1 GCA_944389085.1 uncultured Spirochaetaceae bacterium
TCAGAGAGGTTGAGTCCTCCTATGATGCTGTAGGCACCAAACCAACAAAGAGCTCTTGATTTACCGATTACAGACAGCCATCCTCCCACATCTTGTGTTGGTCTGTATTCTGGCTTCCCGCTCCATAGGAAAATCGCAGGTTCTTGGCACCAGTTTTTATGCACAGTTATACAATCAAAAGCGATTATCTTTTTAAGATCGTAAGCTAATTCACTCAGCGTCATCTGAAACCTCCACAATACAGCGCGAATAATCTATCTCGCCGTTTTCGTCCTTGTATTCTGAGAGGTCTAAGTCAAAACGAAGGTCAGCAAAGCTTATATTAACCATTGGCCGGTTTCCTCTCATTTCGTAATACCAAAATTTTCCGGGACTAATGTATTTCGGTTTTAGAAGAAACGCTTTTATGTTGTATCCATAAAGGTCACTCCCTTCTGCAACCAAATAACAAAATCCGAATATCTTCCTAAGCTCGTGGGCTAATTCAGTAAGCGTCAACTTGTCGGAATTTGCGACAGGTTCGACATTATCCAATATCTCCAAGGCATCTTCTAAAGCATTCATCCGAACACCAGCATCATGATCCTTACTCCATCTAAGTTCATCATAAAGCTTGTTGATCTCTTCCTTTGCTTCCTCAAGCGTCATTCTTCCTTCTCACTCAATCACGACTGTGAAGTCACCGCCGAGACGCACCATCTCAGCTCTGTCGTAGTCCGGGCTGTAGTCCATGTTGTTAGGGATATAAACCTCCCGTTCCTTGTCCTCAATCTTCTCAAGCCTGTCTATCAGCTCTCGTACTGTCATGGCTCCTCCTTATCTGCTCTCTTGCCTCTCGTCAGCTACAAGATGAATGCTTTCACATCCTGCCCTCCAGCTTGAGCTCGTCATAAAGAGAGTCAGCTTCCAGTTCCTTACGGATTTCAGACTCCTCCTTTTCATCGATATCGACTATGGATTCCTCCATTTCCTCGCAAAACTCCCTGAGGCATTCGGGACAAAGATAATATCTCTTCTTTCCAGCAGTGACCTTGATTAGCTCCTTCTCGTCAAAGAGCCCGTCGCAATTAAGACATCTGACCATTCTGAAAACCTCCTCAACGCCAGAAAACCGTAACGGCAACCTTGTCTGAGTCGCTGAACACCTTCATCACGGTAAGAGATGTGACCATGCGGTCATCCGGATACACCACGCCATTCATAGCGTCCAGGTATATCTTTGCGATGTTGTCCAGGTCTGGCTTCCTGCACGGCATGATCTGCAGCTCAAGCGCCGCTTCCTTCTTCTTCCTGGAGAACGACTGAGGACATCTCATATACACTGCGATGCTCACGCTGAAACCGCACGCATCAGGTTCTGCGGGAGATTCGTATCCCATCCTCCTCAGCTCCTCATATGCATAGTGCTGGATAAGCCCCTTGTAGCTTCTGTCCTTGGCTGTCTCATATACGGCTGCATGTCCGGCCCTGATTATGGCCCTTGGCCTGCCCTGCCCCCGGACCTCCCCGGGGACTGAGAAATGAAGGACGTTCAGGCTTCCTTTTTCGCTATTCTGCATCGAAGAAATCCTCCATGCTGTCATCCTCAAAGGATTCCGGGCCACCCTGTTCAATGAGCTCGCCATCTTCGGATACCGTCTTGCTGTTTCCTTTCCATACATCATCAGGGATGTCTGGAACTGATGAAGATTCTGTCTCCTTATCTGCAGGCGCAGATGTATTGAGGCTATCTTCAGAAGCTTTTCCTGCCGTTTTCTTCTGCGCTTTCTGCTGTGGTTTTGGATTCGGAGCGGCCGTGGCCTGCTGCACAGAAGCTTTCTCTCCAACAGGCTTTGCATCGCGGTCAAAGAAATCATCAACCTTGGCAATCCCGTCCCTGAGGGATGTGCCGATGTTCAGGAGATCTATGAACTGTGTTGCCGTAATGGCATCCATGTTGCGCTGTATCCTGGCTTCGATCATCACCTTGCTTACACCGTACTTCGAGAACGACTGGACAAGCTCTTCAATCCTCTTCGGTGTTATATTCACGTTATTTTCCAGAGTCTCCCTGCATGTCTTTACGGCGAACTCAACCAGATCTCCTGGAATGAGAGCAAGGATGCATGCCCTCTCACGACGCGATGCGTTGTTGGCGATGGTCTCATATATATCCCTTGGGTCTGTGAGTTTTGTCCTGCCGGTCTTGGTCTGCCTTACGTGCTCGACGTCGAACGTGCGCTCCTGGATAGTGTTCGTCTCCATGTCATATGCGTATGCCCTGACCCTTGAGAAATCCGGGTTGGAATCAATCACCTCAAAACCGGACTTGGCATTGCCATAAGAGTTGATAAGAGCCTCCGCAAGCCTGATGGACGGGCCAGAGATATCCGTGCCGCCGCGGGCATACTGATAGAGAGCGTGAGAGGCAAGCTGCTTTCTTGAGCATGCAGCTTCGACTTTCCTCGTCACCTCTCCCATATCGCGGGGGAACATCTTGGCAAGCATGATCTGACCCTGGATTGTCGCGACTTCCCTGGCCACTGCCGGGGACATGCCTCCGAATCCAGGAACCATCTGAGCTGGTTCTGTCTGCTGGACAGATGTTCCATTATTGAGTTTTGATACCGGTCTTGAATCTGGATCGTATGCCATTCTATTTGTCCTCCTTTTTAATTTCCGAAAGTGCAAAACGAAGATTTGCATTCTCGGTCCTAAGCGCTCTGTTCTCTTTGCGGAGCGCCTCTGCATCCTCCAGACAGAAGCATCTGCTGCTGTCCTTATCCCCGATGAAATGATTCCAGCCTTTCACGAAGTCCCGAAAATCGTCGTCATCCAGCCTTGAGAGGATGGCTATCGCCACAGCTATCATCGTTGCATTCCTGCAGTTGACTTCAAGCTTTATCGCTCCGCCGATGCCGACTGCATACAAACAGCCCCTCGGGATATCACTCATACCGATCTCGTGCATACTGCCAATCCTGAACATCTCAACGCACCTCCTTTGAAGATGGCTTCAGTATCTTCATACCAAGCTTGGTCATAATCTCCTTGAGAAGATGCATCTTATATCTAGGGAAAACCAATACCGCGGGAATATGCATAAGTTCTTTCTGTTCATCATCTTCCGGCTCTACGGGGATATCGAAGAAGATACGGTCTGCGACAGGTGCAACATATGGATTCTCTGTTGCCTGATGATTTTCAGCGGCAGGCTGCGGTGTCTGAATCCCTGAAGAAGCGGACGCGGTTTTCTCTGCTTCTGCTTCTGCCGCCTTCTGCGCTCTTATTGCATCCAGAGCCTGCTTTCTCTGCAGGGCTGTAGCTAGAACGCCTGTCTGGTAATAAAGCTCAAGACAGGATGCATAATCATCGCCGGTGGTTGATTCTATGGTGTATATATCGCGGGAGACAGCTACTATCTTCTCCCTGATTTCCCTCTCCGTCTTTGTCCTGGAAGCTGAAGCCAGAAGCCATGACGGGCTGACAAACCATCTCATTACATCATCGCGCCACATCACCTTGCCCATCTTATTGCCACCGATATCCTGGGCAGACTTCCTGATGAACTCGCAGAGCTCAGCTTCCCTTTTCTCTTCAGCGGCTTTCTCAATTTCCTTTATCTGCCTGTCAATTCCTGAAATAGCTTCGTCAAGCGACGAGACGGCTTTCTTGTACATCGCCTCAAACTGCGTGTAAGGTTCCATGATAATGGCTTTCGCTTTCTTCCTTTCATCCTCAAGAGCTGACTTAAGCTTCCGGAGAGAAGCAAGATCTTTCTTTGCGAATTTAGCCTGGTCCTCAGTGACAACCTGCCTGATATAAGGCTCTGAGGCTGATTTCACCCATGCCTCAAGATCTGCGAGATTCGAGACTATGTTTCCTGCACTCGGCTTGACTACAAGGTCAAACTGTTCCTTCTCTGTCATATAGCAATCCTCCTTGGCGGTCTTTTGTGTGCGAGAATGTATCTGTTCCAGAACTCTTTCTCTTCCTCTTCCAGAAGCCTAATATCCTCCTGGACTGCTCTGGACCGGCGGTCAATGATTCTGTAGAACGTCCGGATTTCCGGGAATCCCTGGTCTTCATCCTTGAAAGCCTCTCTTTTAAGGCGCGCGGAGAATATGACGAAATCCCAGCCTGTGACAGAAAGCTGATGAAGCCCCTGGACATAGTAGTGGGGAGGGATGAGACTATCTGTTCCATCCCACGAACAGAGATGTGACTGCTTTGTCCATCCTCCGGTCTTCCCTTCATATATCCCCTTGACGCCCGCAGGGAATCCCCATGGATTCATAGAGGTCCTGACGGTAAGTTCCCCATCAAGGGTGGCACCCATAAATGGGTACTTCTCTGAAACCAGGATGTCGTACTGGCGGTATTCAAGAGAGAAATAAGGAACATCCAGCATGAATGCTTCCCTGGCAACAGGTTCCATCTTTATCCCGTATTGGACATAAGGCTTCCTGGAGATATCCTCTGGGGGGAACAGGCCAGTCTTCTCATCATAAAGCTCAGCTGCGCTCTTCCATGGCGATGAGCCGTCAACGGAGGCGGCATCGCTCGCCTGGAGATGCTTTCTTCTCTCGTCCATCCATTGTTCCCTGCTGTCAAACGACATGCGGATGAAAGCCTCAGCCATTCCAGCCCTCCTGGAAATCGATGAATTCCCTGTCGATGATCATCCATCTGCTCTTTCTTGCTCTTGCTTCCATCTTCTCTATGAAAGGAAGAACCAGTGTCGCGGCAGCCAATGCAATGATGATTGCGCTGTAGATGACGATTTCGGAAAACCTTGCCTGCATCTTTTCTCCTTGCTATACTTCCTCATGTGGTCTTGAGTGGGTGTATAGCAACCCTCGGATATCAGAGCTCCTGTTTCCGGCAGGAGCTCTATTCTTTACCTGCTCGATTCCCCTTCCAGTCCGGGGCGACATCCACTATCTCACCTCTGCCGGGACTTCGCCTGGCGATTGGCTTCATTCTTTAAATGTTCCTGATACATCCTGTGGCGCTCTTCCTTTGGGATGGCACGCCACTCCAGGTACTCATTCATATCCCACCTGCATGTGCCTGTCGGATATCCTGATTCGCCGAAGCGAGGAAGAAGATAACGCTCACGGCCACCCCGCCTGAGCTGGGATTCAGCGCATCCCTCCATCTTTGCAATATGCTTGATAGTCGCTACAGGTTTGCCGCCTGTGATGATAAGAAGCCGGAATGATTCCTTAATCAGTTTGATTTCCTTCATGAGTTCTTCGTCATGGACTTCTATTTGCATCTCTGTTCTCCTTTAAAAGTGGCCGTTCCGGGACAGAGGTGGCCGGCCTCTTCAGAGCGCCTATATGAGGCGGTCCCTGATATCACCGGCACTGCCATAGGGGGTTGCATTGACACCGGAGCTGTAATCGGCATCCTTGGAGGAAGCTTCCGATTCTCTCAATTCACGCTTGATAAGCAATGCCAGATAACCCTGAATAGTCATCCCTCTTGATTTTGCGAGATCTTTGAACTTGCGCCTTTCTTCGTCAGGGATTACGATTTTGTAAGTTACTCTTGTTTCCATGCTTACTCCCTGATGGATATGAATTTATCTCCATCAAGGCTAAGAGTAGTAGTAGTAGTACTTGTCAACCCATTTTTACCCTTTTTGGGAGACATTTTTACTACTCTCGCTCTAATCTAAGGCCATATGGCGGAAGTTATGGATGGTTACAGGTTTTGGAAACAGATTGATAATATCAATCCCTATGGGTCTGCGGCGGCATTGGCAAAGCAGATGGGAGTAACATACTATGCCATGAAACAATGGAGGGCAGATAGCAGAATACCAAAAGCAGAAACACTGCTGCAGCTTTCCAAGACTCTCAATAAGAGCATTGAATTCCTTCTTACAGGAGAAGAGAAGAACCGCTACTCGGACCGTGTAGAAAGAATAGCTTCCCGTTGCCAGTACAGCGCCACCGAAACCCAGCTGTTCATGGTCGAGCAGATCCTCGGGCTTCCGACAGAATACGTAGTCACGAAAAAAGAAAACGAGAGAGAACCCAGCGGCAGTATTGCCTAATGGCGTGGAATTGTTTGTGGGGAAATGATATGGAATTTTTCGTAGTAGCAATTGGAATAGCCCTTTGCTCCTTAATCTTCAGGGCTATGAATCCAGCTGATGAAAATGCCCCGGATCCTTTTCTGCACAGCATCGATTCGGAAGCTGAAGATTCAAGTACAGACTCAGAAGAAAACGGAAACCACGAACAAGAGAAATTGCCTGAAGAAGAGTTCAAGAAACGTACTGAGACAGATCTTAAAATATATATGACAAACTCCTGGAACACTTCCAACAATACAGCAGACATGAACACAGATATCTCTGAAGCGGACTTAAGACCAATGAATACAGATGTCACTGATGATGATTTGTGGCATGAGCTCTACCGAGAGGCCGATCAGACAGTAGAGGCGGAGCACGAATGCCAAAGACGCAAGGCGGAGGAAGAAGACAGGCAAAGGGAGCGGCAGGCAAGGCTTCAACGCAGAGAATCAGAGGCTGCAGCCATCAGCGGCGGCAGGATGATAAAGCCTGGCATATTCTTCTTTCCTGTCATGATTGCGGTTGCAGCGATGTTCCCTATGCCCTCTGGCTTCTACACCTTCTGGAAGATTGTAGTGCTAATCGAGGCAATCATCCTAATAGGCATAAGGCTCAATGAGTCAAGGTTCAGGTCTGATTCCGTCGCGATTGCAACTGTATTTATGGCAATCATGGCTGCCATGGGGATTGTCAGTTTCATCAACGGAGGCTTTGACAGAACATTCTGGATTATCATGGATATAGCCTACTGCATAATGCATACGGTGCTGTACTTTGGATTTCTGAAAGCAGCTGCGAAACGGTAACACTGTTACCGAATTGTTACCAAATCGCAGAGATATAATCATTGTAGGGTATGACGGCTTCTGCATGATTCACAGAGAAATTGCATTTTTAACTGCATAACAGATAAGGGAATCGCCGTCCCGGGGATGTTTTCTATTCCCATCAAGATATTTTCATGCTATATTTCATCTAGGTCGGACACCAATCCGAACAGGGGCATGTCCCCGCCGTGAAGCCGGAGGAACCTCTGGCATTTTTATTTATAAAAGGTTTGCATTACACACTATGGGAGACACCACAGTCTCTTCAATCAGCATGAAAGCTTTCACAGATCTGATTTCTTTTTCCAGTGGAAATAGTAAGGAACTTCATACAGCAGCATCAAACTCCATCCAGCAGCACATGCAATAGCAATGCCCTTGATCCCCAATGATGGTACAAGCAAGAACGTGAAAACCACTCTGGTGGAAGTCTGGATGAAGGTACAGAGCAATGTCAGCTTTATGTTTCCCAGGCCACGGAAAAACCCCTGGATACCGTTTGTAAAAGCCGGAAATATGTAGAAAAACGCCATAAGAGAAAGATAAGACTCACCTTCTTGCAATACAGCAGCAGAATCAGAACCGCTGACAAAAAGCTTCATCAGAAAGCCCCTTGAAGCAAAAACAGCCAGAAAGATGGAGATAAAATAACAGAATTCCAGCAGAAGTCCTTTCCGCAAGCCTTGTTTCACACGTTCCGTATTCTTACTGCCATTATTCTGCGCTGTGAAAGTTGTCGTTGCATGGCTTATAGACTGTTCTGGAGTGAATGCAAAATCATCGATGCGCGTGACAGCGTTATAAGCAGCGATAACAGCTACGCCAAGTGTATTGACCGCGCTCTGGATCAACAGCTTCCCCACAGGCTGACACGCCTGCTGCAAAGCAGTGACAGAGCCAAAAGAAAGTGTAGTTCCAAGCAGTGCCTTGTCAATTCCCAGTCTGTTGAAAGAAAGCAGCGCAACTTTCCGCTTGATATATATTGCACATAACAGTGCAGATACCCCTTCGCTTATGATTGTAGTCATGGCAGAACAGACAATCCCGAATCCGAGAACACCAATGAAGAACAGGTCAAGCAAAGCATTGAGAACTGAAGAGAATGTCAGGAATTTCAATGGAGTGGCAGCATCTCCTATACTCTTGAGAGCCTGAGCTAGCGCATTATAAAAACAAGTGAAAGGAAGACCGCAGAAAATGATTCTCAGATACACAGCTGTCATCGGAAGAACTTCATCCGGGACATTGAGAAGAACAAGCAGCGGCGGAGTGAAGACAATACCCAGAACAGCTGCAGATAGAGAAAATACCAGCCCTGCCCCCAGAAGCGTTGAAAGTTCTTTAGAGAGCATAGCATAGTCTTTCTCTCCAAAGTATGTGCTCATGATTACGCCGGCACCCATGGAAAGACCTGATATACCCAGAATCAGGATATTCATGACAGGGGCAGCCATACCAGTTGCAGCCAGAGCCTCCATCCCGATAAACCTGCCAGCTATTATAGAATCAACAGCATTATAAGCAAGCTGAAAGAGACTTCCCAGCACAAGAGGGACAGCCTGACTGATCAATGCTCTGAGAATAGGACCTTGTGTGAGATCAGTGCTTGCCATAAACGGGATTATATCATTGAATAGCTACAACATGAACAGAACTATTACCGTGATTTACGGCAACGATATCAGAAACATGACAAGAAGACTCCTGGAAGCCGAGTGCAATCTTCTGCCTTCAGATCATTCCTCATCGATTATCATCAAACCCAATCTCGTTACACTTTCAGATCCTGAAAACGGTGCTGTAACGCACACGGAAATCGTCGAGGAGACTGTCTCTTTTCTGCAGGACAGAAACTACAGGAATATAACAATTGCAGAAGGTTCATGGATCGGAGGTTCTACCGAAGCCTGTTTCAGACATCTTGGATACTATGGACTCGCCAGTAAATACGGAATCAAGCTTCTAGACACAAAAAAAGATGAATACACACGGGTTTCCCCTTGCGGAATAGGGATGGAGGTCTCCAGAACTGTACTTGAAGCTGATTTCATCATCAATATACCAGTGCTGAAAGGTCACTGCCAGACACAGATGACACATGCAATGAAAAACCTGAAAGGCGTGCTTTCTGATAAATCAAAACGCGATTTCCATCGTCTGGGACTCGACAAGCCGATTGCGGCCCTCAACACAGTAATAAAACCGGACCTCAATATCTCTGACAGTATCTGCGGTGACCTTGATTTCGAAGAAGGTGGTAATCCAGTGAGGACGGACAGGATGATGATCGGTTCGGATGCGGTTCTTCTCGATGCCTACTCTGCGACTCTTATGGGGTTTTCCCCTGATGATATCGGATACATCAGAGAAGCAGGAAAACTTGGCATGCTGGAAAGTACAGAGTGGAAAATAAAAGAACTTTCAAAGCCGGCTGTTGCCAAATCACAGCCGACAGGAATAGCCAGAAAGCTCTCTGAATATACTGATCCTTCTGACGCATGTTCTGCCTGCTATGCGTCACTTATCCATGCCCTTAAAAGACTTGATGACGAAAATCTTGTGAGAAAACTTGAGGGGAAGAGAATCGCAATCGGACAGGGATGGAGGGGAAAAAGCCCAGAAATAGGTTGTGGAGCCTGCTGCAGCAAAGCATCTGTCACAGTCCCTGGATGCCCTGCGAAAGCCGATGATATCCTGCAGGTATTAAGGAGCATATTATGATTATCCGTACTGTGGCAGAGGAAGATGCCAAGGCCATTGCCTCAATATATCGTTATTATGTTGAGGAAACAGCCATCTCATTTGAATATGAAGCCCCCTCGGAAGAAGAGATGAAAGCCAGAATCAGATCAATATACAGAGATTATCCTTTCATCGTCGCCGAAGAAAATGGTCAGATACTCGGTTATGCATATGCGCACCGATTCTCACAGCGAGCTGCATACAGGGTCAGCGTGGAAGTGACAATCTATCTTGACAAAGACAGGACAGAGAAAGGCATTGGCAGTGCTCTTTATGCCGAACTGGAAAGACAGCTGAGGAAAATGAATATACATTCACTCTATGCCATTGTCATGTATCCGGGCTATGGAAGCGTGGAATTCCATGAAAAACAGGGTTATAGAATCGTGGGTAAGCTCACAGATTGCGGAGAAAAATACGGAAAGCTCTGGTCTGTTGTCTATATGGAGAAGAAAATATGATCATCGACAGCCATTTCCATACATACTCAATGAAAAAACGAGGACTGAACACATTGCCGCCGGATCTTATCGGCATCGATATAGGAACTGATGGAGGAGATGCCAAAGACCGCATTCCGCTTCTTTCTGACAACAAGCAGATTTTCTTCTCAGTCGGCTCAGGCCCATGGTGCCTGCAATCCGCAAATTATATATCACCTGCAGATGAAAGAGAGAAATTGCTGAATGACATCTCCACCTATGGTGCAGATGCAATCGGGGAATGCGGATTTGACAACCATTGGAAATACGGAAGCGAGGAGGCACAGAGGAAGCTTTTCATGATGCAGGCAGAACTTGCCTCAGAACTATCACTTCCAATCATCATACATACCCGGGATGCAGACCGGGAGATTGCAGAGGCATTCTGCTCATCCGCTTTCGGCTGCCGCGGTATCATGCATTGCTTTTCTTCCGGACCAGAACTGATGAAGAAGGCATTGGACAAAGACCTCTATATATCATTTGCAGGGAACATCACATACAAAGGAAATGAGAATATCCGGCAGGCTGCTCTCGAAGTTCCTTCCGACAGGATTCTTGTCGAAACAGATTCACCTTATCTTGCACCAGTACCGATGAGAGGAAAGCCATGCATACCTGAATACACGGAATATACACTATCATTCGTCGCAGAACTCAGAAAGACAGATAAAGAAGTCTTGAAAGAGCAGGTAAAAGAAAATCTCCTGGCTCTTTTAAAGAGAAATGAGACAGTAAGAAAGCTCACCAGTTCCTGAGAGAAGATTCTCGATGGTACCATCCCAATCAATGGCGACAGCATACTCTGCAGCTGTTGTCTCCAGTGCAGCGGCATCGCGCTCATCGAGCACAGCTTTCCATGGTCGCTCAGCTCTGAGAAGCGAAAGGGATGTCTCCGGGGTAAGCATGAGAACGTACTCAGCACCGCTTTTCTCGATTTCACTCTCAACACTCTCAAGATTAGCCACAGAAACCCGGCCATTATAAGTTATACGCTTAATGCTTCCATCACGCTGTATGATATCATCAGCGAGGTCATCCGCTACAGAGGAGGATCTTTCATAGACTACCGCCGTTGGCCCTGCCGGAGCAAACGACCACATGGCACTTTCATCTGGAATCAGAACTCCAAGAGGATCCTCCCCTTCTTCGCTTTCTCTTCCGAAAAGATAGCAAGGAACCGGAGGCATAGCAGCATCCGGAGAGACAATCACCAGATCGGCTTTTCCGGGATTGTTCACCATACGATATCTCAAGATATTGCCAGGCAGAGAAATAGCATAGCTTTCAGGCAGTTCAGAGCCTGTCACGAATGCCACCTTCGGCCTTGAAAGGATAAAAAGAGCTGAAGACAGACAGACTATAAGCAAAATCGCAATGACAATGATGATGATTTTCCTCTGCATAGCATGAGAATACATATCAGAACACTCATAATCAAGAATATTGGTTGACCCCGTTCATCGCAATAGGATAGTCTTATCTAAGAGATAAGGAGGCAGATCAATGATCAGCTATAAGGAAGTAGGACTTGTCAATTCCCGTGACATGTTTGCAAAGGCTATGAAAGGACACTATGCTGTCGGAGCCTTCAACTTCAACAATATGGAACAGATGCAGGCAATCATCGCAGCATGCGTAGAGACAAAAGCACCTGTTATCCTTCAGGTTTCAAAAGGGGCAAGAGATTACGCCAACATCAACATTCTCCGCAATATGGCACGCGGCAGCGTTGAATATGCACATGAGCTTGGCTGCGATATTCCAATCGTACTCCATCTCGACCATGGTGATTCATTCAAGACAGCAAAGGACTGCATCGATAATGGTTTCTCCTCTGTCATGATCGATGGCTCCCACCTTCCTTATGAGGAGAATGTCGCTCTGACGAAACAGGTCGTTGATTATGCTCATGAACATGATGTAACAGTCGAAGGAGAGCTTGGAGTCCTTGCAGGAATCGAGGATGAGGTATCTGCAGCTGAATCACATTACACACGTCCTGAAGAAGTTGTGGACTTTGCAACGCGTACAGGTGTTGATTCCCTTGCAATCTCCATCGGAACAAGCCATGGTGCTTACAAATTCACTCCGGAGCAGTGCACACGCAACGCAGAAGGTATTCTGGTGCCACCACCGCTCAGATTCGACATCCTTGCAGAAATCGAGAAGCAGCTTCCTGGCTTCCCTATCGTTCTTCATGGATCATCATCAGTTCCTCAGGAATATGTGAAGATGATCAACGAGCATGGCGGAAAGCTTGCTGACAGTGTCGGCATCCCTGAAGACCAGCTGAGAGAAGCAGCAAAATCTGCAGTCTGCAAGATCAATATCGATTCCGATGGACGCTTGGCTATGACAGCTACAATCAGAAGAATCTTTGATGAGAAACCAGCAGAGTTCGATCCGAGAAAGTATCTTGGACCAGCCCGCGAAGAGCTCAAGAAGATGTACATGCATAAGAACATCGATGTTCTTGGTTCAGCAGGACATGCACTTGACTGACATAATATGGGGTAGCTTGAAAGCTGCCCCTTTTTCCTCTCGACAGAGAGAAGCTAAATATGTTATAAATATCCGGTGTGACTTGTTCACACCATTTCTTCATGAGAACAGGGCAGATATCTGTACTATAAGGAGTTCAGTTGGCTACCAGGGAGCTTAGAATCAATCGGCAGATAAGAGCACATCAGGTGCTTGTTATTGATGAGAATGGCGTACAGCGGGGCGTGATGAGCGTTCCAGAAGCGTGCCGCTTGGCAGATGAAGCGGGAATGGACCTCGTAGAGGTTTCACCTAATGCAAATCCTCCGGTATGCAAGATACTCGATTTCGGCAGATACCGCTATGAGATGGAGAAGAAATCCAGAGAAGCTAAAAAGAATCAGACTGTAGTCAAGATCAAAGAGATCCGCATGCAGCCCAAGATTGAAAAGCATGATCTGGAGACAAAGAGCAAAGCAATTGCCGAGTTCCTCCAGCAGGGAAACAAAGTGAAAGTCTCAATCCGTTTCCGCGGCAGAGAGCTTGCACATCCAGAGCTGGGAAAAGTCGTCCTGGATAAAATCCTTGACGCACTTACAGAACTGGGAGTCCAGTATAATCTCGACAAGGGAGCTTTGATGGAAGGAAAGATGATGAGTATGACTGTCTCGCCTTCCAAAGGTAAGTAAGTGCCTCCGTATGGAGACAATATATCGCAGCTTCAGGGGTTCTTGTTCCCTGCGGCGCGTAATGAGAGGTAGGTAAAAGAAATGCCTAAGATGAAAACAAGAAAGTCAGCGTCCAAGCGCTACAAGGTGACGGGATCTGGCAAGGTGGCTTATAAGAAGATGGGCCTCCGCCATATTCTCACAAAGAAGAGCTCCAAGAGGAAGATGCACCTGAGACACAGCGGCATCCTTTCGGCAGTCGAACAGAAGAGAGCAAAATCAATGCTCCCCTATGCAAACAACTAAGGAGTGTGTGAGAAATGCCAAGAGCAGTAGACGGAACCAGACGCGCGGACAGAAGAAAGAAGATTCTCAATCAGGCAAAAGGCTATTGGGGAAGAAGAAGCACCAACCATCGTATTGCTAAAGATGCTGTTGCTAAAGCAGGTCAGTATGCATATCGTGGAAGGAAGGAGAAGAAGAGAGATTTCAGAAAGCTCTGGATTGCCAGAATTTCTGCAGCTGTACAGGCAGAAGGTCTGAACTATTCACAGTTCATGCATGGACTTAAGCTGATGAACAGCACACTCAACAGAAAAGCTCTCTCCAATATGGCTATTGAAGACAAGACTGCATTCACAGCTCTTGTCGCAGAGGTCAAGAAGGCACTCGCCTAAGGAGGTTATATGACCACGATTGAAAGCAGCAAGCTCTTGCTCATGAGAGTACAGAAGGCGGTCGGACTTATCAGGCACCTTCGCGATGAGAACAAGGAACTTCAGGCTAGGTTCACGCTTGTCGAGAACCATAACAAGGAGCTTCAGGATCTTTACGACAAGCTCAGCACAGATCAGGCTGCTATCGATCAGGCCATTGCCTCAGCTCTCGAAGAGCTCGATACATCCCTTGGCGATCTCGAAGGTTTCGAGGATTTCGGTACACTCGATTCCCAGGAACTTTCAGATGCAGAGGATTTCTCTGCAGGACTCGATACAGAGGATATGGATATCGAGACATTCGAAGACGAGGACCTCTGAGAGTTTCACTTTCAGACAGAGGAGGCAGGAATGCCTCCTTTTCTTTTTCCCCATCAATGTGTATCTTTTCCCTGTGAGAAAAATCCTAAGAGAACTATATCTCATTCCTGTATTTCTCTATAAAGCCCTGATAAGCCCCTTTGTAGGGCCATGCTGCCGTTATACACCATCATGTTCAATCTACATGATGCAGGCTGTAAGGAAGTTCGGAATCATAAAGGGAACGATAATGGGAACAGCAAGACTGCTCCGCTGCCGCTCATCTTTCCTCGGAGGACCAGATCCTGTTCCAGACGAATGGTCCTGGGAGAGGATAAAATCCGATTGGATTGCATACAGGAAACCGAAGGACTAATCGCAGATTGAATGAACAAAGGAAAACAGCACCTGCATTGCCTGTTCATTGTAGCCGCCTTCTGGAATGATGAGATCTGCATATTCCTTCATCGGCTCAATGAAATTGAAATGCCCCGGCCGAACAACCTTTGTATACTGTTCAATGACACTTTCCACTGTACGTCCGCGCTCCGCTATATCACGCTGCAGACGGCGGATAAAGCGAATATCAGCAGGTGTGTCTACATAGAGCTTGAGATCAAGTATGTCACGGATTCTCTCATCATAGAAAATCATCAGGCCATCAAGAATGATAAGCTTCTTAGGTTCAACCCGCACATACTCATCCTTTCTCCGATGATGGACAAAATCATACTGAGGCATCATACAGGCCTTTCCATTCTTCAGGTCCTGAAGATTCTCAAGCATCAGGTCCATGTCAAAAGCATCAGGGTGATCGAAATTATACGCAGTTATATTCTCATTATTGATAAACGGAGCACTCTTGTAATAGTTGTCCTGCGAAATGAGGACAGCTTCAGCATGAGCTTCCTTGACACGGCGGACGACCGTACTCTTACCAGAACCAGAACCACCTGTAATTCCGATCAGCTTGACTTCCATCATTCATCCTCGTCTGTTTTCAGTACAGCAAGGAACGCACTCTGAGGGATTTCCACGTTTCCGACCATCTTCATGCGCTTCTTGCCTTCCTTCTGTTTCTCAAGAAGCTTGCGCTTTCTGGAGATATCACCACCATAGCATTTAGCAGTAACATCCTTTCTGAATGCCGACACCGTCTCTCTGGAGATAATCTGTCCCCCGATAGCGGCCTGGATTGCAATCTTGAACTGCTGACGCGGAATCTCCTTCTTAAGCCTTTCACAGACAACCCTGCCGCGTGACTGGGCATTTCCCTTATAAACCAGCTGGGAAAGAGCATCAACGCTCTCTCCATTGACAAGTATATCGAGGCGCACAAGCTCCGTTGCCTTGTACCCTATCACTGAATAATCAAAAGAGGCATAACCTCGGGAAATTGATTTAAGCCTATCGTAGAAATCAAAAAGAACTTCCGCAAGCGGCATCTCGTAAATAAGCTCAACACGCTTCTCATCTAGATAGTTCATCCCCGTCTGCACTCCCCGCTTCTCAAGACAAAGAGTGATGATGGGACCTACGAACTGAGTCGGAGTGATGATATCTGCAGAAATATATGGCTCCTCCGCAAAATCAATACGCGTGACATCAGGATACTCCAGCGGGTTATCTATTTCCTCCGTCTCGCCATTCTTCATGTGGACAATATAGCGCACAGACGGGGATGTAAAGACAATCGAGAGATCAAACTCTCTTTCGATTCTCTCCTGTACGACCTCCAGGTGAAGCATACCAAGAAAACCGCATCTGAAACCAAAACCAAGAGCTGCTGAACTGTCCTTCTCATAGACAAGAGAGGCATCATTGAGCTTGAGTCTTTCTATCGCATCCTGCAGTTCCTCATAGTCATTGCTATCAACAGGATAGATTGAAGAGAAGACAACAGGTTTGACTTCCTTGAATCCTGCCATTGGTTCAGCCGCTGGATTATCGGAGAGCGTTACAGTATCTCCTACCCTGATATCTGAGATGGTCTTGATACCTGCAATGAAATATCCGACATCGCCCGCACTGAGCACAGGCTTGGAGACCAGCTGGAGCTGGAAAATCCCTGTATCTTCTGTTTTATACTCAGCTCCTGAATGCATGAACCGTATGATATCACCAGGCTTGATTGTTCCCGAAAACAGACGGCAATGTACAATCACACCTCTATATGGATCATAATGAGAATCAAAGATGAGAGCCTTAAGCGGATCCTCTGGATTCCCTTCCGGGGGAGGAATCAGATTGACGATTGCCTCATAAAGCGTATCAACACCTTCCCCGGTTTTTGCCGAGACAAAACATGTAGAGTCCGGATCAAGCCCAAGATCGTGATCAATCTGATGCAGGCATGATGGGATATCAGCAGAGGGAAGATCAATCTTGTTTATCACAGGGATAATCTCAAGATTATGCTCCATTGCCAGATAAAGATTAGCAAGGGTCTGGGCTTCCACTCCCTGAGAAGCGTCAATAAGGAGCAGAGCACCTTCACAGGAAGAGATTGCTCTCGACACTTCATATGTGAAGTCAACGTGGCCAGGAGTATCTACCAGATTCAGCTCATACTCCTCTCCATCAGAGGCTGTATAAGGAATGGTTACAGCCTGGCTTTTGATAGTGATTCCACGTTCTCTTTCGATATCCATGTTATCGAGAATCTGCGTCTGCTGTGGACCGCGGGAGGTGATAAGGCGAGCCCGTTCAATAAAGCGGTCCGCCAATGTGGATTTCCCATGATCGATATGGGCAATGATGCAGAAGTTTCTTTTATGCTTTGCGTCAATCATACAAGATCCGTTGTGTGCTGCACCGGAGGAAAACCGAACATCTCTCTGATATCCTTATCATCGAGAGTCTCTTTCTCAACAAGTGCATTCGTAAGGCTATCGAGCTGATCGCGGTGTACCGTAAGAATCTCCCTTGTCTCATCCATGCATCTGTCAAGAATCTTATGGATCTCCTGATCGATCCTTCTAGCTGTCTCTTCTGAATAATCCTTATGCTGTGCAATCTCACGGCCGAGGAACAATGGTTCATCATCGTTAGCAAGTGAGATAAATCCCAGATCGGACATACCCCACTCCGTAACCATCCTGCGGGCCATCTCTGTAGCCTGTTTTATATCATTGGATGTACCTGTAGTGGTCTCTCCATAGACAATATCCTCAGCGACGTACCCACCCATGCAGATCTTGATTCTGTCTTCGAGATAGGATCTGTTCTTCGTATAGGAATCCTTCTCAGGAAGGCTCATAGTCAAACCAAGGGCCCTGCCATGTGGAATGATTGTGACTTTGTGCAGAGGATCCACTGATTTCAGATAATAATGCAGAAGCGTATGACCAGCCTCATGGTAAGCTGTCGCCTTCTTCTCTTCCTCAGTCATATAGACAGATTCTCTTGCAACACCAAGGAGAATCTTATCCCTGGCTCTTTCGAAATCATCCATATTTACAGTCTCCCTGTTCGCACGGGCAGCAAACAGAGCTGCTTCATTGACCAGATTGGCAAGATCCGCACCGGAAGAACCAGGGGTTGCACGGGCAATGCGCTCAAGATCCACATCGCTCTCTGTTCTTACCTTCTTTGTATGTATGCGGAGAATATCGAGCCTTTCCTGAACATCAGGAAGAGATACAACAACCTGTCTATCGAATCTGCCCGGCCTAAGAAGAGCTGGATCAAGAACATCCGGCCTGTTTGTTGCCGCCATGACAATAACACCAGGATCAGAGGAGAAACCATCCATCTCGACAAGCATCTGGTTGAGAGTCTGCTCACGTTCATCATGACCGCCGCCAAGTCCTGAACCACGTGCCCTGCCTACAGCATCAAGCTCATCGATGAATATGATACATGGTGCATTCTTTCTGGCTTCAGAGAAGAGATCACGGACACGGGCAGCACCCATACCGACAAACATCTCAACGAAATCAGAACCTGAGGTATGAAGGAAAGAGACTCCAGCCTCTCCTGCAACAGCACGGGCAAGAAGTGTCTTACCTGTTCCCGGAGGGCCGACCAGGAGTACACCACGGGGAATACGTGCACCAATTTTTACGAAGCGGTCGGGATGCTTGAGGAAATCAACAACCTCCTGCAGTTCATTCTTAGCTTCTTTCTGTCCTGCAACATCAGCAAAAGTGACTTTCTTATCATTCTTGCCATACATCTGGGCATGGCTCTTGCCAAATGAGGACATCATTCTGTTTCCACCGGCCGCACCGGTCTGCCTCATTATCATGACAATCATGACGATGAAGATTATCCATGGAAGAAGCTGGATTATAATGTACCAGAATGGAGTAGGCTGCACAGCGCCTGTGACATTCACATGATAATCCTTCAGCGTTTCAAGAAGCGCAGAGTCATAATAAGGAATACGGCACGTACCCTCAACGCCATTGAGAAGCGTATAATTTACAACGTTCTGTTCAACTATGGTTACAGCTTTTACATTGCCGCTCTCTACAAATGCAAGGAATTCAGAATAGGAAGTCTCTGTCCTCTGCACACTTGCAGCATCGCTCATGAAGATATAGCCAAAGGAAATAATCAGAAGAATCAGAGCAATCAGAGCAACACGGTTACGTCTGGCACTACCCTTAGGATTATTGCTGCCATTATTGCCGCTGCTGCCATTGTCACTACCCCAGTATCGATACTGATCGTATATATTCTTCTTCGGCTTATCTCCGCTTTTCTTCCCTTCGTCCTGCGGGGTTCCGCCTTTGTCGTCATTCTTATCCGGCTGAGGAGTCTGAGTATTTCCTTCCTCATCCTTTTTATAGTCTTTATCGTCCATAGGATTCATCTTTCTGAATATAACTTCATTCCCACCTAATAGCAAGGGCAGTACCCTTGAGAGCAGGGCCAAGAAAACGGGAAGAAAGCCTGTCCCGCCCCCCTAGAAAACGAGCAAAATAAGCAACAACTCCGCGCCTGTCCTCTAAAAGCAATGAATAGGGCACCCTTTGCTCTTTCTCCAGTTCTGAAACACGTTTCCAGCCATCTTTCAGTTCAATTCTGTCCCCTTCTCTGGAATTACGGAGGACAACGGGTCTCTCCAGCTTATTCTCATCAATAATGAGAGTAAGGTCATCAGGTACAGCAGAACATAATGAAAGCTTCTGGCTCGTGATACATTCCCCATTCCATGTAAGAGAGAAATCATAAAGCGGAGGGAAAACCGTAATCAAAGTCTTGGAGCTATAAAAATAGAATCCAGCCATTTCAATACGGCCTTTTCCTTTTTCTGCAAGCTCTGTCACAGCAGATACGAGACGGCGCGAGATTCTCCCGGAATATCCCTTTCCTGACATTGTTTTATAGATGAATTCCTCCCTTTGGAAAGGAAGAGCGTTGAGAAAGTCCTCTCTGCTTATACTGGTAAACCAGAAATCATGCAGAGGCTTAAGAGATGGAAAACGACGACGGAATGAAGCAGCATTTGCAGCAATATTGCAAAGGCTGTCCTTAGTTTCTTCTGATAACAATGGAAGAAGATTGTGCCTGACATTATTTCTCAGATAACCCGTATCTGCATTTGTCGAATCCTCAGACCACTCAAGCCCGGATGATCTGAGTACTGAAAGTATTGTACTCTTTGCTACATTAAGCATTGGACGGAATAAAAGTCCATCTTCTTTCAGTATCCCCTGATAACTCCAGAAAGGAGAAACCTCAAGTATCCTCATCAGAACAGTTTCAGCCTGGTCATCCCTATGATGAGCAGTGAGAACATGGTCAAAACCTTCTCTTCTAGCCTTTTCAAAGAGAATACGATACCGCTCCTTCCGGGCAGCCGCTTCTATTCCGCTATTCCCCCTCAACGCCTCTTCCTTGATTATTCCCTCTGGGATTACAGATATCTCAAGGGGAATGGAAAGCAGAGCTGCATTCTTCCTGTTCAGAGCGATTTCCCTGTCCAGTTCCTTTCTATCCCGTAAACCATGGTCAACATAAAGCGCCTCTGTACGCCCAGGGGCAAGGACAGAGAGCATCAAAGCAAGAAAAAGAGAGTCAGAACCTCCGGAGAAAGCCAATAACAGCTTTCCTTGGGGGATCTCAAGACCTTCAGGAATTCGCCCATTGTACAACATGATTGAAATCCTCTCCTTCAAAGAGCTTCAGCACTGCTTCTGCCGCTTTCTGCTCAGCTTCATCTACAAGAAGCCTATCTGAAGGTGAAAAACGTGAAAGTACATGCTCGGGAACTGGCACTCCTTCAGCAGGACGACCAATGCCTATGTAAACACGGATAAAATCGGGGCCAATAGCACCAATCATCGACTTCAGTCCATTATGGCCTGCTGACGAACCGCCTTTCCTTATCCTGATTTTCCCAGGAGGAAGATCCATCTGATCAACAATCACAACGACATTATCATCTGCAGGAATACAATCTCTGGCAATCTCTCCAGACGCATTCATATATGTAAGAGGCTCAACGAGGACAAGAGAAGGAGACGAGGAGATCCTATAACGACAGAAGCAGCGCTTTCGGAGCTTCATACTCCTGAGCGCTGCTATCTTCTCAACGGTCTCGAACCCGACATTATGCCGCGTTCCCTTGTACCTGGCCCCAGGATTTCCAAGGCCAAAGACAGTCATTATTTTGCTGCTGTATCTGCATCAGCAGCTGTTGTCTCTGCTGCCTCTGCTGTCTCATCAGCTGCAGGAGCTGCTTCTTCCTTGACCATTCTGACTGTTGCAACAGTTGCTTCAGGATCCTCAAGAACCTTGACACCTGCTGGAATCTGGATCTGATCAACACGAAGGGCTTCGTTGAGATCAAGAGCAGATACATCTGCTTTGATGACCTCTGGAAGATCTTTTGGCAGACACTCGATTTCAAGTTCATGGATAACCTGATCAAGAACACCACCCTGGCGGCATCCGACCGGATTGCCATCAAGTTCAACACGTACATGTGTACGTACTGAATGTCCAGCTGTAATCTCATAGAAATCAATATGATGAATGCAGCGGCGGAGGAGGTCTTCCTGATATGACTTCACGAACACACTGTGATCAGCTTCTCCATCAACATGGAGTGTGATAAGTGTTGATTCGCTGAAACCAGACTTCTTCATCTCGAATTCATGAGCATTCACAATAACGTGAAGTGGTTCATTCTTTCCATAGATAACAGCAGGAATTTCTCCGTTTCTCAAAAGTCTTCTTGAGCCTGCTGAACCGAAATCAGCAGTTCTGACTCTGGCGCTGAGCGCTTTCTTGTCGTCCATACTCTTCTCCTTATACTCTCATCGGCTAAGCCGATTACCATAAAGTGCCGAAGCACGCTAACAGATAATATATAAGCTGACTGCTTTCTGCAAGATACTAGCTGGGAAGGAAGGACTCGAACCTTCGAATGCCGGGATCAAAACCCGGTGCCTTCACCACTTGGCGACTTCCCAACGACAGGAAAGAAAACTAACAGAAAGTCGAGCTCACTGCAAGTCTTGGCTGTTATATTCCTCAAGAATGGCCTTCTGAAGCTTTTCACGGAATGCTGTGTTAATCGGATGTGCAATATCCTTGTATGATCCATCAGTGGCAGCTTTCGACGGCATAGCAATGAAAAGTCCATTCTGAGACTCTATGACTTTGATGTTATGGACTGCAAATTCATCATCAAATGCAACAGTGACATAAGCGCGAAGCTTATCATTTCCTTCGACTTTCCTGACTCTGATATCAGTAATCTCCATGTACCCCAATCCCCGGCAAAATTTTGCCTTCATTTATATGATATATGCCGAAACAATACCATATTTTTCCGGATTGTCAAACTTGCTGAACGCTTCTGGATGAAAGAGAGCATACCAGCATGATCCGGAACCCGAGAGGGAAATATAGGCTCCCGAGTCCATGATTTCCGCAGGAATTATGTCCGCTGCTTTCAATGGTGAAACCAATTCAAAATCATTCGGATAATCATCTTTGGAAGGAAACGTTCCGAGAAGGGGCTTTATATGTCCATTTTCACGGTGAAGAGAGTCCAGTTTTCCATATGCTTCTGCTGTTGATACTGCATATTCCGGAAAAAAAAGAAGGACAGCAGCACCTGATGGAACCACGTCATGCTGCACCCACTCCCCTCTGCCTGACACATATGCCCCAGAAAACCCGGATATGAAGAATGGAACATCTGACCCAATAGCACTGGAAATCTCAAAAAGCCTGCTTTTTCCCAGCGGACGGGGTGAAATGCTTTCAAGATACCCAAGGATAGCAGCCGCATCAGATGATCCACCGCCCAAACCAGACTTAACAGGAATATGTTTCTCTATATTGATATCCAGATAGAATTTCCATCCGGAGATTTCCGAATAAAGTCTGGCAGCCTTTTCCATCAGGTCAGCCTTCCCATCAATGTATGATTCGTTTCCCTTTATTTTTATCCCAGTCTCATCAGATAAAGAAACCTCGGCCTCTATGATATCTGAAAGTGAAATCCGGGCCATTATTGTCTCTATATCATGAAAGCCATCATCTCTCTTTGCCCCTACTCTGAGCCCGATATTTATCTTTGCATTAGCCGTAAGACGCACGCTCTGCCTCCTTGATTCCGAGAGAGAAGGTATTAGGGTATTTCAGTGTAGTCAAAAAGCCTTCTTTTGCATATTCTTTAAGCATGGCCGGCATCAAAGGAATCATCATGGATAAAGATGGGACGCTTTTCCGCTATGGAGAAGTCTGGGGCCCTGTATTATCAGAAGCCATCGTAAACGGCCTCTCCAAAGCCGGCATGCCTGAGGATAAGAAAGAATCATGCGTGGCAGATTTCTGCAAAGTTGTAGGCGTTGCAGAGGATGGGACAACCTATCCTGATGGAATAATATTCCGCCACGACAAGCTTCTTCTGGCCACTCTCAGAATTCTGCGGATAACTTTCCGCTATAGAATGAATCCATGGAGAGTATGGAAGTGCGTGCAGGGCATCATGAAACATGAGAATTTCAATCTCTCAAAGCATCTGGATAAACTCAGCTTCACAGACGTTACGAATACTATAAAAGCATTGTATGACCGTGGCTATACTCTCGGAATCGTAACTACAGATACAGCAGAAAGCACAGATCTATTCCTTAGTAAAATGGGGATAAAAGAATATATCTCATTCCTGAGGACGAAAGATTCTCCCACTCCCAAAAAGCCAAATCCCGAAGCAATCAGGGAATTCTGCAATGAATTCAATCTTGAAAGCGATGAAATTGCAGTTATCGGGGATACAATTGTAGACATGGAATTCGGCCGTATGGGTGGAGCAGGTTATACAATTGCAGTTCTCACAGGCTCTGGAGACAAAGCCGGGCTTGAAAAAACAGCAGATAAAGTCTATCCAACGCTTCCTGACATTCTGAAAGACCCTATCTTGTTTTCCTGACTCAGTTTGCCATTTGCCAAAAATCCTGCAAATCAGTATAGTTAACATTAACTAGTAAGGGCAAATCACGTTACAAGGTAAGGAATAAAGAATGCATTCATGGGACGAAATTGACCAATTCAGGCAGAAACACATAGTCAAGGGCGAATGGCCGACTATTCCAGAGATGTTCGAGTCAGCACTCTATCGCTTTCCAGACAGACCATGCTTCACAGTATTTGAACCAGAAAGAAAAGATCTGACATATGCTGAATCATATAGAAAAATCATGCAGGGAGCTGCTTATCTGAAAGAATGCGGGATATGCAAGGGCGACCGTGTCCTCATCAATGGCAAGAACAGCCCTGATTGGGCCATTGCATATTTTGCAGTGCTTGCAGCAGGCGCCATTGTCGTACCTATCGACAACCAGATGCATGCAGACAGATGCATGAGATTATCAGCATATGCGAAGGCCAGATTCGCCATCTGTGATTTCGACGTACTGGAAAAGATGAAAGGAATAGGCGGAGAATGGTATTCCTCCCTTCTTGGCAAGGCCATGCTCAAAGGAAAGAGCAACGATTATGTCAAATTCACCGAACTCGATATAGAACCGCTGGAGAAAAAGGTTGAAGTCAGTGAATATGACGATGCTGCTATTCTCTTCACATCAGGCACTACTGGAAATGAAAAAGGCGCTGTGCTTTCTCATAGAAACATCACATCAAACGTCTATCAGGCTGCAAATGGCATGGGAGTAACAGAGAATGATGTGCTTTACGCCCTTCTTCCGCTCCATCACAGCTATTGCTGTACAGCCGTTCTTCTGGAGACTGTAAAACATGGTGCTGATTGTATTTTCGGCCATGGCATTGTTGTCTCCAGGATGATTGCAGACATGAAGCAGGGCAAAGTCACGATCTTCATGGGAATTCCTCTTCTTTATAACAAGGTGATTTCCGGAATATTCAAGCAGGTGAAGGAGAAAGGTGCTGTGACATATGCTCTTGTAAAAGTCCTGATGACACTCAACGGCTGGTGTAAGAAGGCTTTCGGCAAAACACCGTTCAAACCATTCTTCGACAAGAATATCACATCAAAACTCGGACTCGATAGCTCAAGAATCCTCATCTGCGGAGCAGGTCCGCTCTCTCCGAAAGTCTTCAAACAGTATCAGCAGCTTGGTCTGAATTTCCTTCAGGGTTACGGCCTGACAGAAACCTCTCCAATCCTGACACTCAATCCACCGGAGCATTTCAAAGTGGATTCAGTTGGAAAGGTTCTGTCATTTGTCGATATGATTATTGCCGACAAAGACAGCGATGGTATTGGTGAGATCCGTGTAAAAGGACCTAATATCACCAGAGGATACCTTGATGACGAAGAGAACACAAAAGCTCTCTTTGATGAAAACGGTTATCTGAAAACAGGAGATCTCGGCTATCTGGATAATGAGAATTACCTTTATCTCAAAGGCAGAGCAAAGAACATAATCGTCACGGAAGGCGGAAAGAATGTATTCCCTGAAGAGATTGAGGATATGTTCCAGCTTTATCAGCAGGTTGAGCAGATTCTCATCAGAGGATTCCAGATGAAGAAGGATGTTCCTTGTGAATGCATTGAAGCAGTCATCTACCCTTCTGAAGAATATTATAAGGATAAGGGGCTCTCAAAAGAGGAACTTCAGAGCGAGATGGAAGCCATAGTCTCTGAAGTGAACCGCAATCTTGTCGGTTACAAGAAGATTGAGAAAATCACACTCGTCGATAAACCGATGGAGATGACCACAACAAAGAAAATCAAGAGAAATCTCGTCAAGTGAAGCAGAGCCGCCATCGTGCGGCTCTTATAAATTCACGTACTATGCTACAATCGAGCCATGACAACTCTTATTAAGAATGCAACGATAATCCCCATGACCGAGAGAGATCTCGCATTAAGGGGGGATATATTAATTGATAATGGCATTATCAAAGCTGTTGGTTCAGTAAAAGATAAAGCCGATGAAATTATCGATGCCTCCCGGATGATTGCAATTCCCTCTTTTGTGGATGGACATACCCACCTCGCAATGACACTTATGAGGAATTACAAAGACACATCTGAGAATCTCCAGGACTGGCTTTCGGAGATCTTTCCCATTGAAGACAAGCTCAATGATGAAGATATCTATCAGGCTTCCAGATTAGGAGCTCTTGAGCTCATCGACAGCGGCTGTACGGTTTTTGCAGACATGTATTTCAATGCGTGGAGCACAATCCGTGCTGTCAAGGAAGCCGGCATGAGAGCTGTTATCGGTCAGTCATTCATGAATGACAAGGACGATGCTGATTTCAGGATAAGAGAACTTGCCCCCAGAATCCAGGAAGCCATCGGAAACAGCGATATGATACGCTTAGATGCAGCAGTCCATGCAGTTTACACATCAACCCCGGATTGCTACGAAAGAGCAACTGAATGGGCAAAAGAACTAGGAGCCAGGATGCACACGCATCTCTCTGAGACAAGAAAAGAAGTCGATGACTGTATCAAACAATATGGGAAAACACCGGTGGAGCTTCTGGAGAGCATAGGTGTATTCTCCATTCCTTGCTATGCAGCACATGGTGTCCATATAAACGAAGAGGAAATGGATATTCTCAAAGAACACAATGTCTCTGTTGTCCATAATCCTTCATCGAACATGAAGCTAGCCTCCGGTATAGCTCCTGTGAAAAGATACAGAGAGAAAGGCATCAACGTAGCCCTTGGAACTGATGGGGACTCTTCGA
The DNA here is from genome assembly GCA_944389085.1 of uncultured Spirochaetaceae bacterium. Classification (GTDB taxonomy): domain Bacteria; phylum Spirochaetota; class Spirochaetia; order Sphaerochaetales; family Sphaerochaetaceae; genus Ornithospirochaeta. Next base: position 26,443 of record CALXLB010000027.1, read on the forward strand.
ACAACAACCTCTCGATGATGAAGGAAATGAATATTGCAGCCTTGCTGCAGACTGTCGCAAACATGACGCCATCTGCAGCCAGACCATATGACATACTGGAGATGGCTACAAAATGCGGTGCAAGCGCATTAGGGCTTGAAGACAGAATAGGAACAATTGAAGAGGGAAAGGAAGCAGATATCACCTTGATAAACACAGCAGATGTGAATATTTCTCCTGTCAATGACCCATTCTCTGCTATTGTCTTCTCTGCAGACAGGAAGAATATTGACACAGTCTTCTGCCGTGGAAGAAAACTCAAAGAACATGGTATGCTCCTTACACTGGATAAAGATGAAGTGATAAGAAAAACTGAAGAAAGATGGGAAGATATCCTTAGGAGGTAAATATGGGATTCTTTTTTGATAAAGACATTGATGCTCGTATTCTCGACAGCAAATCAAAACGCAAAGTGCTGGCTCACGACAAAGACCTGATGGCATGCCACCTCTATTTCGACGATGGAGGAATCGGCACACCGCACAAACATCCGCACACACAGATTGCTCTGATACTCTCTGGACGCTTTGAGTTCACTCTGGACGGGGATACAGCTGTGCTTACAGCTGGTGACAGCGTTTATATTCCAGGCAACAAAGAGCATTCTCTTGTCTGCCTTGAGAAAGGTGAGCTTATCGATATCTTCACTCCGGAGAGAGAGGATTTCATCTGATGGAAAGCACCATTACAGTGTCTGGAGAGGGAATTGCCAAGTTCTCCCCAGACACTGCAATCATCAGAGTGACAGTCAGGAACACTGATGACTGGGGCAGCAGTGCCATCGCACGTACAGCCAATGAAATATCCAACATAAAAGAGAAACTTCTCAAAGAACAAGCCATTCTTCCCGAGAGCATCATCACAACGCCCATGAAGCTCTCCGCAGAAGGCGCAGATACATCGCAAGGAGAGAATGCTGAACAATCCATACTTATCATAATCAAGAAGATGGACCGCATAGGACCTGTTTTCTCAACCCTTTCATCCATAAGCGGAATAAGCATCTCTGATCCGGTACTGAAACGGGAACAGGATGAAATGAAAACAGAAGATGAAGCCCGGACAGAAGCCGTTCTCGATGCCAGACACAAAGCAGAGACAATTGCCAAAGCTGCCGGATTAAAAGCACTTAGAATAAAAAGCATAACTGAAGAAGAATGTGAAAAAGGCTTTGATGAGAACGAAGAAGAGAAATGCCTTTTCGTAAAAGCAGCTGTCACTGCAGTATTTACCACTGAGCAATGATTTCTTGCCTTTTCTGCCCTATTAAGCGACCATGACTACATGACAAGTATTACAGACTCTCTCAAAACGATTCGCAATCACAGACTAAGGGCACAGATAGCTCTTCTTGTACTGACGCTCGGCAAAGATGCAAGAGATCAAGTAATATGCAAAAATGTCAAAGTACTGGAATACACACCAGACAACACTTCTGTCAGGATTGAAACAAACCGTATATCATTCACAATCTCAGAAAAAAAGACGATAAACGGAAAACGTATCTTCCTTGAGAATATAGCTGCAGAAAAGAATGATTACATAATACAGCTTCTCAATAATGTCATTGCAATGTCTCAGACAGGATGGCTGCTACCTCCTGTAGCTGAAGATATTGATAGCAGCATAATCTCGCATTTTGAATCAATCGGAGGAACGAAGACTCTATCAGCAAAAGGAGGCAATGCAATAATCCTGCCACTCACAAACCTCAGAGACTGAATAGAGTTTCATAGCATGGATTCACTATATCTGGATAGAATCCAACCGCAATGTCTCTGACAAAGCAGATTTAAACAGGCAGAAACATCTATTAGACAGATAGTTTCAAGAATTTAAACTAGGTTCAACAACCTTAATTTCGCCAAATTATCGCATATAATGGGACTAATGGAATCGATTTCTATGGGTTTCACAAAAATAATTCCAGACTCTTGCAAGACGGATAGGCAAATCAATCGGGATTGATAAAACAGGAAATGGCTATGCATACGGACGCTGCGGCCTTGCCGCAAAAGCGATGCAGATTGCTAGAACCGAAGGCATGCGTGCCCTCAATGCCGGCCATCAGAGAGCATATGATGAAGCGGAAAAGAACGGAATCGGGCTCTCTATCATGTGGGATGCTACACTTGATTCAAGAACACGTCCTTCGCACGGAGCTCTTGACGGCAAGTACAAAAACGAAGAGCACAATGGCTGGTATGTAGCAGAACTCGGGAGATATGTATCAGGACCTGGACAATCAGGAGTTGCCTCGTTTGATATAAACTGCAGATGCAGGACACACGCGCATATCAAGGGCTTTCCTCCCCTCAGAAAGATATATATGCGATAATGGAATTATCTCTTACCGTACATATACCGAATGGAAGGAGGCGATAGAAACCAATTCACTGAATGGGAAGCTCCCCCTTACAACACCGATCGGACACACTGTGAGAAGGCTCTCCATGCATTTCTACGACAGGAAATCAGAGAGAACCATCCCAGAAGAAGATATCATTGACGCACTTCTTCATCCCATACATACTGAGGACAGAGGCTATAATGCAAGACAGCAACATGGCTATAGATATATAGGCAGAAAAGCTACAGTGAACATCAATCCAGAAGATGCCAGGATAACGACAGTATGGGCTACTGGACTGGATAAACTGAAGCAATACAGGGAAGAGGATAAATGACACTCTCATTTACGGCCGAGCAAAGGAAGTTCATAAAAGATAACGGCATCTCCTATGATTTTGAGCATGAGACAGATGATAGCCGCTGCAAGCTGGAGGATTCCATCGGGGACATATACATGTGGGCAGCAATGGATTATGACAACAATCCTACCCCGGCCATCCTTGAAAAGATGAGGATGTGCGAATCGATTCTGGATCCAGAAGGATAAGACGGAGATTTGACGCCGCTCTCCGGAGCAGTTCTTCATTGCCTTCATATTCAGATTCACAGTAGACTCATATCCCATCATCAGAAAAAGGTGTCAACCTGTTTCAGTTTTAATTCCTTTTCATTCTGCGCTATCATCGGTAAGGCACTGCCATAAACGGATAGGCGGCAGCTTCCCTTTTTAGCCTTGAGACATTCAGGCAAAGGGAGGTGATATCGGATGCGTGATTATGAAATCATAATGATCGTGCTTACGGTCATTGGACTCCTGATTGCTGTAGTAAGATAAACCGCCCT
>CALXLB010000028.1 GCA_944389085.1 uncultured Spirochaetaceae bacterium
TGTCCTATACCATATACTCTGGAAGCATCGATGTTGTAATTTGCTTTAGTTGTATCTACAACATGAGCAAGGAAAGAAACATCATCAGCACCTTCTGCATCGCCGAAGAGAGCAGGTACCATCCAGCTTGGAGCCGGAATATTGGCTGGATTTGCAGCTGGGTTAGGATAACCCTGAGCAAAGACCACGATAATACCATTCTCTTCTGCCACATCACACCATCTGGATTCTTCTGCCAGAGCATACATTGTTGCTGTATAGCCATGGAGAACAAGTACCATCGGTGCCGGTGTTGATGGATCATAGGACTCTGGCACATATGTCATCCAGCGTCTCTGAAGACCATCAACCACTTCTTCTGAATAGATATATCCTCTGCCATCTTCCCTTGTATCGAAATTCATGGCAAATGCAAGATGTCCGCCTTCAACTCCAAGCGGTCTTGTATGTGTTGAGAGGAACTCTGTCCAGAGGAGAGCAGGATCAGGATTCTCAAGACCTTCTGATCTCCAGACTGCTCTTACTGTGTCAGAGGAATCAAATGCAACAGATGCCACACTGTTCTGTGTCCAGCTGTCTGTACTGTTCTTATCTCTGAAATACTCATAAACAGCTTCATCATAGCTGTTGATGAACCATACAGGCATTGCAAGAGCACCATTCGGAAGAGCAACCTCTTCCTTGCATCTCATACCATCTGCAGGGAATGGGAAGCAGTATGCATCTGAAAGAGCCTCAAGATAAGAGATATCTGCACCATCCTGATCGATAGCAACAACACCGCAGAATGCTGAAGATGAACCAGCTGCTACTGCAAGTGCCATAGCACCACCCTCTTCATATCCGACGAGAGAAACACGTGACTTATCCATAGTGAACGGAAGCTCAAGAGTCTGGCTCTTGCTTCTCATCTGTGTATAGACATCCTCAACAGCGTCAATGTCATCTCTCTTTGCAGGATCACCTGTAACATTCCAGCCACCCTCTGCAGGTTCTGCAAAGCCAAGAGCAAAACCGTATTCATCAGCTGCGCTCATCCATGTGCGTCCAAGCTCTGAAAGGGCAAATTCCGCTGCACCTGTATCATCTGGAACAAGAATAATGACACCCGGGCGCCAAGGATCAAGATCAGAAGGAACATAGACGCTATAGACAGCTCCATCAGCTTCCATATGCTCTGCAAAACCCGGAACCGGCGGAAGATACGGAGAAGCAGGATCGAATGAGAATCCCTTTTCGCTTACAGGGACATCCTGTACAATATTGATTTCATCCATTGCTTTTGGCTCAGTAGCCATAAGAGGAAGAACGGCCATCAGTACAACAAAAAAGATAAGCAAAAACTTTTTCATGGCACCTCCTTATGTGCATAAGGAGATTATAAGATATTTTTGAACAGGTGTGGGAAAAAAGTTACAGAAAGAGCCACAGCGTAACAGTCAACTGTGGCTCTTATATTCACTCAGAATCTGCCAAGTGCCTTGAGAATCTTCTCACCGGTGATAGGCCATGTACGTACCCATACACCAGTTGCATCTGCAATAGCCATCGCAATAGCAGGAGCAGCGCCGTTGCAAGCTATCTCAGAAATCGATTTGGCTCCGAACGGCCCATACTGGTCATTGACATCTACCAGTTCAGCCTTGAATACATCCGGCGCTTCTTCAATCATCGGCACTCCATAATCTGTGAATGTAGTCGTCAGGCACTTACCATCTTTATCAAGTACCATATCTTCATACAGAGTATGGCCAATGCTCTTCATAGCAGCACCATACATCTGGCACAGCGCAAGTTCCGGATTGATCGGGGTACCAGCATCCTGAACAGCAAAGAACTTTCTCACCTTTATTTCCCCGGTCCTGATATTCACAGCAACCTCTGCAAAATGTGCACCATAAGGAACTGCGAAATTAGGAGTTGTGAAAGATCCTGTCCCTATAAGCTGGCCTCTTCCATCTCCGGCTGTAGCATCATGTGAGAGCTGGAAATAAGAGAGTTTCTTACCGCTCTTTGATACTACAAAGCCAGGATATTCAACAGAGAGATCCTCTTCCCTCTCCCCCATCTGCAGACTTGCTTCGTGCAGCATTTTCTTCAGAAGATCCTTGGCAGCATTCAGAGAAGCATTGCCTGAGAAATAAGTGCCGGAAGAAGCATAAGCACCTGTGTCGAACATGCAGGAATCCGTATCACCTGAAACTACTGAAACAACAGATAACGGTACCTTCAGAATCTCTGCAGCAACCTTGGCGCTTATCGTATCAAGACCAGTACCGAGATCGGCCCCTCCGCTGAGGACAAGAATCGTTCCATCTGTCAGCAGTTTCACCTGAGCATTTGAGTGATCAAGCCCTGGCAATCCTGAGCCCTGCTGTATAATGGCAAAGCCCTTACCAATCTTCCACTCTGGATCATCCGAGACTTCCTTCTTGTTCCAGTCAATGAGCTCCGCTCCCCTTTCAAGGGCTTCTCTGAGACCGCATGAACCGACAGGAACAACTGCGCCTTCCCGTCCTTCTCCGAGACCTTTGAGGATTTCAAGCATATAGCCTTCCTCAACGATATTCTTCTCTGCCATCTTCAGCGGATCGATGCCAAGCTTCATTGCAAGTTCACCCATTGCTGAGATAATGGCGAAATAGCCTTTTGGAGCTCCATATCCCTGATAGGCACCTGTAGGCGGTATATTCGTGTAGTATGTGATCAGGTCATAGTACATATTGTCTACGCGGAATAGAGGCAGCGTCTTTGAGGATGCATTCATAGGAACAGTCAGACAATGATTTCCATATGGTCCTGTATTGGCCCTGACATCCATATAAATAGCTGTGATAGTACCATCCTTCTTACCGCCCATCTTCACACGGATTCTCATCGGATGACGTGTGGAGTTTGCGTAGAATTCTTCTGCTCTGGTGTTGCGATAGTAGATCGGCTTACCTGTCTTCCATGAAGCATATCCTACAAGATCTTCAACGAGTATATCCTGCTTGGAACCGTAACCGCCTCCGACACGCTCTTTGATCACATGAACCTTGTTCTCGGGAAGGGAACATACTTTGGCAACAATGCGCCTGACATGGTAAGGAACCTGTGTAGATGCATTGATTACAAGCCTGCCGCCTTCCACATGAGCATAGCAGACGTGAGGCTCAAGCGGAGTACACTGTACCTGCGAGGTCTGATAAGTCTCATCAACAACCGCATCCGCTTCCTCAAAACCTTTTTCGATATCACCGATACCACCATGGGCAGAAGCTGCAATATTCTTGTGGATATCACCATGGAGAGGAAACTGATAAATGACTTTCTCTTCCCTCTCATCAGCACTCTTGTTGTATTCATCAAGATCAGAGGGGGCACCTGAGACATATTCAACCCTGCCATTATGGACAAGCGGAGCACCCTCTGCCATAGCTTCTTCAACTGTGAATACAGGATCAAGCGGCTCATACTCAACTTTGATAAGAGCGGCAGCTTTTACGGCTGTCTCCATATCCACAGCTATGACAGCTGCGACCCTGTCACCTACATGTCTGACCTTCTTATTGATCAGGACCCTGTCATAAGGAGAGGGCTCAGGATATCCCTGGCCTGCCTGCATATAGGGGATATCAGGAGTGTTGAATGCAGTAAGGATATCTACAACACCATCAACTTCAGCAGCTTCAGAAATATCGACAGATTTCACAAAAGCATGAGCAAATGGTGAACGGAGTATATGCATCTGGTATGTATGCGGAGGTACTTTATCTTCGACAAAAAGCTTGTCGCCGGAGACAAGAGCGTCGCCATCGATCTTTCCAGTGGGTTTGCCGACATACATCAGCCCATCCCTGAAAGAAGGAGCAGCTTCAGCTTCAATCCTGCCGCTCTTCCGTTTCTCCTTTACCATCTCAACAGCCATGTAGTAATGCTCATAGCCTGCGTCACGGATAAAGATGCCCGAGAGTGCATTCTTTATCTCATCTTTCGAAGGATCAGGATTATTCTCCAGAAGCCAGGTAAGTGCCAATGCCGCTTCAGGCGCATTATACGCACTCTGTACAACACCAGCTTTCACCATTGCTTCCTGCACATCATTGATCTGATGGCAGGATGAAAGAGACTCAGGAGTCCTGATTTCCCTTCCTTCCACCTGATAAAGCAGCAGAAGATTGGAATAGACAAGCTTCCCATCGAGAATAATGGTATCGGAACCAGCGAATCCTTCTCTATCATCACTGTCTCTGACGGATGTATAGCCTTCTCTGTACAGAACATCTCTCAGCCTTTCGTCTTCATTTCCTCTGAGTATTACGTTTTTTCCATTGATTCTGGTCTTCACTTCCATACTCACTCCTCAAAAAGCACAGAGGCCAGATACCTCTTGTATTCAGCGCTTCCTGTCAGATCGGAAACGAACTCAATATTCTTCCATGCATCCTTATCGCCATATGCAATTCCCGAAGAAGAAACTGCATATGCATAGACGCCATCCGAATAAGCTGCGGAAACTGCAGAGTGTGAATGCGAAGAACGTGCAATACGCTTCACAACACCTTTCCTATCAGCATCAAGAGAGAAAGAAAGGATAAGAGCACGGCAGTTTTTCTTCTCAAAATATTCAGCCGCACTCTTTTTCTTCTCTCCCTTCCTGCACATTATCGTCACTTCCGCATCTGCTGCTAAAATAGCAGGTACAAGATAACTATCAGTCCGGCGAAGCGCAAAATTACCACCTATCGTCGCTCTGTTTCTCAGCTGGAGAGAAGCATCAAAAGCAGCTGCCTCTTTGATGAACTCTGGAACTATTTCCGACTGTCTTATCTCCTCGAGCGTAGTAAGAGCACCGATTATGACACGTCCACCTTCCTTTTTTATACCTGCCAGAGGAAGAGCGGAGACATCAATCAATGCGTCGTTTCCACATGCATCACTTCCCAAACGGAGAATCTCCGTTCCACCCGCAAGATAAGCGGATCTCTCGTTATCATGGTGAAGCATTACAGCTTCTTCTGCCGATGATGGATGGTAGATTATCACTCACGCCTCCTCTTTTATGATCCCAGGTTCTGCATCACGTGAGATCGCTGAAAGGAAGAAAGAAAGCATTCTTCTTGTCGTATTCCTTCTGTATTCAGGCATAGCATGCGGAGAAATGGCATTATTCCATGCCTCCAGGAAACTCTCTTCAAGTGAAGATAATTCCTCAACCTTGTGCCCTTTGAGTATGTTCTCAGCTTCATAGGAACGGATGACTTTAGGACCAGCGGCTCCAGAGGAGGCTCTGAAATCCTCAATCACGCCATCTTTCACAATAGCTGCAGCTGAAAGAGAGAGCTTGGAGATTGCATTTGCTTTCCTCATTCCCACCTTCCTGTAGAAAAGATATGTGAAGTCATGAGGAGGAATAATCACGCTCTTGATAATCTCATCACTGGCAAGTGCTGTTTTCTTGGAACCGAGTATGAAATCATCGAGTCTCATCCGCCTCTCACCATTAATAGAGAGAAGAACAACTTCAGCATCAAGCATGATCAGTGGCTGAGGAAGATCGCCTTTAGGAGAAGCATTACCGATGTTTCCGCCGATAGTGGCTGTATTGCGGAGCGCAATTGCTCCCATACCACCAGCAGCCTGTCTCACATGCCAGGGAACAAGAGATGAAGAAGCGATTTCCGCAGGTGTTGTCAGCGCTCCGATCTCAACATATCCATCGGAAAGCATTCTGATGCCTTTAAGCTCATCGATTGCAGTGATGATCATCACGGGATACGGGAGCTCAGGAGCAAGTCCGATACCACGCTTGGACTGAACCATAATGTCAGTTCCGCCAGCAAGAGGCCGGGCTCCCTTCTCTGCTCTCAGGTGAAGAGCCTCAGAAAGCGTTGAGGGAACATATGTCATGCCCATAGACTACCTCCTTTCTCACTTGCAAGCCTTATGCTTTCAACAATCAGATCATAGCCAGTACATCTGCAGATGTTTCCGCTGATACCTTTCCTGATTTCCATCTCTGTCGGATGAGGATTGGAGGAAAGAAGCGCATAAGCAGCCATCACCATGCCTGGAATACAGAAACCACACTGCACGGCCCCGCCTTCAGCGAATGCCTCAATAATACATCTGCCCTTTTCCGTATCCCTTATACCTTCGATGGTGTAGATTCTCGAACCATTGACGGCACCGACAGGAATGATACAGCTGGTAACGAGCTTGCCATCCTTGATGACCGAACAAGCACCACACTCGCCTTCACCGCAGCCTTCTTTGACACCGGTAAGTCCCAGATCCTCTCTCAGTACATCTATAAGCCGGGTCAGAGGATTACCGCTGAACTCGACCTTTCTGTCATTTACATAGAATACAATCTCACTTAGCATTTTTCAGCGCCTCCTCAAGATCCTCCGGTGGCATTGGTATCTTATGGCTTTCTATGCCCAATGCCCTTTCGACAGCATCGATATAAGCTGCGTCAGCTCCATTGAATACAAGTTCTCCCATACCTTTAGCTCCAAACGGACCCCACTCATATGGGTTATCGACAAGGAACCACTCCTGCTTAGGGAATTCCATGCTGGTAGGAATGACATAATCAGACATGCTTGATTGCCTGAAGTGACCATTCCTGTTCTCCATTTTCTCCATGCTTGCATAGCCAAGAGACTGGACGATTCCGCCGTTGACCTGACCATGGACAACAAGTTCATCGATAGCTTTTCCGATATCGTGGCTCGACCAGATACCTACAACATTCACCTCATGAGTCAGCTTATCAACTTCGACTTCAACGCAGGCACAGCCCCATCCATAACCGAGGTAAGCATCACCGCGGAAAGTATTCTGATCCCATGGATGCCCTTCAGGATGCTCATACTCCTTCTCCACCGAGAAATCACCTTCAGCCCATCTCTCCTTCATCTCCTGCGCACAGCGTTCAACCAGACGGCCGACAATCATTGTCGAACGGGAAGCAGCTGTAGGACCTGAATCAGGAACAACAGATGTGTCAGGGTTATCGTAATCAACATCATCGATAGAAATTCCAAGCACTGCAGCCGCGATCTTCCTTGCAGCTGTCTGGAAGCCCTGTCCCATCTCAGTGGAACCTGCTTCAATTCTGACTCTCTCACCTGTCTTCACAAGCCTTGCATGAGCCTTGATGATTGACTGCTCACCATTACCGGTAAAAGCACCTCCATGATTGTAGAAAGAGATACCAATACCTCTTCCGCAGCCTGGAGTATACTCCTTTGCCTTTCTGAAATAATCAGAAGCATCGACAACCTGCTGCATCATCTCAGGCAGCACAACCTTCTCTACGATATGGCCATTGGTAATCGTCTCACCACCCTGTTTAATGAAGTATCTGGATTTATACTCTGCAGGATCAAAACCGAATTTCTTAGCGATATGCTCCATATGTGTCTCGATGGCGAACAGAGTCTGAGGAGCACCGAAACCACGGAAAGCGTCAGATGGGAATGTATTTGTAGCAATACCGATACCTTTGACGTATGTGTTCGGAATATCGTAAACACCATTGGCATGGAACACACCGCGCTGAAGAACAACGAACGAACCAGAAAGATATGGTCCGCAGTTATATATGACTACGCCATCGATTCCCAGGATATTGCCATCCTTATCGAGAGCTGTACGGAATGTGGTCTTTGACGGATGGCGCTTTACAGAGTAGAGCATATCCTCTTCTCTGTCGAAAATAAGCTTGATAGGCTTCTTTATCTTATGCTCAGCAACAAGAAGTGGACCGCAGAGCACATCAGGGAAGTGCTCCTTGCCACCAAATGCACCGCCTGTTGTTGTCTGCTTGACGACAATATCCTTACTTTCCAGTCCAAGCAATCCTGCGACAGCCTTGGTGATGTAGAATGGACACTGGCAGGAGGCATAGAAGGTATATTTACCATCCTCAATTGTGATGATTGCACCGTTTGTCTCAAGATGCACATGCTCCTGGAAGCCTGTCTCAAAAGTCTCTTCAAAGACAGAATCAGCCTCTTTGAAGACCTCCTCCATAGGCCTGCCTTTTTCCACAAAAAGCTGGCAGAGAACATTATCTTCTCCAACAATCGGACCGCCTTTGACAGCAAGAGCTTCATCGATGGTGATTGCGCTTTCCTGCTCTGTATATCTGATATCGATATTATCTTTCAGATACTTTAGAACATTCCTGTCAGGACCGACCAGAAGACCGATAGTCTCTCCTACGTATTTAACATCATTCTCGGCAAAGCATCTCCAGTCTTTCGCAATCATCCAGAGTTCGTTTTTCCCCTCTTCTGGAATATCCTTATAAGTAATGAACCAGTAGCCTTCTGGAAGTTCCGGAAGAGTGATGGAATCAATCGTAGCGCGAGGCACTGTTGAACGAACCATGTATGCATACTGCATATCAGGGAACGTATAATCGCAGGCATACATCGCTTCGCCCCTGGCCTTCTGAATCGCATCTACTCTGACAATTCTGTCGTCTATAGCTGTCTGAGGCATCTTTCCTCCATTTCCATTATCTTTTTTCTTGTATAATGGTTAATTATCCAAGGAATTTAATTTCCCTTTGCCTCAGTATAGCCTACTTTTTCTTAGTATGTGGAAACATTTTGCAACAAATTTTGAACTTCAACCACAAAGATTGAATTTTAAGGCCTGCCATAGGACACTATATGATTCAACAATGAAAAGCATGACTATAGCAGATTCTCATATCAAGCATATATAATTAAAAACTTCTATCCACACAGCGTTGATGGAAAACCGCATTTGAAGCGTTCATTTGCGGTTTAGTCCATGCATTTCAAAGAATTTGGAGTTTCATGAATCCTTTTTATGAGATTCTCGACCTTCTCATACCTGCCCCGAGGAGGATTAAAAAGGCCAATGGCACTTTATGTAATACGGGCACCTTTTATTTGCATTTGAGGGCAATGCCTGCCCTGATAAAGTTTTCAGAGATTGCTATAGAAATAGATGAGATAATCACAAAGCCATCCTATCCTTCCCAAACTGGATATGACTTCCAGTACTATAACCTCACCGCATCCATCGACGAGAACCCGTGGTTTTTCGGGAGGAACATCATAACATTCATAGCAAGTACTGGTCTTCCTCGCGGATTAGGGAACATGAATTATATCATGCATATATTCAGATGGATATCCGCAGGGTATATATCATCATCGGAGTCATCCGCAGATATAGATAATATTTAGAGGAAGGGATTCACAGATGAAGGATTTCCAAAAGATGATTCAAGCAGCATGAGAATACTCTGGCGTTTAATCAGGCGAATCTGAGAATCATGAATAAATTTCTGTTCCTGCTCCTATAATGAAAGGCGGGACCAATCTTTCATCTTCAGTCATATTCATTTCCATGAGGCTGAATTATTCCAGAATTTCAAAATCATTTTCTCATAACAGAAGTTTTCTTACTTACAGCCTCGAAGGCGAGCCAAACTGTTTCAGCTAGAGACCAAAGTTATCGGCAAACACTCCTCCCATCTTTTTCACAGAGCCCTTTAATGGCATTAATGTCATTAGAGTCGGACATCTCCATGGACGAGATATTGTTTTACCCTTGATTATGACTTTTGCCTGTGTTGACATGAGGTCTTCTTGTTATTCTCCAAATCTCGCTTTAGGATTCAGATGAGAGGTTTCGCATGTTTCCTAGAACTATCTTGAAAGTTATATGTTTTATGTTGATAGCAATCCTTATGGTCTCAGCTGATTTATACGCGACAAGTGATGAATACTCGCAGTTTGTAACCGCAATTGATAACGATGATTTGAATGCTATCCAGACATTGATCGATTCGGGGGCAGATGTGAATGCAAAAGGTGATTCAGACCTGACACCGTTGTTTTATGCAGTCTCATCCGCTGATGATTCAGATATTATTGAGGCCTTAATTGCTGCTGGAGCAGATGTGGAGGCAGAAATTGAGATTGGATGGACACCTCTGATGTTTGCTGCGGAACTTTCAGATAATCCAGATATAATTAATGTGCTTGTTGAAGCTGGCGCTGATGTGAATGCAGGAGATAGAGACGGCTGGACACCGCTGATGTTTGCTGCAGCAAGATCAGATAATCAAAGCATAATCAGAATGCTAATCAAATTAGGGGCTGATGTTAATGCAAAAGATGTAAATGGTATGACTTCGTTGATGCATGCTATTTCTTTAGACAACAACATCAATATCATTAAGGTTTTAATTGAGGAAGGAGCAGATATAGATGCAAGAAATATTTATGGTTGGACCCCCTTGATGATTGCCGCCTCAATGTCAGATAATCCAAATATAATCAGCATACTTATTAAAGCAGGAGCGGATGTGAATGCAAGAGATAATGACGGCTGGACACCACTGATTCATGCAGCCGATAAAAATAGCAATCCTGATTTCATAAGGACTTTAATTACATATGGGGCTACAGTTGATGCAAGAAATAAAAAAGGCATGACAGCGTTGATGCATAGCTTATATTTTAGCTCTTATCCTAATACTGATAAAATAAGAATCTTGATTGAAGCAGGAACGGATGTGAACGCAAGAGACATGAACGGCAAGACTCCTTTGATGTATGCGGCTTGCTATTGCAGTGATTCCGGCATCATTACACTTCTGTTGGATGCAGGAGCTGATGCAAGTCTCTGTAATGAAGACGGCAGATGTGCTGTTGATTATATCGAAGAAGACAGCCCTTTATATGGGACAGACATTTACTGGAGCCTCGAGACTGTAAATAAGTTTGTGGACATTTGAAAAAGCTCCTATGCTGGAAAAGAGGAAGGCATAGGAGTTTCATTATGGCAAAGAAGCCGGTAAAACAATTGAGCCCTGAAAGGAAGGAACTCATATC
>CALXLB010000029.1 GCA_944389085.1 uncultured Spirochaetaceae bacterium
GTGAGTACTACGAGAAGCCCTCTACCATCCAGAACCGCAAGAACAAAGCTCTTGCACGCAAGCAGATGAAGAAGGTAAGGAAGATGCATGCTTCCAAGTCTTATTGATTTTCTTTTTGAGAAGTGAACAGCGGAAAGGTTGCCCCTCCCGCTGTTTTCTTTTCAGCTGAAAAGGGCCGTTGAAAGATATCTGTCACCACCGTCTGGTAAGAGCACTACGATTTTCTTGTTTCTGTTTTCCTCTTTCATCGCTGTCATTATAGCAGCATGAAGCGCTGCCCCTGATGAGATCCCAGCCAGTATTCCTTCAGTTTTTCCAAGCAATCTGGCAGCTTCATAAGCTTCTTTTTCACTGCATGTGATTACTCTGTCATAGATTTGTGTGTCTAGAACTTCAGGTATGAAACCTGCACCTATTCCCTGCAAGCCGTGTGGTCCGGCTTTACCTTCTGAGAGGACGGGTGAGGACTCTGGTTCAACAGCAATGATCTTGATGTTCTCGTTCCTCTCCTTGAGATAGCGCCCGACACCAGTGATGGTTCCGCCAGTGCCTACGCCTGCGATGAAGATATCTACCATACCATCCGTATCCTGATAAATCTCCGGTCCTGTGGTTCTGTAGTGTGCCTCTGCATTGGCTTTATTGGAGAACTGACCGGGAATGAATGCATTCGGAATAGAAGCTTTCAGTTCTTCTGCTTTTCTTATTGCTCCGCTCATTCCTTCTTTTCCGGCAGTCAATACAAGCTCTGCACCATAGGCTTTCATTAGCCTCCGCCTTTCTTCTGACATGGTCTCAGGCATAACGATGATAGCTTTGTATCCTCTCTGTACAGCTATGGAAGCAAGTCCTATGCCAGTATTCCCTGAAGTCGGTTCAATGATGACAGCCCCTGCCTTGAGAAGCCCTTTTTCCTCCGCAGCATCAATCATGGCTTTAGCAATTCTGTCTTTCGCAGAACCTGCTGGATTGAAAGCCTCAAGCTTTGCAATGATTGCAGCTTTTGTTCCAATTTCTTTCTCCAGCCGTTCCAGACGGAGAAGGGGTGTTCCCCCGATAAGTTCTTCGGCTTTGTTGTAGATTCTCATTCTTCTCTCCTTATCGGTCTGACTTTTATTTCCGGACGTGCTGTGATGACCATGGATTCAGCAGGGATACTGTCTTTTATCCATGCATTTGATGCAATGATGGTATCGTGTCCTATTGTGATGTCACCAAGAATGGTGGAACCTGCATAGATCGTGACATTATCCTCAATCGTCGGATGACGTTTTTTTGTTTCTGTTTCTGAAAGCGTATCTTTCTTCGGTATTGAAAGAGCACCAAGTGTCACACCCTGATAGAGTTTCACATGCTTTCCGATGACTGTAGTCTCTCCGATTACAACACCGGTACCATGATCTATGAAGAAGCTTTCACCGATCTCCGCTCCTGGATGTATGTCTATGCCTGTCTGGGAATGAGCTATTTCATTCATCATTCTCGGGATTATAGGGAGACCTTCTCTGAAAAGTTCATGTGCAACGCGATGCACTGTGATGGCGTGAAGGGCTGGATAGCAGAGAATCACTTCATGAACACTCCTTGCTGCCGGATCTCCGTCAAAGCCTGCCTCTGCATCTAGCTTAAGCAGCCTCCTGATTTCAGGAAGCTTTGCTGTAAGGTGCTTGATGTATCCTTCAGCTTCTTCCAGACATAGATCCTGGGATTTGTCGGGACTTTCATACCTGATTGCCTTGAAAGCGGCATCCATGAGAATCGAGGAAGCTTTGTGATAGCTTTCGCTTACAGCGAGCTTAAGTACGGCTTTGTCCATTGTTTCGCGCTGACCAGGAAAGAAGAGTGCCATCAGCGAAACTGTGAGATTCTTTATCTCAGACATCGTCGGCAGAGGCAGAGAGCTCTGCAGTCTGTCTTTTCTTTTAAGCCTGTCGAATGATTCAAGATATTCTTCCAGAAAAGATTCAGTGTAATCCATAGCGTGATTATCCTGTTTCTTTAGTTTCCATATCAATAACCCCGGTCTTTCAGAGGTGAAATATAAATCATTTTTCGATTCTTTTTTCTGAAGTTAAGAGATGAAGATGATGCAGCTTCACAATAATAACCTTGTATTCACTGTTTCATGCAGGTAAAATACTCACATATTAGGAGGGTTCACGTGAAAAACAAAGGAAGGGACTCAAATAAATTGACAAAGCGGGGGGGATAGCCGCATAGCGCTTATCCTCATAGTCGTACTTGCAGTATTCGCTGCATCTTCTTGTGATAATCCAAACGATTATCTTCTTCTTCCACCGATCTGGAATGATCAGGCTCAGGGTGATGATAATCAGGGCGATGAACCGGCAGAGCCTACCACTGAAGAAGTCCTCTCTGAATATTTTGCATTTATTCCAGACTCAGCAGATGATTTCCAGAATATCATGGACAAGGCTGATAACTTTTTCAATCCTGCCAAACCTGCAGAATTTGAAGAAGCGATTGCCAATTCAGATCAGCTTGATACAAGTGAATTGATCAAAAAGATTTTGGGTCTAGTAGGTACTTCGCCAACGACTTATGAACTTGTTTTAAATTTGAATCAGAATAATGAACCTCTTTATCTTGTAATGCAACCAACTGATGGAGCAGGATTATATTATGTAAATGAGAATCTTGAGAATCAGTATTCATCCAATACGATACTTATTCCTGGAGAAGTGGTGAATGCCCAAGAAGTTTCTGATTCTGCAAAATTCGAAGAGGAATTAAGAAGTTTTGAAGAGGCTCGGACTTTAAAAAGAACAATAATGTCAATTGAACTTTCTAATGGGAAAATCCAGATAAATAGTGATTTTGAATATATGTTTGATTTCACTACTCCATATGAAGGCGTGAAATCAATGTATGCAGAATTAAGCAGTGACTATACAAGTGCAGTTGCGTACATTGTTTTCGAAGATGGAACAGCGGGGTGGTACAAAGGATCTATCTCCTGAGAATAATCAGGTTTAAGTGAATGAAAGGTTCCCTTCAAGCAGAGTAGAAGTATGTTCTGTTTGAAGGGAATTCTGCTGAATGGAACTGCTGTGCTTTTGTTCTTGCATAAGTGGACAAAGCCCTGGATGAGAGTTCTTGAATTAGACAAAGTAACGATTCTGTGGAAATTGTATAGTTTTTGACTCAAAGATAGAGAACTGACTTTATAATTATTTCTGCATAAACACATTCGGAGGTGGTTATGAAGAAAATCTTGACGGTACTTATCGTTCTTCTTTCTGCAAGTGCTATGCTCTTTGCAGCAGAAGGCAGAATAGGTGTCTCTCTTGCTCCAGAGTGGCTTTTCGGCGGGGCTAAGGTAAATGGCGAAGTTCCTGAAGACACAGGCTCAACTTCTTTCATGCTTCTGGCAGAAGGTGCTAACTACTTTGGAAAAGAGGGTGGTTTCGGAATTGAGTATGGACTTGGTGTGAAATTCCCTATCAACACATGGGTAGGGGATCTTTCTACAGAAGATGAGAGTCCATCAGCATTCAGTTTGAAAGTCGGTCTTGGCTACAGGCATGAATTCTCTGATATCTTCGGTATCTCAGTTGGTGCTGGTGCTCTTGCTGATATCACAAAGGTTTCCGGAGAGATATTGGGACAGACCATTTCCGGTTCGTCCACTACATTCATTCTCGACATCTATGGAAGTGTTGCCGCAGATATAACCCTTATTGATTTCCTCCGCCTTGAAGTAGGTGCGATGATGGGTGGTCCTGTATGGACAGCAACAAAGGCACAGGTCAATGCCGGTGGACTTGGCTCGTGGAATCCCGATCCTGTGAAACTGGATTACGGTGGATTTGCCCTCGCTCCATTTGTCAGGGTGTCCTTCGTTTACTGATTATCTCCCTCCTTCGGGAGGGATTATTATTGACGAGAGGTTCCTTTGTATTAACTGCCTTCTGGCTTTTTGCTAGCATAGAAGTGTGGGAAATTTCTGGAAGACTAAATTCACTATTGAGCCTGGATTCGGATCCGGAAGCTATTCAGTAGGTCATTTTATCTGGCTTTTCATTTTATTTGCTCTGATATTTCTTCTTGGACGGTCTTATCGTTCTGCTGACGAGAAAGGAAGAAATCTGATGAGATGGATTGTCGCCTCTCTTATTCTTCTTGATGAGATTGCCAAAGATGTGATGACGCTTATAACCGGTCAGTGGGAATGGACGTTCCTTCCTCTTCATCTCTGTTCGCTCTCTGTTTTCATTGTCTTGTTCCATGCACTTACCGGGAATAAGATTCTGGAGGAATACCTTTATGCAATCACGCTGCCGACAGCAGCGATGGCTATGGTTTTCCCGGACTGGACATCACAGCTGCCTGCATGGAATTTCATAAGCATTCATTCATATTCAATACATCTTCTTCTTGTCCTTTATTCTATCCTGATTATCTATGGTGGTTTTAAGCCTGATTGGCGGAAACTTGTCTGCCTGGTCCCTATTCTTACAGTGATTGCTGTGATTATGCATTTCGTGAACAGAATATTAGGGACCAATTTCTTCTTCGTAAATGGAGGTGGAGATGGAGCTAATCCGCTTTCAGTTCTTGAGAATGTGATAGGGTGGTGGTATCTTTTAGCTATACCTTTTATTGCGGCGATATGCTGGCTTCCAATGTATCTCCTGCCAGGCAGAGAAAAGCGGAAGAATAGCTGATATTTTTGTTGTTTACATCAGAAATCCCTATTTGATTTGACAGCTAACGCAGTCCATGTGATACTGATTACGTAAAACATTAAAAGGAGTGCCTATGCTGATTCTCATTTCTGATGCATTTGACAAAAGCCTTCCGGAAAAACTCTCTGTTTATGGAGAGGTGACTGATGATAAATCCAGGCTTGCTGAAGCTGATGTGGTTCTTATCAGGTCAAAGACAAAGGCCACCAAAGAGTATATTGATTCAGCTCCTAAGATGAAATTGATCATCCGCGGTGGAGTCGGTATGGATAATATCGACAGGGAGTATTGCAAGGAAAAAGGAATCATTGCTGTGAATACTCCTAAATCCTCAGCAATTGCTGTTGCAGAACTGGCTTTTGCCCTGATGATTTCTGTTCCATGCCATATCCCGTTCTATGATAGTACGATGAAAAATGGTGAGTGGCAGAAGAGCGTGAAGCGCACAGAGCTGTATGGCAAGACACTCTGTCTCCTTGGAATGGGGAATATTGCAAGGAAGGTGGCAGAGAGAGCAAGGGCATTCGGTATGAGGGTCGTTTCATATGACAAATATGTTGAGTCCTCGGATCTGGCTGAGATGATGAGTCTGGAAGATGCTGTGCGTGATGCTGATTATATCTCGATGCATCTGCCATATACCCCTGAGACAGATAAGATGATGAATGCTGATCTCATTGGCAAGATGACGCATAAGCCTGTGATAATCAACACAGGCCGTGGCAAATGCGTCGATGAGAATGCTGTGGCTGAGGCTCTCAGGAGCGGTGCTATCTCCTGGTTCTGTACAGACGTCTATTCATCAGAACCGCCTGCTTCAGATAATCCTCTTCTGGGGTTGGAGCATGTTACTCTTACACCGCATGTGGGTGCAAATACGACCGAGAATCTTCTGAGAATCGGAGAGGAAGTCTTTGAGACTATCGGAAACCTTAAGAAGGAGGGGAAGATATGAGAAAGCTCAATTTCGCAGCTGGCCCGTCTGTAATGCCTATAGAAGTTCTTGAAGAGCTTCAGGCTAATCTTGTTGATTATCATGGGAAGGGACTTTCGATGCTGGAAGCTTCGCATCGTGGTGGCATGTTTGAAGAGATGTATGATGAATGTCTCGCAACCTTCCGTTCACTGCTTTCCATCCCTGATGATTATGATGTTTATTTCCTTGGTGGCGGGGCTACGCTTCAGTTCACGATGATTCCTGCTAATTTCCTTTTAAAGGGTACTCATGCAGATTATACCCGTACCGGTTCCTGGTCGAATAAAGCCTCCGATGATGCGGCTAAGCTCGGGGATGTGAATATTGTATTCGATGGCAAGGATAGCGGATATACAACACTTCCAGATCCATCGGTGATAAAGCCTTCTGAAGGCTCGTCTTATTTCTATCTCTGCTCGAATGAGACCATCGGTGGTATTGAGTGGCAGGATTTCCCTGACACCGGAGATGTTCCCCTTATAGCCGATATGTCGTCGGACATGCTCTCTCGTCCGGTTGATGTCAGTAAGTTCGCTATGATTTATGGCGGGGTACAGAAAAATCTTGGTCCTGCAGGGGCAACATTCATCATCATGCGCCACGACATGCTTGAGAAACGCAATCCGGAGCTTACAGCTTATATGGATTATGCAAAACATGCTAAGGATAAAGGTCTTTATAACACACCTCCTGTCTTTTCCGTCTGGGCTGTTGGTCTTGTCCTGAAGTGGATTCAGAATAATGGAGGAGTGGAAGGAATGCTTCATAATGCAACGATGAAATCCGGATACATCTATGATGTCATTGATTCATCTGATGGTTTCTACCGTTCTCCTGTCGATAGCCGCTATCGTTCAAGGATGAATGTTGTCTTCCGCTGTCCGAATGAAGAACTTGAGGCAAAATTCATCAAGGAAGCACAGAATGAAGGAATGATAGGACTTAAGGGGCATAGGTCAGTGGGCGGTCTGAGAGCAAGTCTCTATAATGCTCTGCCAATGGAGGATGCCGCATCGCTTGCAGTCTTCATGAAAGAATTTGAGAGGAAGAATGGTTAGAAAAATCGATGAGACAAATAAAGCCATCATCAGGGCGCTTTCCGATGGCAGGCGCCCGTACTCTGCAGTTGCTGAGGAGCTGGGGATTACTGAGAATACAGTGCGATCCAGAGTCAACAGGATGATAGATGACGGGGTGCTGCGCATTACAGCTCTTGTCGATCCTTCACTGCTTCCTGGCGTGCAGGTAGTGGTAATGGGCGTGAAGCTTAAGACAATGGATCTGGAGAGGAAGGCAAAGGAATTCTCTGCTCTGAGAGGTGTTTTCTCTGCAAGCGTTGTCACTGGTCGTTATGATCTTATTGTACAGCTTCAGCTTTCCGAAGATGAAGGGCTTTCGCTTCTGGATTTCTTCAAGACAGAGCTTGTGAAGGTTGCAGAGGTTCAGGAAGTTGAGACTTTCGTTGTCTATCAGTCACATCAGCTCTGGATTCCATATTGTATCTGATGCCCTCTGTCTGAGGGCTTTTATCTTACCGTTGATTTAGTGTTATAATTGCATTGGTAAATCCCGCATTGCTTGTATATTGGATATACAATGAAAGAAGGAGAAGAATATTATGATTGAAACAACATATATGGGTCTTGAGCTGAGATCCCCTGTAATAGTCTCATCGGGTCCACTGACACAGAATCTTGTCTCTCTGAAGAAGGCTGAGGAAGCTGGAGCAGGGGCTGTTGTCCTGAAGTCTATATTCGAAGAGCAGATCAACAACGATATTTCCAAGGAAATGGCTGAGAATGAGGAGTATCTGGCTCATTCGGATGCTGGTACGTTCTTTGCATCATCTGCCCGTGACTATTATATCGATCGCTATATGAAACTGCTGACAGAAGCGAAGAAGGAACTCTCTATTCCTGTCATTGCTTCAATCTCCGCTAAGTCAATGGACAGCTGGATTGACTGGGCAGAGCGTTTTGTGAAGTGCGGTGCAGATGGCATAGAGCTCAATTACTATCCTATATCATCAGATGCTTCTGTTCCCGGAGAAGAGGTGGATGAGCGTTTTATCGATTTTGCCAGAAAAGCAAGAGAAGGAATCGATGGACCTCTTTCAATCAAGATGGGGTACAAGTATTCCTCACTGGCTTCTCTCATTTCATCTCTGGATCAGATAGGCATCGATGGTTTTGTTCTTTTCAACAGGTTCTTCCGCCCTGATATCGATATCGAGAAGCTGGAAATCTCTTCCGCTTCTCCTGTATCAAGCAAGGATGAATATGCAGAGGCTCTGCGCTGGATTGGACTCATGAGCGGTGAAGTCAAAGCAGATTTTGCAGGAAACACTGGTATCCATAATGGTGAGACGACGGTGAAGATGCTTTTAAGCGGTGCAAAGGCTGTAGAAATCTGTACAGCAGTCGTTCAGCATGGATTCGGAGTTATCGGAGAGATCAACAGCTTTGTGGAGGATTGGATGAAGCGCCACAATTATGCATCCACCTCTGATTTCATTGGTCTTCTTTCTCAGGAGCATATCCAGGATGGATGGAAGTGGGAAAGAACTCAGTTCCTGAAAACGATAGGGCAGTGATGATGGATTTCTCAAAGTATAATAACATAGCACCGTACCGCGGGCAGGATTTTGAAGATGCCATCAATCGTGTTCTTGAGCACAGGGAATATCTTGGGGCTTTCGTTTCCATGCTTGTCGGTAATGATATAGAGGCTGTCTATACATACCTCAATGGCATCCTTGATAATATCGGGAAGGTCCGTTCATATCCGGAGTTTCAGAAGAAGATAACTGCGGGCATTTTCGTCCCTACGATTATCGGACGGACTATGACCGGTTTTTCAGATTCTGGCTATGATGTAATTGATCCTGAGAAGGGTTATCTCTTCCTTTCCAACCATCGTGATATCATCCTCGATTGCG
Organism: uncultured Spirochaetaceae bacterium; assembly: GCA_944389085.1. Classification (GTDB taxonomy): domain Bacteria; phylum Spirochaetota; class Spirochaetia; order Sphaerochaetales; family Sphaerochaetaceae; genus Ornithospirochaeta. Next base: position 8,624 of record CALXLB010000029.1, read on the forward strand.
CTCTCCTCGATTACACGCTTCTTCAGAGCAATAAGCCGTTATGCGAGATGGCTTTCGGGGACAATCTCATGATGAATAAGTTCATTGAGGATCTTTTCCGCCTCAATGGAGGGATTATTGTACGTCGTGCATTGGGCATGAAAGAGAAGTATCTTTCCTCTCTTGAGCTCTCATCATACTTTGTCGGAGCTATAACAGAGGCTAATATCTCTGTCTGGCTTGCACAGCGTCCAGGACGAGCCAAAGATGGCATAGATACGACACAGCCGTCAATCATCAAGATGCTATATCTCTCTCAGAAGGGTAAGGGAATTACTTTCTCCGAGCTCATCAACAAGATGAACATACTGCCTATTTCCATCAGCTATGAGTATGATCCTAATGATATCAATAAAGGCAGGGAAGAGGTGCTGCGTGAGCATCAGCATGGGGAGTATGAGAAGAAGAAGTATGAGGATCTTATATCCATGGCACGTGGACTCAAGGCCCAGAAAGGAAGAGTGCATCTTGCTGTCGGAACACCTATTTCCGGTGAGTTTGATACTCCCGAGGATGTAGCACGGGAAGTAGACAGGCAGATTCATATGAATTATAAGCTCTGGGATACGAACAAAGCAGCTTATGATTACCTTGAGAAGAGCGACAGATTCTCCAGTGACCTGAAGGATTTCGATACAGAGGCATTCCTCCATCGTTTCAGCCACCTGTCTCCGGATGTGCGTGATTTCGTACTTAACAGCTATGCAAATCCTGTGCGTTCCAGGCTTAAGGAGGAATGGGAGGAATGAAGCATTTTCTTCCCTTGCTTCTGATTTCGCTTTTATTCTTTTCCTGTTCAGAGGAAGAGTTTGAAATCCATTCCCTCTCTCTTGATATGGAGAGGGATATTGTTCTCAGCGAGACAGGAAAAGAAGAAAGAAACAGGTTATTGATTTCAGCTTCTTTTTCCTCTTCTGATATGACATATTCATTCCGCCTGACTTCTCCTGATGGAGACCTTGTATGGGAAGGCGGCTTTACAGGAGATGGAGTGGATAAGGTATCTCAGGAATGTGGCATCACTGATGGGGCTGTTTTCCCTGAGGGGACTTATCCGATCATCATCTATTCGGATAGCGGCACCGAGACTGAAACAGAAGCAGAACTGAAGTATGAGAAGACACTCCGCTTTTTTGATGAGAGAGGCGTGCTTACATCTTCTGCCTATGTTACAGAGTATGATGGGGATGGAAATGAACTGAGAAGCGGAGAGCTGGAAAAGGGGAGCGCGCTGTCTGCGGAGGCTGTATCCGCACTCATTGAATATTCCGATCAGTACGGTAACAGCGTCAGTATCACTCAGTCCTTCCAACCATCAGACGCAGATCTTTCTCCTTCAGCTTTATAAGGAAAGTCCTTCCATGGGGACATGCGGGTTCTGATAGTCTGAATACTTTCCTGATCAGTTCTTCAGCACTCCACCTGTCTATATCATCACCAGCTTTTATTGCGGCACGGCATGCAATGACTGCAAAGAGTTTTGCTTCCAGTTCTTTTTCATCGAGGCGTGAGGAGCGGATGAAATCTACGATCTCTGTCTCTATGGCTCTGCAGCATGCTGGAAGCGCTGTGATTTCCCATTCACCATTATCGAGCCTTGATAGCATGATTCCAAGCTTTGTATAGACTTCCGCGTGAGAAGAGAGAAAGCTGTCTCCTTCATTATCCAGTTCGATTCTTATAGGGAGCAGCAGGTTCTGCACTGTTTTCTGTTCCAGCAATTCATCGTAGAGAATCCTTTCATGTGCTGCATGCTGATCTATAAGGTATAGTTCATCTCCACGTTCGGCAATGAGGAAAAGATGGAAAGCCTGTCCGATATAACGAATTGGAATCTCACTTTCATCTGTTCTTTCATCCTCTTTGATATCCTTGCCGGAAATTGTCTGCTCTCTGACTCTTTCCCTTTCAGCCTGAAGAGCTTTTGCTTTTTCCAGCCAATGGGAATCCTTCTCTTTATATTCTGCATTTACGCGCTCGGAAATACTTTCTGCTTTACGCTTTTCGCCTTCATGGAATGAATAGGTACGGTTCTGACCATTGCTCTTTATGAATGGAGTCTCTTCTCTTTTTGCTTCCTCCAGATAGAATTCATTCTGGACTGGAAGAATCTGCGGGATCTTGCGTTTAATTCCATTCTGAAGAAGGGTTGTGACCATATGGTGGATTTCAGCTCTGTTGCGTATCTTCACTTCCTTCTTTGCTGGATGAATGTTGAAGTCCACCATCTCCGGATTGTCATTGATGAAAACTGCGGCATAGGGAAAAGAACCACCTGGGAGAAGTTCTCCGTAGCCATATGTCACAGCTTGCTGCAGCGAGTATTCATCAACGGGACGGCCATTTACATAGATTCTTATTTCTTTTCTGTCTGAGCGTTTTACAGCAGAGTTTCCTGCAACGATATCAACGGAAAAGCAATCTCCTTCACCATGAAGCTCTTCGATATCAGCATCTGCGATTCCTTCTGGTCTATAGAGCATCATCACTCTTTCTTTCAGGGAGCTGCACTTTGGCCAGTCGAGCCTGATTGCACCATCAGAGATGAATGTGAAACGTACGGAAGGATAGGCTAGAGCTTTCTGTACAAGTGTCTGTCTGCATAATGCTGCTTCCGATGATGGACGCTTGAGAAAAGAACGGCGTGCAGGTATTTCCATGAAAAGAGATTCTGCTGTTACGATTGTGCCGCTGTCAGGACCGAAATTCTTGATTTCCTCTCTTTTGAGGTTATCTATGACAAGTGTAGAGGATTCTCCTGTCTCCTGTGAGTGTGTCGAGACAGTGAGGCGTGAAACAGCTCCTATTGAATAAAGCGCTTCGCCTCTGAATCCGAGTGTACGGATATCATATAGATCATCCTGGGTATGTATCTTACTTGTTGCATGGCGTGAACCTAGGAGATTGAGATCCTCGCGTGAGATTCCGCTGCCATTATCAGCGACGGAGATTTTGTCTATTCCTCCGCCGTCTATAGAGATTCTTATTTCATCAGCCCCGGCATCGAGAGCGTTATCCAGAAGCTCTCGAAGTACTGATTGGGGCCTTTCAATAACCTCTCCTGCGGCAATGCGCGAGGAGAGGAGTGGGGCAAGAAGATTGATTCTTGCCATCAGAACGAGAGCCTTGCCTTTATTGTCAGCATTGGATCTGATGTTCTTCTTGCAGCTAGTGCATTGATCCATTCGCTGTCTTCACGCTCTGCGAATCTTTCAGAAAGGAGAGCTGAGAAGCCTACACGTCCGAAGTCGAAGTCTGCACCGATTGAGTAGACAGCCCCGTTGGAAATGTAATCGAGGAATGCTGTCTTCTCACTGAATGAAGCGACAAGATCTTCTTTTGCAAATGAGGCATAGAGCCTGATGCTGTCGTTGATTGTTCCTCCGATTGTAAGAGAAGCAAAGTCTGCAGCATCGGTTGTGAAGGCAAGGATATCAGCGACAGAGTAGGAAGCCCTGAGATCGAGGAATCCGAGATCAAGTGCGAATGTAGCTTTTGCATAGTACTTGATATCATTGCTTCCTGTATCTCCTGCAATGACTTCTCTCATTGTATCTGCACCAACATCTTCTCTTGCTGCGGAGACTGTATTGAACATGCTTGGTTCAAGTCTACCGTTTCTGATACCGCCTTCAAGGGTGAATGCTACTGTATCGAGATCCATGCTGAATGAGAGACCTGCCATGTAATCATACATAGTCATCGTCGAGAAGTCGAAGATGATATTGGCCATTTCCATTGTTCCGTTACTGAATGCTGTCGAGACTTCTCCGATTCCGTAAAGACTGATCTCGAATGCCCTGTCAAGGAATGGGAATTCAAGTCTTACTTCCGGATACATCAGCAGTGCATACTCTGTGAATGTGTCTTCAATGAGTATCTCAGCCGGGAGTGTCAGGCGGAACTTAGGTCCATTGACATTGCCGAATGCAAGACTCATCTCAGCGTAGTGCGGTGCTTCTGCATCGTCTGCGTAGAGTGAGAGTGCAAAGTTATCGAGGTTGAGTCCGAGTCTCATGGCAAGGTCGCCTCTTCTGCCGAAGTCATCATAGAGCGTGCCGTTCTTCTTGTAATCGCGGTCTGCAAGGATATATCCGACACTTTCTTCGTTTCCGACTGTGATTGAATCAATTACTGCAAGAGAATCTGTGACGATTCTATAGATTCTTGCATTCTCATCAATCTCATCTGCACCGAAGTTCCACTTCTCGTGGCCATTGAAACCGGCAAGGAGGAACTCACCATTGTCGTAAGTCATCTTAAGCGGTGCACGGAGTGAGATGTTGTATTCATCTGTACCGAATGTGACTCTTGGCATTACGAGGAATACAGGCATCGAATCACCGGTTTCTGTGACAATGGATTCAAATCCTGTAATGATATCAGCTGAAATCGGGAATGCTGTATCGAAGTCTTCTGCTTCTTCCTTATCTCTTCCGAATGTGGAAACGGAGGAGGCGAAGGTGAGGGCAAAACCATCTTCAGCATTGTAGCTCATTGCCATTCTTGAATAGAGTGGACCGAGATCTGTACCGATACCACCATAGTACTCAGCACTGTCCTGGATTGAGGCATCTGTGAAATCGAACTGTGTCCTGAATCCTCCGAAGAGCCTCAGACCCCAGAGATTTACGTATGCAGCTGCATCAACATAGCTGTTATTCCAGTCTGGCTTCATAGTATCGAGATCAAGATCGATCCAGCCCTCTGCACGAGCTCCGAAGAATTCATTCTCATAAGAAGCGGAAGCGATAATGGAAAGGTATCCGTTCGCTGCTGTTCCTGCAGATTCGAATGCTGTGCCATAGAGACTATAATGGAGACTTCCTGTTGAGTAAGCTGCTCCAGCTTCAAAGTTCAGCCCGTTCCAGCTTACCGGAACTGTAGCTGTGATGAGCATACCATTCTCTGTAAACGGATTTGCAGAGAAGTCATCTGCTTTCACTGCTGTTGCGGCGCTTGCCCTGAAGCCGAGGTCCACAGCACCATTCCAGAGAATCGGGAAGTAGACAGCTGCTTCCGGATAGAGCTCAGTTGTCTTGATATTCTCAGGCTGGAGTCTGACAGCAGAACCCAGTGTAATGGAAGCAGGGTAGATATCTCCGATGCTTGCTGTGAGCTCCAGTCCACCTGTTGCCAGACCTTCTTCTGTTCTGAATGAAAGGTCTGAGAACCAGATGCGATGGCTGTAGTACTCTGATGAGAACGTATGATTCAGAGAGAGTGCTGAATACTTTCCATCATAGCCATGGTCAAGTCCGAAGAAGAGACCAGAAGCATCACCTGGGAGATAGCTGACTCTGTCGATTGCGAGGGTGATTGCATCGTCGTAGTAGCTAATCTCTTCGATGAAGTCTGTTCCGAACCCGATCCACTCAGTAACTGTTTCAGACTTGATGCCATTGAGAATTGCAAATGGGTCAGCATTGAGGGTGAGTGTGAATGCTCCGGCTTTCAGTGATGGCTGGAGAGCAATGCCCATTGCAGATCCGTTATTCTGGCTTCCATATGCTCTTGCAGCAAGGCGGAGATCAAAGCTGATATCGCTCTTTTCTTCCTCTTCTGCTTCTGCTGCAGCTGTTACAGCGGTTTCTGCTTCTTCAGATTCTTCTGTGATTACATCATCATCTTCTCCTATTGCTGAAGCTGTTGCGATTTCTGCTTCTGCCGGGATGATATCAACAACGACGGCACTTGGTGTGACTTCTGTATCTGCCGAGAGTGAGGGTGAAGAAGGTACAGCTGCAGATACAACTGTTACAGTTGTCTCGCTTGTAGCTGTTGCGACAGGTGCAGATGGCACATTTGGTGGAAGCACATCGATTATGACTGTATCTGGGATGACTTCAGTTGCAGAATTAACTGCTGCTGCATCAGGGACAGCGTGAGGTGTTACTGTGACCGTTTCTATCTCTGGTGCTACTTCAGTTTCTGTCTTTATTTCAGCGCCTGCAGGAACTGCTGGTGGAATTACGGTGACAGTTTTCGGCTGAGTGATGATTTCAGTTTCAGCATTTACTGTTGCTGTATCTGGAACTTCGTGAGGTATGACTGTGACAGTCTCTGTCTCAGGAGCAACTTCAGTTTCAGCATTTATTTCAGCACCTGCAGGAATTGCCGGTGGAATGATTTCTACTGTTTCTGGCTCTTCAGCTGTTTCTGTTACAGCCTCTGCATTTGGTGTTTCTGGAACTCTAGGCTTTTCAACATCGATAATCTCTGCTTCCGGCCTGATATCATATCCAGGTTCTTTGATTGCAGGAGCTTCCGGTCTTCTTGTCATATCTACAACGACAGGAATAGGTGGCTCTGTAGCAATCACCGGTTCCGGTGCAAGATCTGGAGCAGGAGGTGCAATGTTGACAATCTCTGGTTCTTCTTCTGGCTCTGTTTCTGTTATTGCTTCTGCCTCGGGAGCTTCCGGTACAAAGAGTGATTCATCATCGATGACGGATGAAGCATAGTATTCCTCTTCGCTTACAGGTTCAACGTTTCTTGGCCATGCCATGTAGTCGACACTTTCCATGGACTCGACAGTTTCATTGATACCTCTGATTCCATCATAGGCTGTGAGCGTCTGTGCCGAGAGGTTGAGAAGACTTTCTTCCGTGTCTGTACTTGTGAAAACATATTCTCCTTCACCAGGAAGAAGCACAGAACTGGAAGGAGTGAATACTGTCATCTGAAGATCCGACTTCAGCACGACATTCATTCCGCCATATACAAGGTAAATCGATGGATCTGCGATATCGAAACCTGTCACAGCGAGAAGTGAATTCTCTTTCAGGTAAATATCACCATAATCTGATGCGAACGTACTTGCTGTATCGCCGGTTCTTATGACCATTCCGCTTTCCCCGACATCAGATGCCGAGTCGAGTAAAGTCCCGTCAGGTGCATAGAGCATCAGGCCTTCACTTCCTCCTTCAACCAGGGAAAGCGCAGGAGATGCGGATACGGTGAACGAGACGGTAAGCGCGATCATGAGTAACGATAGGATCTTCTTCATAACATTTCACCCTCTAGGCATACTAGCCTAACTAGAATCATTTTAGCACATGAGAGCAATGTAAGACCACAGATTTTGCTTGCCACATTTCTGTAAATGAATTAAATATCATATCTTCGCTCTTCCATGAGGCATTTTGAGAAATCATGAGCATTGTAAATGTGCTCTCTCGTGAGCTTGTCTATGTGTGATAATTCCTGGATTATAGGTTTCAGCCTTGCCCTGACATTTGTCTGGTCATATGGACAGACGGGTTTTACGACAGGCAGGCTGAATGTATCTGCAAGGCGGCGTATCGTGCTTTCCCTGGTTTCTATCATCGGTCTTATCACGTGCATGCTGCCAGAGAAGAATTCCTGCACAGGCAGCATTGTGGAAAAAGAGGCACGGAAGCAAAGGTTCATCATTGTTGTCTCTGCCAGATCATCCAGATGATGGCCCACTGCAATGAGCTTTGTATCCGTCTCTTCTGCATATGTGAAAAGGATTCTTCTTCTGTTTCTCGCACAGAGATAACAGTTGAAATCTCCATCGAATGAGGATGGAAATTGCTTTTCATCCTTGATAGTGAAATAGATTCCAAGAGCATCGAAGTATTCTGCAAGCTTATCTCTGTATTCCTCTGGAATCGGATGCTCGATCCAGTTTATCAGTAGAGCACGCAGGGTATAATCAACAGGAAGCCATTTTCTCCTTACTGAAAGTGCAAGTGCGAGGGCAAGGGAATCCTTTCCCCCCGAGGCTGCAATGAGAACATCGTCTCCTCCCTGTATCATCCTGTAGCGGTTGATGGCTTTTCCGACACCTTTTATGAATCGCATCACCCAAGGTGGCATTTCCCCGCTGATGATGTCTCTCCATGTAAGTTCATTATCCAAGGTCTACCTCCTTGAAGGCTTTTCCGGCATCAGCGGAGCTTATGTAATCTGGCAGATAGAGGGCTACCTTCCTCAGTCCAGATGAGTAGAGACGTCCTGTTCTGGAGAATAGCATTTCACTCTCATCAGGTTTCCTGATACTTCCATCATGCTATCTGATGAATATACCGCTTTCCAAACTGATCGGTTCGGGAATGTCTATTATAACCTGCCACTTTTCAAGTTCTGGATAGGCGGGATGGAGAATTGAGAAAATTTCATCTTCGGCAGCGGAACGTGTGAAGATGTTCTTTGCTTTTTTCTCTATTGTTCCGTTCTCATCATATGGCTTCCAGGCTTTGCGCTCTTCGAGTCTGCCTTTTTCCACATCCCTTACAAGCCGGAATGGAGGATAGTCCATATGTGACATGCACAGTGCCGCAAAGCCCCGATCATCCTTGAGATAGAGGTCTGCAAGATTTATCACTTTATCATGCAATGCGGACAGAACAGCTTTCTTGATCATGCATGTGGCTCCTCTCACACCTTTGTGCCAGTAGAGATTGCGGTACATCATATACTTTGAAAAGAGTATCTGCTCTACAAGAGAGATTGCGTCTTCATCAAGTACAAGATGTCCGTCGGCATAGGAGAGGGAGGAGATGATATAGCTCGTGTCCTGTCTGCCATATGGGATGCCTGCAAAGAATGCATCGCGTGAGAGATAATCCAGTTTATCAGGGTCGAGTGTCCCTGAGAGCACAGTTCTGTAGAACAGAGTTTCCTCATTGTCTGTACCTCTGTCAGTGTCGATGATGAGTCCTGTCATTTCAGGATCAGCACCAGTTTCACTGACAGCTTCTCTCAGTTCCGGTGATACTGTGATGAGTTCTCTTGCTATTTCCTCATGCTCTTTCACAGAGAGCTCTTTCAATTAATGAGTATAGGGAAAATTTCCGATGTGATG